>JAKLKW010000124.1 GCA_023150455.1 Alphaproteobacteria bacterium | reverse complement strand
CCGGGCGGCCCGGCCTGGCCGCGGGCAGCTCGGGCGCGGTCTGCAGCGCGGCGGGTACCGGCGGCGGCTGCAGCGCCTGCGTCGCGGGGTTCACGTCGGCGTCGATGCGCGGCGCGCGCGCGCCGCCGGTGCGCGGCTCGATGCCGTCGAGCGCCGCGGGAGCCGGCGTCGCCGCCGGCTTGTCGGCGGAGCCCATGATCAGCATCACGGCGGAACCGAGCACGAGCAGCGAGGCGGCGAACATCGCGACGGTGGTGGCGAGCGCGCGCGGCATGGCGTTCCTCTCCCGGACGATCGGCGCCGTCCCGACCGGCGGCGCCCCGGGGCAGGGAACGGCGGCCGGCCGGGGAAAGTTCCGGGCGGGATCCGCCGCAGGGCCGGAAAACACGCCGCGGCGGGAGTCGACCCTCCCGCTGCGCCGCGGCTTCAGGGAACGGAGCGCAAGGCCCGTTACTGCGTCGTGCCGCCCGTGGTGCCGCCCGCGGCGCCCTGGGGCATCGAGCCCTGCCCGGCGCCTTGCGCCGTGCCGCCCGGGGCGAGCTGGTTCATCGCCCCGCCGGAGGCCCGCATCTGCTGGTGCCGCTGCAGCTCCATCTCGTTCAACCGGTCCGCGCTCATGTCGGACATCGGGTCGCGCGGCGCCGCGGCGCGACGCCTGCCGGAGCTGCCGCTCATCGTGGCCTTGCCGGCCGGCTTCTTGGTCGCGGCCGCGCTCTTGGCCTTGGTCGCCTTCTTGGCGGGACCGGCCTTGGCCGGATCGGCTGGCGCGGCCTGGGTCGTGCCGCCCATCGGCGCGGGCGGCGCCGCGTCGGTGCCGGTCCCGGGCTTCGCCGCGGGCGGGGGGGGTGGCGCCGGCGGGGTGGTCTGGGCAAAGGCCAACAGCGGCAGCAGCAACAGCGCTGCCGCCGTCAGCGGGGCGAGGTAACGGTTCATGCATGCTCTCCGTGAGCTGGTGCGGCGCTCCTTTTTCCGTGGCGCCGCCAGCTCAACGCCGGCGCGGATGCGAAGTTCCCCGGACGATCTCCGGCCGCCTCAGCCCGCGTTGGCGGGCGCCTCGATGCGCCAGACATGCCGGCGCCAGTACCAGCCGATCACGAGGGTGCAGGCGAGGCCGACCACGCCCGCCAGCGTCGCCGTCCAGGCGAAGCCGTAGGCCTGGATCAGCGGGCCGGCCGCCAGCAGGCCGAGCGGCAGGCCGTAGACCGCCAGCATGCGCAGGCCCATCACGCGGCCGCGCAGCTGCGGGTCGGAGCAGCGCAGCAGCATGACCGCCAGCGGCACCAGGCACAGGCTCTGCATGAAGCCGGCCACCATCAGGGTCGCGATGCCGGCAAGCGTGCTTTCCGTGTGCGCCATGGCGATCAGCGCCGCGTACCAGGCGACGGCGAACACGATCATCATGCGCGCCGGGCGCATCACCCCGCGATGCCGGCTGAGCCCGATCGAGCCCACCAGCGCGCCGAGCGCGAAGCTCGCCACCAGCCAGGCGAGCCCGGTCTGGTCGGTGCCGTAGATCTCCTTCGCGACGTAGGGCAGCAGCCCGTTGGTGACGGGGAACGCCGTCAGGTTGACGAGGAAGGCGAGATACATGGCGGCGAGCAGGTGCGGCGCCGCCCAGACATAGGCGCCGGCGTGCACGAGGTCGGGCCAGGGCGAGGCGCGCGGCGCCGTCTCTGCGGCGCCGGGCGGACGCGCCGGGCCGCGCGCGACGCCGAGTGTCAGCAGCAGGCTCGCGACGTAGAGCACGGTGATCATCAGATAGGCCGGTGCCATGCCGAGCGATGCCATCAGCCCGGCGCCGGCCAGCGCGCCGGCGACGCGGGCGGAGTCGGCCGTGGTGCGCGAGATGCCCATCGCGCCCATCAGCAGGCCCGGCGTCATCGTCTCGCCCACCAGGGCATTGCGCATCACAAGGTCGGACGGCCGCACCAGGCCGCTGAGCGCGGCGATGACGAGCACCGCCGCCGGGCCCAGCGCGCCGAGGAAGGCGAGCGCGGTCAGCGCGGCCGCCAGCGCGGCATAGGTCGCGCGCATGCCGCAGAGCACGTTGCGATGGCCGAGCCGGTCGCCCGCCAGGCCGAACACCGGCGCGACCAGCGTGCCGACGAACTGCAGCGTGGCGAACAGCGTCAGCAGCAGCACCGACCCCGTCTCGACCAGCACGTACCAGCCGAGGATCAGCGTCTCCATCTCGAACGCCCAGGACGTCGCCAGGTCCGCGGGCCACTGGAAGCGGAAGCTCCCGACCCGGAACGGCGCGAGCCAGGAGGCGCGCTCGATCTCGGGCGGGCGGTTCGGGTCGCGGTCGCGCAAGCGGCGTCAGCGCCCCCATCGGAGCGCCAGCGGATTCGCCGCCCGCGCCAGCTCCATGAGCCCCGCGCGCGTGGCGGGGTGCATCGGCTCGAGCGGATGGCGCACCGCGTCGCTCCTGATCACGCCGCCCTCGGCCATCACGGTCTTGGTCGCGCGCAGGCCGCACTGCCGGTTCTCGTAGTTGATCAGCGGCAGGATGCGCCGATAGGCGGCGGCCGCCTCGTCGCGCCGACCGGCGCGGTGATGCCGGAGCACCGGCTTGATCAGATCGGGCAGCAGCGCGCTCGGCATCGTGCCGGTGGCGCCGGCGTCGAGATCGGCCATCAGCGTGATCGATTCCTCGCCGTCGAACGGGCCGACGATCGCCTTGCCGCCCGCCTCGACCAGCGCGCGCAGCTTCGCCGCCGTGCCCGGCACCTCGATCTTGAAGTAGCAGACCTGCGGCACTTCCTTGGCCAGGCGCAGGAGGAACGGCACGGAAAGCGCCACGCCGCTCAAGGGCGCGTCCTGCAGCATGATCGGGATGCGGGCGGCCTCGGCGATGCGGGCGAAATGCTCGATCATGCCCTTCTCGTCGGCCTTGAGCGTAGCGCCGTGATAGGGCGGCATCAGCATCACCATCGCGGCGCCCGCCGCCGCCGCCCGTCGCGCCCGCTCGGCCGCCAGAAGCGTGCTGAAATGGCTGCAGGTGACGATCACCGGCACGCGGCCCGCGACGTGCTTCAGGCAAAGCTCGAGCAGCGTGTCGCGCTCGGCGTCCGACAGCAGGAACTGCTCGGAGTAGTTGGCGAGGATGCAGATCCCGTCGACGCCCTGGTCGACCATGCAGTCGAGCACCCGGCGCATGCCGTCGAGATCGAGGTCTCCGGACGGCGCGAACGGCGTCGGCGCGATCGGAAAGACGCCGGCGTAAGGCGCGGCGGGCGCGGCAGGCATGCGTTTCCTCCCCTTGCTTGGGAAGCGAGTCTACACCGGCACCGCCCGGAATTCCCCGACGATCGACCGCCGCCGATGGCCGGCCGCCGGATCGGGTTCCTGCTTCGACGGCCTATCCGACCGCGACAAGATCCCGCGTGCTGCGCGACAGCAGCTCCGCGCCGTCGCGGGTCACCAGGACGTTGTCGATGATGCGCGTGCCGATGCGCTCGTCGCCGAGGAAGACCGGCGGCTCGACCGACACCACCATGCCGGCGCGCAGCGTGTACTGGCTGTCGTTCAGCATGTGCATCGGTTCGCCCCAGGTCGGCGGAAAGCCGGGAGCCAGCCCGTAGCCGGACGTGTGCACGCGGCCATGCGCCAATCCCGCATCGGAAATGACCCGGCACGCGGCCTCGTGCGGCACGACGGCGGGGACGCCGTCGCGGATGGCGCCGATGCAGGCATCGCAGGCGGCGCGCACGACCGCATAGACCTCGCGCATTCGCGCGGTCGGCGGCCCGAGGCAGAACTGCCGGCCGATCGTGGCCGTGTAGCGTCGATAGGCGGCGCCGTATTCGAGGTTCACGGAGTCGCCCGGGAGCAGCACGCGCTCCGTCGGCGCGCCGTGGCTGAATCCCGAGCGCGGGCCCGAGACCAGGTTGATCGGGCTGGCGGCGAGGCCGCTGCCGGCCGAAAGCAGCGTGTCGTAGACCTTGCCGGCCAGCCAAAGCTCGCTGCGGCCTGCCGACAGCGCGGCAACGAAGGCATCCATCGCGATGTCGACGATTTCGGCGGCCTTGCGGATATAGGCAAGCTCGGCGGCGGATTTGACCAGCTTCAGGTCGGCGATCAGGTTGGTCGGCTCGGCCGCCAGGGCGGCGCCCAGCAGGTCCTTCAGCCGGACGTAATGGTGCGGATGCAGGTAGTAGGCCGGCACCTCCATGCCGACGCGCGCGCCCGGCAGGCCGAGACGCCGGGCGAGCACCGCGAACGCGGCGACCGGGTCCTCGACGACCCCGCCGCCCCAGCCGACGATCTCGTCGACCAGCGCATCGTCGCGATACTCGTTGACCTCGCCTTCGCGCGTCATCACGGTCAGCGGCCCGTCCCCGGCCGGGATCAGCAGGCACTGGAATTCCTGGTAGCTCTTCGCGTCGGAGCCGGTCAGCCAGTGGATCGAGACGGGATGGAACGCGACCAGCCAGTCCAGGCCGGCGGCGCCGATCGCCTCGCGCACCCGCGCGCGGCGATCGGCGAACTCCGCCGGGGTGAAGTCGTGCCTGGACACCGAATCAGAGCGGCGGCAGCGGCGCCGTCATCTTTCCGCCGAGCCACTTCTCGTGCAGCCTGTCGAGCTCGCCGTTGAGCGTCTGCTGGAAGATGAAGGTGTTGATCCACTGCAGCAGGTTGTGCTCGCCCATCCTGACGGTCACATGCGCGGGTGCGCGGCGAAGCGCGAACTTGAACTCGAACTCCTTGTTCGGGTTCTTCTTCGCCAGCTCCACCACCACCACGCTGTTGGCGGCCAGGAGCTGCGATTGGCCGGACAGATACGCCTGCACCGAGGCGGCGTTGTCCTCCAGGCGCATGATGTCGGCGCCGGGAGCCGCGGCGGTCAGCGTGACGTCCTCGGTCGTGCCCTTGGCGACGGCGATCTTGTTGCGGCCGAGGTCGGCCGGCCCCTTGATCGCCAGCGATCTCGGCCCGAACACGGCCAGCGACGTGTCGGCATAGGGCGCGCTGTACATGACCTGGCGCGCCCGCTCGGGCGTCACCGACATGGCCGCGATGTTCACGTCGCCCTTGTCGGTCATCAGGTAGGGGATGCGGCTTGCCGCCGGCACCTGCACCAGCTCGAGCTTCACGCCCAGCGCCTGGGCCATCATCTTGGCCAGGTCGATGTCGAAGCCCTCCAGCTCGCGGTTGACGTTGACCGAGCCGAAGGGCGGGACGTCGCCGAAGACGATGACGCGCACGACGCCCTTGGCCATGATGTCGGCAAGCTTGTCGGCCCGCGCGTCGCCGGCCGCCATGAAGATCGCGGCCAGCAGGCCGGCCGCCGCCAGCAAGCGTTTGCAGAACGAACCCATGTTGCGCTCCTCCGTTGCTTGTTTCGAATTCTCTGCTCAGACCGGCGCCGCCCAGAACTCCTTGACCATCAGCGCCTTGGCGAGCTCCTCGGCGATCGCCGAGAGCAGCTTCTCGCCCTTCTCGGGGCTGGCGGCCGATGCGTCGCCGATCACGCCGTTGGGCGAGCGGGTGGAAAGGTAGCGCCAGCGATAGGCCGCCTTGTTGGCGCCGTCGATCGCGCTCAGGCCCGGCACGTAGGGTCCGTGCATCTGCGACAGCTCGTTGCGGTCGATCAGCTCGGGCGTCAGCGCCAGCATCATCGAGGTCTCGGCCTCGCAGGCGTGCAGCAGCCGCTTCTGCTTCTCCAGCAGCCCGGCGATGGCGTCGGCGGCGATGTCCCAGTAGGTGCCGCAGGCCAGCGGGACCTGGTGCTTGATGGTCAGCTCGCCCACGATGTTCTCGAGCGCCGTCGTGTTGCCGCCGTGCCCGTTCAGGATGAAGATGCGCTTGAAGCCGTGCTGCAGCAGCGAGCGCACGACGCAGCGGACCACCGCGTACATCGTCTCGAAGTCCAGCGTGATCGTGCCGCCCAGCTTCATGTGGTGCTCGGACATGCCGAACCAGATCGAGGGCAGCGTCGCGATCGGCTCGTGCTTCGCGACGATGCGCGCCGCGCGCACGCACACCTCGCCGGCGAGCCTGGCGTCGACCTGCACCGGCAGATGCGGCCCGTGCTGCTCGGTTGCGCCGATCGGCACCAGCACGATCGCGTTCCGCCTTGCCAGCTCCGCCAGCTCGCGCGCCTTCAGGCGCGACCATTCGACTTCCATGGATGTCACTCCCCATGCTCCTCTCCCGCCGGGCGGCGGGAGAGGGCGCTTCGATCCGTCTTCCTGTCCCCTTCTTCCGTGGCGGGAAGGGAACCGAAACAGCGATCCGTCCAGCCGCTTAGAGCGGCGGCAGCGGCGCCATCCGGGCGGCGAGCCACTTCTGGTGCAGCTTGTCGAGCTCGCCGTTCATGGTGTTGAAGAAGATGAGCGAGTCGAGCCAGCGCACCAGCGTGTGCTCGCCCATGCGCACGCCCATGTGCGCCGGGCTGCGGCGGATCACGAACTTCAGGTCGAACTCCTTGCCCGGCGCGCGCTTCATCAGGTCCGGCACGATCAGGCTGTTGGTCGCAATCAGGTCGGCCTGGCCGGTGATGTAGGCCTGTGCCGCCGTGGCGTCGTCCTCGGTGCGCATGATGACGGCCTTGGGGTTCATGGCGCTCAGGCCCAGGTCCTGCGTCGTGCCCTTGGCCGCGACCACCTTGAGGTTCCCTAGCTGGTCGGCCGACTTCACGTTGTGGCTCTTGGCGCCGTAGACGGCGAGCGAGGTGTCGGCATAGGGCGCGGTGAACATGATCTGCTTGGCGCGCTCGGGCGTCAGGCCCATGACCGAGATCACGATGTCGACCTTGTCGGTCAGCAGGAACGGGATGCGGTTGGCGCCGGTCAGCTGCACCAGCTCGACCTTCACGCCCATCGCCTTGCCCACCATGTTGGCGAGGTCGATGTCGAAGCCCTCGGCCTGGCGCTGGGCGTTGACCGAGCCGAAGGGCGGCACGTCCAGCGGCACGCCGATGCGCACCGTGCCCGCCTTCAGGATGTCCTCGAACTTGTCGGCCATGGCCGGCGTCCCGCCGAGGATCAGGGCCGCGGCGGCGGCCAGAACCGCGAACCAGCGCATCGCGAACCAGCGTTTCATGACGGTACTCCCCTTGGTGTTGCGTTCGCTCCGTTCAGTGCAGCACCGAGCCGAGGAAGCTCTCGAGCTCGGGCGTGCGCGGCCGGCCCAGCGTCTCGCGCGCCGGGCCGTGCTCCCACACCTTGCCCTGGTGCATGAAGACGACGCGGTTGGCGACGTTGCGGGCGAACCCCATCTCGTGCGTCACCAGCATCATGGTCATGCCCTGCCGGGCGAGGGATTCCAGCACCTTCAGCACCTCACCGATCAGCTCCGGGTCGAGGGCCGAGGTGATCTCGTCGAACAGCATCAGCTTCGGCTGCATGGCGAGCGAGCGCGCGATCGCCACGCGCTGCTGCTGCCCGCCCGAGAGCTGGTCGGGATAGGCGTCGATCTTCTCGGCCAGCCCCACGCGCGCCAGCACCTCCTCGGCCAGGCGCCGCGCCTCGGCCGCCGGAATCCCCTTCACCACGGTCGGCGCCAGCGTGATGTTGCGCGCGACCGACAGGTGCGGGAACAGGTTGAAGCTCTGGAACACGATGCCGACCTGCTGGCGCAGCTTGCGCAGGTCGGTCGCCGGATCGTTGACCACCGTGTCCTCGAACAGGATGCGCCCGCCCTGGATCGGCTCCAGCGCGTTGATGCAGCGGAGCATCGTGCTCTTGCCCGAGCCCGAGCGCCCGATCACGGCGACGATGTCGCCCGGTTCGATTGCGAGCGACACCTGGTCCAGCACGGTCAGCTGGCCGAACCTCTTGGTCACGCCTTCCAGCCTAACGAGCGACATGAAGCCTCCGTTCGAGGCGCTGGCTGAGCTGCGACAGCGGGAAGCAGATGCAGAAATAGAGCACCGCCACGATGCCGTAGATGGTGAAGGGCCGGAACGTCGCGCCGGTCGTGATCTGGCCCTCGCGCGTGAGCTCGATGAACCCGATGGTCGATGCGAGCGACGTGTTCTTCACCAGCTGCACCAGGAACCCCACGGTCGGCGGGATGGCGATGCGGAAGGCCTGCGGCACGACGACGTAGCGCAGCTGCTGCGGGAAGCTCAAGCCCAGCGCGGCCGAGGCCTCCCATTGCTGGCGCGGCACCGCCTCGATGCAGCCGCGCCAGATCTCGGCGAGGAAGGCCGAGGCGTAGATCGAGAACGCCACGCCGGCCGCGACCCAGGGCGAGACGCGGTAGCCGAAGATGGCGAAGCCGAAGAAGAACACGAACAGCTGCGCGAGCAGCGGCGTGCCCTGGATCGCCTGGATCCAGCCCATCGCCGCCCAGCGCACCGGGGCCGCCGGCGCTATCCGCAGCAGCATGACGAGGATGCCCATGAGCCCGCCGCCGAAGAAGGCCAGCGCCGTCAGCGCCAGCGTCCAGCGCCCGGCGGCGATCAGGTAGAGCACGTCGAGCGCGTTGGGCTCGCGGATCATCGCCCGCCCCCCGTCGCCCGCCCCGTCATCGCCCCCGTCGTCGCCCGCGTCATCGCCCGAACGCCAGGCGGTGGATCAGCGCGAACAGCGCGCGGAACATGAGCGCCATCGCCAGGTACATGGCGGCGGCGACGATGTAGACCTCGAAGTCGCGGAAGGTGCGCGACTGCAGGATGCTGGCCATGTGGAACAGCTCCGCCGCCGCGATCTGCGACACGATCGAGGTCGCCAGCATCAGGAGGATGAACTGGCTCGCCAGCGCCGGGTAGATCGTCTTCAGCGCCGGGAACAGCACGACATAGCGGAACACCTGCAGCCGCGACAATCCCAGCGCGAGGCCCGCCTCGATCTGGCTCTTGTGCACCGCCTCGACGCCGGCGCGGATGATCTCGGTGGCGTAGGCGCCGAGGTTGACCGACAGCGCCACCACGGCGGCCGTGTTGGCGTCGAGCCTGATGCCGGCGCTCGGCAGGCCGAAGAACACCAGGAAAAGCTGGATCAGGAGCGGCGTGTTGCGGATCGCCTCGACGTAGGCGGTGGCGGCGAGCCTGACCGGCGGCGGCCCCCAGCTGCGCGCGAGCGCGCCCGCGACGCCGATCGCGAGGCCCCAGGCCATGGTCACGGCCGACAGCTGGAGGGTCAGCAGCGCGCCCTCGAGCAGCATGTCGATGCTCGCGAACACGTCGCGGAAATTGAACTGGTAGATCAACCCTGCGCTTCCCCCCGCGCCCCGAGGCGATCGGCCGCTTGATTTCAGGAATCAAACGACGTTTTATGAAAGAAACTAACCGGCGGCCGGCGGCGGAGTCAAATGCGCGGCGGCCGCAAGCGAGGTGGCGATGGTGCGGTCGGCGGCGCGGCGCTACAGCGCGCCGGCGCTGGAGAAGGGGCTCGACGCGGTCGAGCTTCTGTCGGGCGCGCGCGAGCCGATGACGCTCAGCGCGATCGCCCAGGCGCTCGACCGCTCGCGCAGCGAGATGTTCCGCGTGCTGCGCGTGCTCGAGGCGCGCGGCTACATCGAGCGCGCGCGCCAGACCGACCGCTACCGGCTCAGCAACAAGCTGTTCCTGACCGGGCTCCGGCGGCCGCCCGTGGCCGGCCTGCTCGATGTCGCCTATCCCGAGATGCGCGCGCTCGCGGCCGGGATCCGCCAGTCCTGCCATGTCAGCGTGCTCTCGGGCGAGCGCATGGTGACCGTGGCGCGGGTCGAGGGGCCGGGCGAGGTGAGCTTCCTGCTGCGCATCGGCTTCGGCGTACCGGTGGCGCTGTCCGCCTCCGGCCGGGTCGTGCTGGCGTTCATGTCCGGGGATGACCGCGCCGCGACGCTGGCGGATCTCCGGCGCGCGGGCGCCGTGCTGCCGCGCGCCCTCGCGGCGCGGCTCGCGCTGATCCGCCGCCGCGGCTACGAGCGCGCGCCCAGCCCCGTGTTCGCCGGGGTCACCGACGTCAGCTTCCCGCTCCACGACGCCGACGGCGCCGTCTCGGCCTGCCTCGCCGCCCCGGTGCTGCACCGCCGCGGCGGGCGCGACCCGGCCGGCGCGCTGCTTCCCGCCGTCCGCCTCGCCGCGGAGCGCATTTCCGCCCGGCTGGCGGCCGCGCGCGGCGAAGCCTGAGCGCCGTGGCCCGGCGCAAGAACCGGGTGGGCGCGGGCGCCCGCGCGGGCCTAGGTTCGCCGAAAGCTTGAACGCACCTGCGACGAGGCCCACCATGGACACGATGACGATGACGACCGGCCGGACCGCAAGCCCGCGCATCGCCGCCCGCCGCGGCGGCGGCGGCGACCCCTGCCACGCCCCCTACCACGCCAGCATCGACCGCGCGCTGCGGTACCTGGCGCGGCACTGGCGCCAGCAGCCCGACCTCGCCGAGGCGGCGCGGGCGGCGGGCATGAGCGAGTACCACTTTCAGCGCGTGTTCACGCGCTGGGTCGGCGTCAGCCCGAAGAAGTTCCTCGGCTACCTGACGCTCGACAGCGCCAAGGCCGCGCTCGAGCGCGGCGAGAGCGTGCTCGACGCCGCCTACGAGGCGGGCCTGAGCGGTCCGTCGCGGCTGCACGACCTGTTCGTGGGCCAGGAAGCGGTGACGCCGGGCGAATACAAGAGCCGCGGCCGGGGCCTCGCCATCGGCTACGGATTCGCGCCGTCGCCCTTCGGCGAGTGCCTGATCCTGTGGACGGCGCGCGGCATCTGCGGCCTCGGCTTCGTGATGGACGGCAATCGGGGCCGGTGCCTCGCCGACATGCGGGCGCGCTGGCGCGACGCGGATTTCCGCGAGGACGCGGCCCAGGCGCACCGCCTCGCCGCCCGGGTCTTCAGCCCCGTCGAGCAGCGCCGGAAGCTCGGCCTCGTGCTCATGGGCTCGCCCTTCCAGGTCAAGGTGTGGGAGGCGCTGCTCCAGGTGCCCGAGGGCGCGCTGGTCTCCTACGACAGGATCGCCGCCGCCGTCGGCAAGCCCCGCGCCGCGCGCGCCGTCGGCGGCGCGGTCGGCGCCAACCCGATCGCGTTCCTCATCCCCTGCCACCGCGCCATCCGCAAGACCGGCGCGATCGGCGAGTACCGCTGGGGCGGCGCGCGCAAGCTCGCGCTGATCGGCTGGGAGCAGGCGCAGGCGGAGCGGGGCAGGGCGGCCTGAGGGCCGCGCCGGCGGCGACGTGCCAAGGTCCGGGACGTCCCGGCCCTCGTGCCGTCGCGCCGCGCGCGGCGCCTCGCATGGTCAGCGGATCGGCGGCGCGTACTGCACCCCGCCCTTGGTCCACAGCGCGTTCACGCCGCGCGGCAGGCCGACCGGGGTCTTGGGGCCGACCGACGCCTCGTAGGCTTCGTCGTAGTTGCCGACCTGCTTGATGATGTTGTAGGCCCAGGCGTTGTCGAGGCCGATCATCTTGCCGAAGTCGCCTTCGAGGCCGAGCATGCGCTTGATCTCGGGGTTGGACGACTTCTTCATCTCGTCGACGTTCTTCGAGGTGACGCCCAGCTCCTCGGCGTTGACCATCGCGAAATAGGACCAGCGCACGATGTCGCCCCAGTTGGCGTCGCCGTGCCGCACCACCGGCCCGAGCGGCTCCTTCGAGATCACCTCGGGCAGGATCACGTGGTCGCCCGGCACCTTGAGCTTGGTGCGCTGCGAAGCGAGGCTCGACCGGTCGGTCGTGTAGGCGTCGCACCGGCCGGAGTCGTAGGCGGCGTTCACCTCGTCGGTCTTCTCGAAGGCGACCACCTTGTATTCCATCTTGTTGGCGCGGAAATAGTCGGCGAGGTTGAGCTCGGTGGTCGTCCCGGTCGCCGTGCAGACGGTGGCTCCCTTCAGCTCCAGCGCGCTCTTGACGCCCGACTTCTTCGGCACCATGAAGCCCTGGCCGTCGTAGAAGTTGACGGCGACGAAGTCGAATCCCAGCTGCGTGTCGCGGCTCATGGTCCAGGTCGTGGTGCGCGACAGCAGGTCGACCTCGCCCGACTGCAGCGCGGTGAAGCGGTCCTTGGCCGAGAGCGGGACGAACTTGATCCGCTTGGCGTCGGCGAAGATCGCGGCCGAGACGGCGCGGCACAGCGCCACGTCGAGCCCGGTCCAGTTGCCCTGCGCGTCGGGATTGGAGAATCCCGGGTTGCCCTGGCTGACGCCGCAGACGAGCTGTCCGCGCTTCTTCACGTTCTCCAGGGTCTGCTGGGCCTGGGCGGCGCCGCAAAGCGCCAAGACGGCGGCCGCTGCCGCGGCCGCGTAGGTGACCGTTTTCATCCTTTTCTCTCCCTGTTTGCGCTGGATGCGCCTGGCTGCCGCGTCTTGCCGCGGCTTGGCATCATGCTAGGCCCATGTGCCCTAGCCCGGCAAGTGGCGGCCCGCGCCGCTCGGATCGTGACCTCGCGCCTTTCGCCTGCGCGGGCAGGAAGGGCGGTGCGGTGCGGACTTCGGTCGGCCCCGACGCCCGGGCCGGGGCGACGCGCGGCTACTTCTTGCCGGCCTTCAGGAACGTATCGGCGATGCCGCCGCGCAGCGTGGCGCTGCCGCTGCCGCCCTTGCCGCGCCACGTGATCCTGCTGCCGTCGACCGCGACCCGATAGCAGCCTTTCGGGTGGTCGGCCGGCTTCTCCCAGGCGACGCAGACGTCGCCGTCCGCGTCGATGCTCCACGTGCCGCGGTCGCGCGCGCCGGCCGAGTCCTCGTAGGTCAGGACTCCGTCGGGCAGGAAGTACATGTTGAAGGCGGCGCCCGACCGGCTCGTGCCCGACACCGTGTTGCCCTGCATCAGCGTGATGAAGCCGCTGCCGCGCACGGGCTGCGGCTCCGCGGCGGCGGTCGCCGGGACGCAGAAGGCGAGCAGGATGCCGGTCAGCCGCGCATGCACCATCGATGGGTCCTCCCCGCCGCGAGCCGGAGTCCGACGCCCCCGAGCCTGGCGAAGGGGCCAGCCTGGGGCATGCCTGCTTCCGCCGCGTTGACGTGGATCAACGGCCGCGCGGCGCGAAGCGCTCGTAGAGGTCCTTGGCCAGCGCCTTGAAGGCGTCCTCGGCCCGACGCCCGCCCACGTTGGTCGCCATCACCATGGCGAAGTCGCGCGCCGGCTGCACGTAGACGTGGGCGAGATTCATCGTGTTCGAGCCGCCGTGGTAGAGGATCGGCTCCGGCGCGAACGGCTCGCTCACCGTGCCCCAGCCGAAGCCGTAGGAGCCGAGCCCCGGGGTTCCGGGCGCCGCGTCGGGCCTGGGCGGGATGTCGATCGCCTTGGTGTGCAGCTTCTTGAGCGTCTCGGCGCGCACCAGCCCGGGTCCGCGCCTGCCCTCGCCGGCGTTCCAGGCCGCCCAGCGCGCGAAATCGAGGATCGACATGTGCGCGTTGCCCGCCGGCCCGAGCACGGCGGGCACGTCGCCGTTGGGCCCGGCCAGCATCGGCTTCGGCGGCGCGCCTTCCCGCGCGACATGGCCGAGCGGCGCGTCGACGCGCCCCGGCCGCGCCTGCGGGCCGAGCCCCGCGGTCCGCAAGCCCAGGGGCGCGAAGATGCGCTCGACGATCATCTCCTCCCAGGTCCTGCCCGCGGCGCGCTCCAGCATCGCGCTCGCCAGCAGGTAGCCCATGTTGGCGTATTCGAACCGCTCGCCGGGCTTCGACTTCAGCGGCAGCGCGACGAGGCGCTCGGCGACCCAGTAGCGCAGCTCGTCCAGGTTCAGCGCGTCCTGC
This sequence comes from Alphaproteobacteria bacterium, assembly GCA_023150455.1. Taxonomy (GTDB): domain Bacteria; phylum Pseudomonadota; class Alphaproteobacteria; order JAEULC01; family JAEULC01; genus JAEULC01. The sequence goes on along the minus strand of JAKLKW010000124.1, from coordinate 1,807 downwards.
TCGTAGCTCTCCGCCAGCAGCTTTTCCTGCGCCGCGTTGTCGCCGGGGATGCCGCTCGTGTGCGACAGCAGCTGCTCGAGCGTGATGCCGGCGACGTCGGGGGCGAAGGCCTTGCCCAGCTCCGGGAAGCGCTCGCCGACGGTCGCGCCCCAGCCGAGCGCGCCCTCTTCGACCAGCATGGCGGCGAGGAGCGACGTCATCGCCTTGGTGTTGGAGCCCAGATGGAAGCGGTCGTCGATCGCGACCGGGATGTTCGTGCCCGCGCGGCGCGTGCCGACCGCGCCCGACGCGACGATCCTGCCCTTCACCGCCACCGCCGCCGCCAGCGCCGGCAGGCCGTGGCGCGCGAGATAGGGCTGCAAGGCCGCGTCGAGCGACTTGCCGTGCAGCCGTTCCGCCGCCGACGCCGCCGGTGCGAGCAGCAGCGCGGCGGCGATCGCGACGACACCGGCACGGAGCGGGTTGCGCGTCATGCGCGGGATCATAGCACGGCCGCTCACCCCGCCGGCCCGCCCTCGCCGACCACGACGAACGGCGCCCAGAACATCGGGTGGGCGTAGTTGTTGCGCTCCATCATCTCGAGCATCGAGCGGCGCAGCGCCTCGGCGCGGCCGATCCCGGGCTCGCGCGCCAGCGCGCCGATGGCGCCGGTGGTCAGGATCGGCGCCGCGCGCGACTCGACCGGCCAGTGCGAGACCAGGAGCGCGCGCGAGCCGGCATAGAAGAAGGCGCGCGCCAGGCCCGACAGGCCCTCGGCGCCCGGCGTGCCGTCGGCGGCGGCGGTGTTGCAGGCCGACAGCAGCGTCCAGTCGGCGTCGAGCGACAGGCGCGCGATCTCGCTCGCGGTCAAGAGGCCGTCGTCCTCGGGGCTCGGCCGCTGCGGCGGGCTCAGCACCAGCGCCGGCTCGGCGACGCCGGGGAACTCGCCCGAGGTCAGCCCGTGCGTGGCGAAGGCGACGACGCGGAACTTCGTGAGGTCGGTTTGGCGCAGGCGCGTCTCGGTCGCGTCGGCGCCCAGCACCACGTGACGCTCCTCGGCCTTGAGCAGCTTCGCGAGCATGCGCAGCTCGCCCGCCGACTCCGGCAGGCTCGGCAGCCTGCGCAAGGCGGCCGCGTCGGCGACCGCGCCCTGGCGGAACAGGCTTGCCGGCGCGGCGCGCACGCGGCCCTGGCGCGCGGCCCGCCCCGCGACCGGCGCCAGCACCGGGTCGCCGAAGCCGACGAAGGGCAGGCTCGCCTTCGATCCCCTGGCGAAGCGGCGGAGCGCGCGCAGCGACGACACGCCGGGCAGCGTCGAGAAGGCGTATTTGCGCGCGAGGAACGCGGTGGGCTTCGCTGCCGCGTCGTCGACGAGAATGGCGAAGGGCAGGCTCTGCAGCGGCCCGTCCGGCACGACGATGATGTGGCTCGCGCCGGCCAGGTGCGGCGCGGCCGGCGTCATGATCGCGCGATGGAGCCTGGCGGCCCCGGCCACCGGATAGGCCGGCGGGCTGGCCGGATCGCCCATCGCGCTCGGGTCGACCGCCGCGCGCAGCGCCGCGACCTGCCCCACCAGCTCTTCCTGCCCGACCGCCAGCGGCACGAAGGCGGCCGCGTCCCTACGCACCACCCAGAGGAAGGACTGCTCGTGGCCGACGGCGTAGACCAGCATCGCCTCGCCCGGCTTCAGCAGCGCCTGCGCGGCCGCGAGCTCGAGCGGGCGCGGGTCGGACAGCTCGGCGAACCCGGGGAAGCGCTCGGCGATGTCGCGGTCGAGCCGGTCGACCTCGGCGCCGAGCCGCGTGAGCTCGTCGCGCAGCCGCTGCTC
>JAKLKW010000123.1 GCA_023150455.1 Alphaproteobacteria bacterium | reverse complement strand
GCAGGGCTATGTGACCGCGGAGCCGTTCGAGATCGAGCGCCAGGGCAAGTTCAAGCCGAAGATCTTCCTCTTGGCCGATCACGGCTTCGACACCTATGCCACCACGATCGAGACGCGCAACGACATCATCGAGAAGCGCCCCGACCTGGTGCAGCGCTTCGTCGATGCGTCGATGATCGGCTGGTACAACTATCTCTACGGCGACAACAAGGCGGCGAACGCGCTCATCCGCAAGGACAATCCCGAGATGTCCGACGCCCAGATCGTCTACTCGATCGACAAGATGAAGGAGTACGGCATCGTCGATTCGGGCGACTCGCTGAAGCTCGGCATCGGCGCCATGACCGACGCGCGGCAGAAGAGCTTCTTCGACAAGATGGTCAAGGCCAAGGTCGTCGACGCGTCGCTCGACTACAAGAAGTCGTACACGCTGCAGTTCGTGAACAAGGGTGTCGGCCTCGATCTGCGCAAGTAGTCCGCTGGTGGCCGACCCGCGCCTCGCCCGCCCGCTGGTCCGTCTCGACAAGGTCGACAAGCGCTTCGCCAGCGGCGTGCTGGCGCTCGCCGGCCTCGACCTCGCCATCGGCCAGCACGAGTTCCTCACGCTGCTCGGCCCGTCGGGCTGCGGCAAGAGCACGGCGCTGCGCCTGATCGCGGGCCTGGGCGATCCGACCGGCGGGCGCATCGAGTGGCCGGATCCCGAGGCGCACACCAGGCGCGACATCGGCTTCGTGTTCCAGGAGCCGACGCTGATGCCCTGGGCCACGGTGTTCGACAACGTCTACCTGCCGCTCCGGCTGCAGCGCGTCGGGCGCAAGCAGGCCGAGCGCGACGTGACCGCGGCGATCGCGATGGTCGGACTCGAGGGCTTCGCCCGGGCCTATCCGCGCGAGCTGTCGGGCGGCATGAAGATGCGCGTGTCGATCGCGCGCGCGCTGGTCACGCGGCCGCGCCTGCTGCTGATGGACGAGCCCTTCGCGGCGCTCGACGAGATCACGCGGTTCAAGCTCAACAACGACGTCATGGAGCTGTGGCGCAGCCAGAGCTGGACCGTCGTGTTCGTCACGCACAGCGTGTTCGAATCGGTCTACCTGTCCAGCCGCATCGTCGTGATGGCGCCGCGCCCCGGGCGCATCGTGGCCGAGCACCGCATCGACGCGGCCTATCCGCGCGACGAGGAGTTCCGCACCTCGACCGTCTACAACGAGTATTGCCGCACGATCTCGCGCAGCCTCGCCCGGGCGATGCAGGAGCAGCCGGCATGAGCGACGCGGCGCCTTCGCGCGAGCGGTCAGAGCGCATGCTGCGCATTGCGCGCGTCGTGCTGCCCAGCGCGATCGCGCTGGCGTCGCTGGTCGCCTGGGAGGCCGTCGTGCGCGTCAACGCGATCCCGCACTACATCCTGCCCGGACCGCTCATGATCGCAAAGACGCTGTGGACCGACTGGGGCACGCTGCAGCCGGCGCTGCTCGTGACGCTCCGCATCACCTTCCTGGCGCTCGCCGTGGCGGTCGTCGGCGGCTTCGCCCTTGCCGTCCTGTTCGCCCAGTCCGAATGGATCGAGCTCAGCTTCTTCCCCTACGCCGTCATCCTGCAGGTGACGCCGATCATCGCCATCGCGCCGCTGATCCTGATCTATGTCGACAACACGCATGTCGCCATCCTGATCTGCGCCTGGATCGTCGCCTTCTTCCCGATCCTGTCGAACACCACGCTGGGGCTGCACAGCGCCGACCACAACCTGGTCAACCTGTTCCAGCTCTACGGCGCGTCGCGCTGGCAGGTGCTGCGCTACCTGCGCATCCCCGCGGCGATGCCCTACTTCCTCGGCGGCCTGCGCATCGCCGGCGGCCTGTCGCTGATCGGCTCGGTGGTGGCCGAGTTCGCCGCCGGCACGGCAGGGCAGGGATCGGGCCTCGCCTTCCGCATCCTCGAATCCGGTTACCGGCTCAACATCCCGCGCATGTTCGCCGCGCTCGCGCTGATCTCCTTCACCGGCATCCTCATCTTCGTGCTGTTCACCGCGATCTCGCACCTGGCGCTGCGGCGCTGGCACGAGAGCGCCGTGAAGCGGGAGAACTGAGCATGGCCGCCTGGCCGCCGCTGCTCGACGGCGCCGCGCGCGTCGTGCTGCGCCGCGCCGCCGTGCCGGCCTGCCTCTTGGACCAACCGCCGCCGGGCGTCGCGCCGGACCGCGAGGGGCTGGCCCGCGTCGACATCGCCATCGCGGGCGGCCGGATCGAGCAGGTCGCGCCCGGCGGCGAAGGAGCCGACGGCATCGACCTGGACGGCAACCAGGTCTGGCCCTGCTTCGCCGACCTGCACACGCATCTCGACAAGGGCCATATCTGGCCGCGCATGGAGAACCCGGACGGCACGCGCGACGGCGCGATCGCGTCCGTGGCGAGCGACCGGGAGCGGCGCTGGAGCGAAGCGGACGTCGCGGAACGCATGGATTGGAGCCTGCGCACGGCCTATGCGCAGGGCACGGCGGCGATCCGCACCCATCTCGACTCGGGTCCGCCGCAGCACCGCATCTCCTGGCCGGTCTTCGCGCGCATGCGCGAGAGGTGGCGCGGGCGCGTCGAGCTGCAGGCGGTCACCATCCTGCTGCTGGAAGACCTGCTTGGGCCGCACGGCGACGAGCTTGCCGACCTCGTCGCCGCGCAGCGCGGCATTCTCGGTGCGGTGGTGCTGCCGGCGCGCGACCTGGACCGGCGGCTCGACCGCGCCTTCGCGCTGGCCGCCGCGCGCGGCCTCGACCTCGATTTCCACACCGATGAAAGCGGCAACGCCGCGGCCATGGGACTGCGCGCGATCGCCCGGGCCAAGCTGCGCACCCGGTTCGCCGGCGGCGTGACGGCCGGGCATTGCTGCAGCCTGGCGCTGCAGGCCGAGGAGGACATCGACCGGACGGTCGATCTCGTGGCCGAGGCCGGGGTGTCGATCGTCAGCCTGCCCATGTGCAACCTGTTCCTGCAGGACCGCGTGCCCGGCCGGACGCCGCGTTGGCGCGGCGTCACCTTGCTGCACGAGATGCGTGCGAAGCGCATCCCGGTCGCGATCGCCAGCGACAATTGCCGCGATCCGTTCTACGGCTACGGCGATCATGACGGGCTCGAGGTCTTCCGCGAGGCCGTGCGGATCGCCCATCTCGACCGCCCGGTCGGCGCCTGGCCGGCGGCGATCACGCGCACGCCGGCCGACGTGATGGGTCTTCCGGCGGTCGGACGCATTGCCGCCGGCGCGCCCGCCGACCTGCTGCTGTTCAACGCCCGCGGCTACAGCGAGCTGTTGTCGCGGCCGCAATCCGACCGTGTCGTCCTCAGGGCCGGCCGGCCGATCGACCGCACGCTGCCGAGCTACCGCGAGCTGGACCATCTGATGACATGAGCGACCCGATATGACCGACTGGGGAGCCCTCAGCCACGACCTGGCGTCGATCCGCACGGTCGTCGACCGCGCGCAGGTCAAGCTGCGCAGCCGCGACTTCTACTGGTACAGCCCGATCCTGAAGAAGCGGCTCCGGGACGTCACCGCCGACCTCGTCGTCATGCCGGCGAACGAGGCCGAGCTGATCGAGACGCTCAAGGCCTGCCATGCCCGGCGCGTGCCGGTCACGCCGCGTGGCGCCGGCACCGGCAACTACGGTCAGGCCATGCCGCTCAAGGGCGGCGTTCTCCTGGACCTGTCGCTGATGAGCGCGGTCCGGCGCATCGAGCCGGGCCGCGTGCGCGCCGACGCCGGCGCGAAGCTGATCGACATCGACACGGAGGCCCAGGCGCAGTCGCGCCAGGAGCAGCGCATGCATCCCAGCACGCTGCGCACGGCGACGATCGGCGGCTTCGTCTGCGGCGGGTCGGGCGGCGTCGGCTCGGTCACCTGGGGCGGATTGCGCGACCGCGGCAACGTGCTGGGCTTGCGCGTCGTGACGATGGAGTCGAGCCCGCGCGTGCTGGAGCTGCGCGGCGACGACGTGCAGAAGATCGTGCACGCCTACGGCACGACCGGCATCGTCGCCGAGGTCGAGATGGCGTTGGCGCCGGCCTATGGCTGGATCGACGTGATCCTGGGCTTCGACGACTTCGGCGAGGCGGTGCGCTTCGCGCACGCGCTGGCGGCCCAGGACGCGCTCCTGAAGAAGCTCGTGACGCCGATCGCCGCGCCGATCCCGCAGCTCTATTTCCGTCCGCTCAAGAACATCGTGCCACCCGATACGCATATCGTGCTGGCGATGATCGCGCCGCTGGCGATGGAGGCCTTCGAGGCGCTGCTCCGGTCCTGGCGCGCCGGCGTGCTCCATCGCGGCGACCGCGACACGGGCCGCAGCCTGCCGCCGGTCTACGAGCTCTCGTGGAACCACACGACGCTGCAGGCGCTGAAAGTGGACCGCGGCATCACGTATCACCAGGTGCTCTACCCGGCGCCCGACCACGTCGCCAAGGTCATGCATCTGCATGGCGCCCAGGGCGACGACGTGATGGACCACCTGGAATTCGTGCGCTTCGACGGCCAGGTCGCCTGCTTCGGCCTGCCGCTGATCCGCTTCAGCGACGAGCGCCGGCTCCTGGAGATCGAGGCGCAGTTCGCCGCTTCCGGCTGCCCGACCTTCAGCCCGCACGCCTATACGCTCGAGGAAGGCGGCATGAAGCGCGTCGACCCGGTGCAGCTCGCCTTCAAGCGCGAGGCCGATCCGCAAGGCCTGCTCAATCCCGGCAAGATGATCGCCTGGGAGCGGCCGGACCACGACGGCGCGCGGCAGGCCGGGCACCTGTTCCCGGCGGCGGCCGGCCGCTGAGCCATGCGCTGCCTGGTCATCTACGCTCACCCGGTCGAGACCAGCTACTGCGCCGCGCTGTGCGCCAAGGCGGTCGCGAGCTTGCGCGCGGGCGGGCACGAGGTGCGCCTTCTCGATCTCTACGCCGAGGGCTTCGAGCCGGTGATGTCGCGCGCCGAGCGCGTCGCCTATCACGCGCCGGGCGAGAACGAGAAGCCGGTCGCAGCCCATCTCGAGCACATCAAGTGGGCCCAGGTGCTGGTGTTCGTCTATCCGACCTGGTGGTACGGGCTGCCGGCGATGCTCAAGGGCTGGCTCGACCGCGTCTGGATTCCCCACGTCACCTTCACGCTGCCCACGGACGGCAGCGCGATCCGCGGCCTCATGCGCAACATCGAGCGCATCGTCGTGATCACCTCGTCCGGCTCGTCGTGGCTGTGGCTCAAGGTGATGGGCAATCCCGGCCGGGTCACGATCCTGCGCGGCGTCCGTGCGCTGTGCGGCTGGCGCTGCCGCACGCTGTTCCTGGCGCACTACAATATCGACCGCTCGACGCCGGAAAGCCGCGCGGCCTTCCTCGATCGGGTCGCGGAGAAGCTGAAGGGGATGTAGCAGGTGGCGCAGCCTCCAGCCGGTGCGCTGACGTTCCGGCGCGCGACGCCGAACGCGGCGGGCGCGCTCGACGCGCTGTACCTCGCCGCCGGCCAGGCCTGGGAGGCGCCGGTCGCGCGGATCGAGGGCGACCTGCCGCCGCCGCTGCTCGACCGCGGCGCGCGCCGGCGCCTGCGCCTGTTCCATTTCAACGACCTGCACCACAACCTGACGCTGCCCGACCCGCACCAGGGCGACTCGCACCTGTTCGCGCAGATCGTGCGCCGGCATCGCGCCGCGCGGCGCGCCGCGGGCGACGACGAGATCGTGCTGCTGCTCTCCGGCGGCGACGACCATACCGGCACGGTGCTGGACGAGCTGCTGGGCTGGGCGCCGACGGAGTTCGAGGTCGACGCGGCCTACGCCGCCTATTCCGCCGCCGGCGTGGACGCGGCGGCCCTCGGCAACCACGAGCTCGACCGCGGCGCGGCGGTCCTCGGCGCCGGCATCCGCGCCGACGCGGCCTTTCCGATCCTGTCGGCCAATCTGTTCGGCTCGCGCCATCTCGAGCCCGGGCGCGACTACGTGCCGGCGGCGATCGCGGTGGCCCGCGGCCTGCGCATCGGCCTCGTCGGGCTGATCACCCCGGTCGACACCCGCACCCGCGGCGCGGCGGACCCGGACCTCGACGTGGCCAGCCCGCTCAAGACCCTGGCCAACCTGCTGCCGGCCCTGGCCGCGCGGTGCGACGCGCTGATCGTGATGTCGCATTGCGGCTATGGCGTGGACAGCAACCTCGACGGCAAGGCGGGATCGCTGCGCCGCCTGGACGAAGGCGACATCGCCATCGCCCGCGCGGCGGCGCGGCTGACCGACCGGCCCCTGGTGGTGATGGGCGCGCACACCCACACCGTGCTCAACGAGAACGGCCTCGGGCCCGGCACGACGATCGACGGCATTCCGATCGTCCAGGCCGGCGGGCTCGGCAGCCATGTCGGCGAGTTCGAAATGGCGATCAGGGCCGGCGCGCCGCGCGGCGCCTCGGCCATGCAGGCGCGGCTGCACCCGCTCAGGCGGCGCGCCGACGGCGAGAGCGAGCAGGACTACGACGCGGAATTCGAGCGCCGCACGATTGCGCCGCTGGTCGCGCGCGTGCGGCACCGCCTCGACGAGGTGCTGGCGCTGAACGACGGCGGCGAGGAGCTGTCGCCCGCCGCGACCTTGCGCCAGCGCTACGCCGGCGAATGCGCGCTGGCGAATTTCGTCGCCGACGCCCTGGTCCTGCGCAGCGCCGAGTTCGTCGGCGGGCGCGTCGACCTTGCCATCGTCAACAGCACCGCGATCGGCGACGGGCTGGTTCCGGGCCGGAAGGTGACCTTCAAGCACTGGTATGCGGTGATGCCCTTCGCCGACGCGCTGCAGACGGCCGAGCTGACCGGTGCCGAGCTGCGCGCGATCGTCGCCAACAACGCCGCGCGCATCGTGCGCCCGGAGGAGCTGGCGGGCGGCGGCGTCGACGTGCGCCACTACGTCTCGCGCGGCTTCCTGCACTTCTCCTCCGGCCTGCGCTACGCGATCCGCCTGGCCCATTCGCCCGAAGCGGCGCTGAGCGAGGACATCGCCGTCGGCGGTCGCGCGCTCGCCGACGGCGCCCGCTACCGCGTCGCCTTCACCAACTATGTCGGTGCCGGCGGCTACGGCGAGAGCTGGAACGGCAGCCCGATCGCGGGCGGCGTGCCCGGCGCGATCCCCAGCTTCGATCTCCGCCCGATCGCCAAGCGCGAGCTGGGCCTGGTCTTCCGCAACGAGATCGTCGCCCAGGTCCGCGCGTTCGGGCGCATCGGCCCCGCGACCGGCGCCCGCCTGGACGGAAGGCTGGCGCTGCGGTGAATTGAATCTTTAGGGTTCCGGCCGGATACTCGCGCCTCCACTGCAACCGGTCCTGCCCTGCCGTGACCCTCGCGCCATCGCAATCCGCCGCCGCGCTCTCCGCGCCGCTCCGGCCGTTCGGCGCGTTCCGCTTCCTGCTGGCGGTGCTGGTGATGGTCCATCATTTCGGGATCGAGCTTGCATCGCCGGCCATGGCCGCGGCGATCGCGCCGCGCGTGCCGGGCGACGTCGCGGTCATGGCGTTCTTCGTGCTCTCCGGGTTCATCATCTTCGAGGCGATCGACTCGTTCTACGCCGGGCGGCCCCTGGCCTTCCTCGCCAACCGCCTCCTGCGCATCGTGCCGCCCTATGTCGCGGCGCTGGTCGCCGCCGTCGCGATCCATGCCGCCATCCTGCAGGCGACCGGCCGTCTCTACGAGCTCGACGGCAAGCCGCTCGGCGCCGCCATCTTCGCGCCGGCCAACCTGGTCGCGAACCTGTTCGATCTCGTCCCCGGCATCGGCTTCATGAAGCTGACGCCCGCCTACGAGTTCCTGTGGCTGGCCTGGACGCTGCGCGTCGAGCTGATGTTCTACGCGATCGTGTTCGTCGCCGCCGGTCTCCTCGCCCGGGCGAACGGTCGCGAAGGCTTCGCCGGCAGGGCCGGCGTGGCCTGGGCCGCGGTCGCGGTCCTGTTCCTGGCGCTCGGGCTGCTCTCCGCGTTCGAGCGGGCGCCGTACACGCTGCAGTTCGCGCCGTATTTCGTCTTTGGCGCCGCGTTCTACCTGTGGGACCGCGGCCGACGCGGCGCGCTTGCGATGGCGCTGCTCTGCCTGCCGCTGATCGGCGTGCAGTTCTGGGACTACAACGCCGGCTTCTTCGCCCGGCACCTGCCGCGCGACCGGGCCGGGCACTACGCGCTGCTCGCCGTCTGCATCGGCGCGTTCGTATTCCTGGCATTGCGGCGGCTGAACCGCCTGCCGCGCTGGGACCGCTGGCTCGGCGATCTCTCCTATCCGATCTATCTGAACCACCTGACCATGGGCGTCGTCTTCCAGAGCCTGGGCGCGGCGCGCGGATGGACCACCGTCCTTCTCGCCATGGCGGCGAGCGTCGCCATGGCGCTGCTCATGCACGCGCTCGTCGAGGCGCGCGTCAAGCGGTGGCGCGACGCGCTGCGCGGCCGCGCGCTGGGCTAGTCGGCTGAGGAGAGCGGCCGCGCGACTTCCTCCAGCGGCCGGCGCTCGGCCGCCACGCCCAGCTTCGCCTCGACCGCCGCGGCGGCCAGCATCAGCGCGCCGCCCAGCACGTAGCCCCACAGGATCTCGCCGCGCGAGCCGGTGTCGATCAGCGCGCCGAACAGGGCGGGCGCGACCACGCCGCCGACGCCGGTGCCGAAGGCGTAGAACACGGCGATCGCCATGGCCCTGAGCTCCAGCGGGAAGCTTTCGCTCACCGTCAGATAGGCCGAGCTCGCCGCCGCCGAGGCGAAGAAGAAGATCACCGTCCAGGCCGCGGTCTGTCCCGCCGCATCCAGCACGCCCTGCTGGAACAGGATGCCCGTCAGCGCCATCAGCGCGCCCGAGAGCGCATAGGTCGAGGCGATCATGACCTTGCGTCCGATCGTGTCGAACAGCCGGCCGAGCAGCAGCGGCCCCATGAAGTTCCCGAAGGCGAACGGCAGCAGGAACCAGCCGACCCGGCCCGACTCGATGCCGTAGAAGCGGGTCAGGATCAGCGCGTAGGTGAAGAAGATCGCGTTGTAGCAGAAGGCCTGGCTTGCCATCAGCGTCACGCCGAGGATCGCGCGCTGACGGTAGTGTACGAACAGCGTGCGCACGATCGCGGCGAGGCCGGGGCTCGGCCGCGCGACCAGGCGGATGGTCGGCGCCGCCGCGCGCGCGAAGGCGTCGCCGCATTCCGCGGCGACGCGCGCCTCGATCTCGGCCACCACGCGGGCCGCTTCCGCCGGCCTGCCATGCGTCATCAGCCAGCGCGGGCTCTCCGGCAGGAAGCGCCGGAGCGTCACCACGACGATGGCCAGGATCCCGCCGATGACGAAGGCCAGCCGCCAGCCGAGGTCCGCCGGCAGCAGGCCCGGATGCAGCACGATCAGCGATCCGCCGGCACCCAGCGCCGCGCCCAGCCAGAAGCTGCCGTTGATCGCCAGGTCGGTGAAGCCGCGCCGTCGCGCCGGGATCAGCTCCTGGATCGCCGAGTTGATGGCGGCGTATTCGCCGCCGATCCCGGCGCCCGTCAGGAAGCGGAACAGCATGAAGGACCAGAAGTCCCAGGACAGGCCCGTCAGCAGCGTGGCGACGGCGTAGACCAGGACGGTGACGGTGAACAGGCGCTTGCGGCCGAGCCGGTCCGTCAGCTGCCCGAACAGCAGCGCGCCGAGCACCGCGCCGGCCAGATAGGCGCTGGCGCCGAGGCCGATCTCGGTGCCCGACAGCCCCAGCGAGCCTTCGGAGATGGCGCCCGACAGCGCGCCGACCAGCGTCACCTCGAGCCCGTCGAGGATCCAGGTGACGCCGAGCGCCGTGACGACGAGCCAGTGGAAGCGGCTCCAGGGCAGCCGGTCGAGCCGCGCCGGCACGTCGGTATGGAACGCCGAATCCGCCGCAGGCAGGATCGTGCGCGGTGCCTCGTTCATGGCTTCGCCTCCGATCCCCCCGCCCGGGACTATATCGGCCGCGCGCCGATCGGGCTACGATCGATGCGCGAGGGAGACCGACGCCATGATCACCGAGATCGTCCTGTTCGACCTGCCCAAGGGCATCACGCGCGCCGAGATGATCGCGCAGTTCCGCGAGGCCGCGCCGCGCTGGCGGCAGAACCCCGACCTCACGCGCAAGTACATGATCTTCGACCTGGAGCGCGGCAAGGGCGGCGGGGTGTATCTGTGGAACAGCGTCGCCGCGGCCAAGCGCTGGCACGACGAAGCGTTCCGCCAGCGCATCCGCGCCACCTTCGGCAGCGAGCCGACCTACCAGTATTTCGACACGCCCGTGATCGTCGACAACGCCGCCCGCGACGTGATCGTCGAAGCGGCGGAATAAGCCGGGGGACGGATGACAGGGATCAGATCCGATCCCTGTTCCCTGTCATCTGTCCTCCGATGGCGGGAAAACGACGCGGACGGTCGTGCCCTTGCCCGGCGTGCTGTCGATGGTCAGGCTGCCGCCATGCAGCTCGGCCAGGCGCGCCGAGATCGGCAGGCCGAGGCCGGTGCCGGGCTCGCGCAGCGGCACCGGCTTGTGCACCTGGCTATAGGGCTCCAGCGCCGTCTTCACGCCTTCGGCATCCATGCCGATGCCGGTGTCGGCGACCCGCAGAACGACGCCGCCGTCGATCGCCGGCGAGAGGCGCAGAACCACGCGCCCGTCGCGCGGCGTGAACTTGACCGCGTTCGACAGGAGGTTGAGCAGGATCTGGCGGAAGGCCAGGTCGTCGGCGTAGACCGTCACGTCCGGATCCGCCGTGGCATTGATCGCGATGCCCTTCTCGGCGGCCTCCTTCGCGACCAGCTGCAGGCAGTGGTCGACCACCATGCGCCAGTCCAGCAGCTCGGGCACGATGTCGCGCCGGCCGGCCTCGATCTTCGACAGGTCGAGGATGTTGTTCATCAGGCGCAGCAGCAGCTGTCCGCAGTCGTGGATATGGCCGATGTATTCGTGGTAGCGCCGGCTGCCGAGCGGGCCCCAGGGCTCGGAGCGCAGCATTTCGGCGAAGCCGATGATGGAATTGAGCGGCGTGCGCAGGTCGTGGCTCATGGTGGCCAGGAACTGCGACTTGATCCTGCTGGTCTCCTCGGCCACGCGACGCTCGCTCACCAGCGCCACGATCGTCAGCACGTTGAGCGCCAGGATCACGATCAGAAGGCCGACCAGCTGCAGCGGGTTGCCGGCGCCCGCGATGCGGAACGGCCCGTAGCCCGCCACCGTGCCGGCGCACGCGATGACCGCCACCAGCGAGATCAGCGTATAGGCCGAGCGCAGCGACATGCGCAGCGCCACCCAGGACAGCGGCAGCACGAGCAGGAACGGCACGGCCCAGTGCATCGAATCCGGTTGCCGCATCGGCGCGAACAGGATCAGCGAGATGACCGCCACGCCGCCCCAGACCACCAGGTCGAAGCGGTCGGACAACTGCGCCGGCGACGCGGCGGGCCGTTCGATCCCCAGCCACAGCAGCAGCGCCGGCGCGAAGAACAGCGTTCCGCCGCTGTCCGACAGCCACCAGCTGAGCCAGACGGCATAGAGCGCGCCCCAGTCGAGCGGCTTGCCCAGCGATATGGCGAACGTGCCGGTGGTCGCGGTGAGGACGGGATGCAGCAGCACGTTGCAGGCGAGGAAGACGACCACGCCGATGAACGAGCCGAACAGGCCGCTCGCCGGGCGCAGGCGGCGCGTCAGCAGGACACCGGCGATCGGCCCCAGCGCATTGCCGGCCGAGATGATGACCGCCTCGTAGAGCGGCGGGTGGAACTCGACGTAGTTGACGAAGAAGGATCCGGCGAACAGCCCGGGCAGCACCCGCGCGCCGCCGATCATCGCGGCGACGACGGCGACGCTCGACGGCAGCCAGATCGGCGCGGGGAACAGGCTGTAGGCGGCGAAGAACCAGCTGACCGCGAGTCCGAGCAGGCCGTAGCAGACGGCGGCGAGAAGGTTGGCGGCGGACCAGCGGCCGGGCGCGGTGTCGAGCAGCGACAGCCGCGGCAGCAGGCGCGCGATGTCGCGGTCCACGATGCCCATCCAGGCGGTGTCCGGCCTTGCGGTCATGCTTGCCTAGCTGTCCTCATGCAACCAGCCGGCCCCGTTCCGGCTCGCGCGGCTGCCTTTCCTGGCAACGCGCAGGGACACCGTTTGTCGGCCTTCGTGTAGACGTCTTCAAGTATAGATTTGGTTAATTTCGGGTCGTTTGGAATGCCGGCAGCGCCACCGTTGCGCTAGGCGATCGTCAATAGTCTCATCGGGTTGCGCACCAGGATGGCATCCACCTCGTCCTCGCTGTAGCCGCGTCGCCGCATCATCGGCACGACGTTGCGGAAGATGTGGCCGTAGCCATGCCCGCCAAAGCGCGTCAGGCGCGTCAGGTAGCAGATATCGTGCGAGATCACGACGCGGTCCAGGTGGCCGTGCCCGATCAGCAGGCGGATGTGCTTCAGCCGCTGCGCGTCGTTCGGCATGTCGATGTCGGACAGCCGGTAGTACGAGGTCTCCTGGCCGAACAGGTCGAATTCCAGCGTGCATCCCGTGTCGGCCAGGCGCAGCAGCCGGTCGGCGTCGAAGACGGTGCGATCGATGTGGCTGATCACGACGCGCCCAAGGTCGCCGCCCGCGGCGCGGATGAAGTCGGCGACCTCCTGCGGCTGGTCGGGATGGCGCCCGGGATGCACGTTGATGGTGGCGCCGGTCGCCGCCTGCGCCAGAACGGCCGCGCGCATCACGCGGCGCTCGAGCTCCGTCCATGGCGCCTGGCAGCCGATCTCGCCGATGATGCCGGCGCGCACCTTCGTGCCCCAGGCGCCGTCGAGCACCTGCGCCGTCATCTCGGCGGCGAAGTCGTCGACGCCGCGGCTCCGGTTGCGCGGATCCTGGTATTCGTCGACGTAATAGCCGCAGCCCATCACGATGTTGACGCCGGTCGCCTCGGCGATGGCGGCGAGTCCCGCCGGGTCGGGCTTCAATCCCCCGCAGCTCAGCTCCACGATCGTCCGGCCGCCGTCGGCGCGCATGCGCGCGACCTCGTCGATCGCCACCGCCACGTCGTGCAGCGCGTAGTTGCGCGGATACGAAATCTCTCCGTAGTGGTACTTCCAGAAGCTCTCGAGCGTGATCTCGGGGCCCGGGTCGTTGCGCGCGGCGAGCGACGGCGGCGTGATGTCCCACAGCACGTGCTCGTGCATCAGCGTGTTGCCCAGCTCGGCCGGCTCGACCGGCCCGCGCACCGTCTGCACCTTGCCGCGGATGTCGTCGCGTGTCAGCACTTTCGCACTCCTCCCCGTCACTCCCGGCCCTGGCGTCGGACGAACTCCAAGAACGGCTCTGCCGACATCGGCTTCGCGAGCAGCGCGCCGACCGGCAAGCCAGCGACCCGCTCCAGCTGCGCGGCTATCCGGCGCGGAAATACTGCCGCGCGGCGCGCAGGAAGCGCATGGCCTCGCCGGCGGACATGTCGGGGCGTACCCGCTGGAGCTCGCGGATGGCGCATTCGTCGGCCGCGACCGCGTCGCAGCCGCGCGCGCGGGCGATGTCGAGTGCGGTCATGGCGATGATGCGCAGATAGTCGCGCTGATTGTGATACGTGCCGGCCTGCTGGCCCATGTCCCACCTGCCGAGTTTGACGTCCGCTCCGCGTCGTCCGGCCTTCGGGTGCAGCTTCCTCACTGTCCCACGGACATTAGCGCCTCGCGCGCCGACGCGGTGTGACGGCGGTCACACCGCGTCGACCGGGTGGCGTTGGCGCGCGGCGGTCAGACCACGCCGAACAGCATCAGCAGGATGACGACCGACAGCGGCACGCCGAGAAGCCGCAGGACGAGGGGCATGGCGCATCTCCCTGGTTGCCCGTCCCCCGACGCCCGGCCCCGCTTCGCGTTCCCGCCCGCGAAGCGGCGGGCGACCGGATCACGCGACAGGAAGTCCGCCACCGGCCGTCGCTCGCCCGAGCTTCGGAGGCGGCATCGCGGCAAACCCTGCGAAGCGCGCAGCGCGAAGCACCCTTCTTCGCCGAAGCTTCGCAGGGCAAGGGACCCGTCCTCCGAAGCGCGCAGCGCGAAGGAGAATGGCGTCCCCGGCAGGACTTGAACCTGCGACCTACGGTTTAGGAAACCGCCGCTCTATCCAGCTGAGCTACGGGGACTCCAGCTTGGGCGCCTCTGGCAGCCTAAATATATAGCATCGCGGAATTCCTCGCGCATTGCGCCAATCGTGCTCGTTGACGCCCCGCGGGCAGGAACGTACTTTACCGGCCAGTCAACGTTCGGCACAGAGACGGCGAAACCGTCCGCAACCCAACGCTTAGGGAGGAACATCCATGGCGAGATTGAAACTCGCGGCCGTGTCGGCCGCGATGGCTGCCGTCCTGTCCGTCGCCGGCTGGGCCGGCACCGCCACGGCCCAGCAGGCCGTCACCTTGAAGATGCAGTCGACCTGGCCGGCGTCGCTGACGCTGCACGAGCAGTTCGTCTATTTCGCCGAGCGCGTGTCGAAGATGACCGGCGGCATGCTCAAGGTCGAAACCCAGCCTGCCGGCGCCGTCGTGCCGGCCTTCGAGGTGCTCGACGCCGTCAGCAAGAAGGTGATCGATGGCGCGCATTCCTGGGGTGCCTACTGGGTCGGCAAGAACAAGACCGCGGTGCTGTTCACCGGCGGCCCCGGCGGCACGTTCGGCATGGACTTCATCGACGTCATGGGCTGGATGTACCATGGCGGCGGCTGGGAGCTGTATCAGGAGTTCTACCGCGACGTCCTGAAGCTGAACGTGGTGGTCTTCCCGATCCTGCCCGCCGGCCCGCAGGCCTTCGGCTGGTTCAAGCGGCCGATCAAGGACCTCGCCGACTTCAAGGGCATGAAGTGCCGGCAGACCGGCATGGCGGCCGAGGTCTTCACCGCCATGGGCATGCGCGTCGTCAACATGCCGGGCGGCGAAATCATCCCGTCGGCGCAGCGCGGCGTGATCGACTGCGCCGAATGGGTTGGCGGCATCGAAGACCTGCGCCTCGGCTTCCATAACGTCTGGAAGTACCACTACACGCCGGGCATGCACGAGAACGTCACGATCGGCGAGCTGCTGATCAACGGCGACATCTGGAAGTCGCTGTCGCCCGGGTACCAGGAGATCATCAAGTCGGCGGCGAACGAGTCGTTCCTGATCTGGTGGGGCAAGTGGCAGCGCCAGAACGCCGACGCGCTGAAGGAGCTGCAGGAGAAGCACAAGGTCCAGGTGCTGAAGACGCCCGACGACATCCTGTACGAGTTCCTGAAGACCTGGGACAAGCTGGCAGCCGAGGAGGCCGCGAAGAACCCCTTCTTCAAGAAGGTGCTCGAATCGCAGAAGGCCTACGCGGCGATGGTGGTGCCGGCCAAGCGCTTCATGTTCCCGGCTTACGACTTCGCGGCCAACTACTACTGGCCGCCGAAGACCAACTAGGCCCGAACGGGGCCGCGGCCTGCCCGCGGCCCCGAGGTCCGGTCCCTACTCGAGG
>JAKLKW010000122.1 GCA_023150455.1 Alphaproteobacteria bacterium | reverse complement strand
GGCTGGGCGGCCGGCGGCTGGGCCGGGGCGGCCGGGACGGGTGCGGCCGGGGCGGCGCCCGGCGCCGGCGGCGTGGCCTGCTTGTCGGAGGCTTGCGCCTGCTCGGTCGGTTGCGCGGCGGCAGCGGCGGGTTTGGCCGGCGGCGTCAGCGGGGTCGGCGCCGCCTTGCCGGGCGCTTGTGCCGGCTGCGTCTGCTGGGCATGCGTGGGCGTGACCGAGATCGCGTCCTTGGCTGGAACGCCGGGCGTGAACAACGCACCGAGCTTCACCGTCAGCAGCAGGCTGGCGCCGAAGATCGTCAACGGCAGCAGCCGAAGCCGGGCCGGCCAGCGCGGGATCAGGCTCGTCATCGCATCGTCTCCAGCGCGGCCTTCAGCCGCTTCTCCGCATCCGAGACCGGACGCGCGCTTGCGGGCGCGACTAGCGTCTTGGGGCCCGCCGCCTTGGCTGCCGGCTCGCGCGCGGCAGGCGCGGGCGCCACCGCGGCGGCAGGCGATGCGCCGTCTGCTTCGGCCGGCTGCTGCGCCAAGCCGTCGCGGACCGCGCGCTCCAGGCGGTCGGCCAGGCTGCCGCCGCGCTCCACCAGATAGGCGAGGTCGTCGCGCAGCGCCGCCGCGCGCTTGTGCGCCACGTCGAAGGTCTGCCCGTCCTCGCGCAAGCCCTGCTTCAGCCCGGCCAGCGCGTTTTCGGCGCGCTGGATCGCGCCGTTGAAGGTGACGATCAGGCGCTCGAGCTCGCCCGCCTCGGCGCGCCACGACTTGAGCCGCCGGTTCAGCATCACCGCATGCACGATCACGGCGACCAGCAGCGCCGCAACCAGCGCGTTGACGATCAGCCCGGGATCACTCCAGCTCATCGCGCTTCATTACCCGCTGGTCGATCTTGACCGCGACCTGCAGTCCCTTGCGGCCCATGCTGCTGGAGAACAGGGTGACGTCGCCGCAGCGCAGGTCGATCGGCGACTGCGGCGTGCTGTTGAGCAGCACCTGGGTCCCGACCTTCCAGTTCATCACCTCGCGCAGGCTCATGGTCAGCTCGTCGAGCACGGCCTCGATCTGCACATCGGTCGACTTCAGCTCGTTCGCCAGGTGGTTCTCCCAGATGGAATCGCGGCCGAATTTCTCGCCCATGAACATCTGCAGCAGCACTTCGCGCACCGGCTCGATGGTGGCGTAGGGCAGCATGATCTCGAGGCGGCCGCCGCGGTCGTCCATGTCGATCCTGAGGCGCGCCAGGATGGCGGCGTTGCCGGGCCGCGCGATGGTGGCGAAGCGCGGGTTGGTCTCCAGCCGCTCGAAGTTGAAGTTGACCGGGCACAGCGGCTCGAACGCGCCGCTCAGGTCCGAGAGCACTAGGTGGATCATGCGCTCGACCAGGTTGCGCTCGATCGTGGTGTAGGGACGTCCCTCGATGCGCATCGCCGCGGTGCCGCGACGGCCGCCCAGCAGCACGTCGACGATCGAGTAGATCAGCGCGCTGTCGACGGTCAGCAGGCCGTAGTTGTCCCACTGCTTGGCCTGGTAGACCGCCATCATCGCCGGCAGCGGGATCGAATTCAGGTAGTCGCCGAAGCGCACCGAGGTGATGTTGTCGAGTGAGACCTCGACGTTGTCCGACGTGAAGTTGCGCAGCGAGGTCGACATCATGCGCACGAGGCGGTCGAACACCACCTCGAGCATCGGCAGGCGCTCGTAGGAGACGAGCGAGGAATCGAGGATCGCGCGGATGCCGGAGCGGTCGTCGCCGCCGGCGCCGCTCTCCTTGAAGCCGAGCAGGCTGTCGATCTCGTCCTGGTTCAGGACGCGTGCGGGGACCCCGTCGCCGCCCGCGGCGGCGCCTTCCGGCGCGGCTTCGCCGGCTTCATCGGCGGCGGCCATCTTCTCCCACTCGGCCGCCATCGCGTCGGCGTCTTCGGCCTCGCTGCCCGGCTGGGTCGGCTCGTTCGCCATCTCGCTGCCCCTCGATCTTCTTCGATCGGCGCTTTAGGGCGCCCTATTGAACCAGCATTTCCTGGAACAGGATATCGGTGACCTTGGCCGGCGCCACGGCGGCGTTGATGCGCAGCAGCAACTCCTCGCGCAGGCGGAACAGCCCCTGTGCGCCCTGCAGGTCCTCGACCCGGAGGTCGCGCAGATAGGTCTGGAAGTTGTCGACGATGCGCGGCTGCATGGCCTTGACCCGGTTGAGGTCGTCGGGCTTGGCGAGCTCGAGCGTGATCTTCAGCTTGATGAAGTTGCTGCGCCGATTGGCCGAGCTCAGGTTCACCAGCAGGTCGGGAAGCTGGAAGTATGTCGTCGCCACCGCCTCCGCCGGCTTGTGCTCCTCTGCCTTCTTGCCGCCGAAGAAGCCCATGAAATAGGCGCCGGCGCCGCCGCCGACCAGCAGCAGGACGGCAACGCCCGCGCCGGCGATCAGCAGCAGCTTCTTGCGGCCGCCCGCTGCCCCTTCCGCGCCTTCGGCTGCCGCATCGGCCTCGGCCGCGTCGTCCATCGTCTTGTCGGTCATCGCGCTCGATTCCGGCCCGTGGCCTTCTCCTTAAGAGTCCCGGCGAATGTAGAGCGCGATGGTTAACAAATCTTTGCGCCGCCCGGCCGGTCGGTCCACGCGGCGCCGGGCGCGGTATGTCCTGCCCGGCAAGATTTGCCGCGGCCGTCCGCCGCCGCCGCCGGCTTCATCCTAAGATATTGAAATCTATTGTCGTCTTGGCTGGCACGGGCGATGCACCATGGTCGCGGCCGGCCGGCGCATGCCCGGATCGGCGCCGAGGACCCGAGGGGACGCCGCGACGATGGAAAACACGATCTATATCGCGTTGTCGAGCCAGATGGCGCTGCGCCGCCAGCTCGAGACCGTCGCCAACAACATGGCGAACCTGTCGACGCCCGGCTACCAGGCCGAGCGCATGATGTTCCGCGAGTACCTGCAGCCGATCGGCGGGGCCGAGACGATCTCCTTCGTGCAGGACTACGCGAGCTATCGCGATCTGGCCGCCGGGCCCCTCATCTTCACCGACGCGCCCCTCGACGTCGCGATCACCGGCAAGGGCTATTTCGCGGTCGAGACGCCCGATGGCGTGCGCTACACGCGCGCGGGCGCGTTCACCCTCGACACGCAGCGCCGGCTCGTCACCAGCCAGGGCTATCCCGTGCAGGCCCAGGGCGGCGGACCGATCGTGTTCCCGTCCGATGCCGACCAGATCATGATCGCCGATGACGGCACCATCTCCGCACGCGGCCAGGACGCCAAGAGCCTGCTGCGGATCGGCCGCCTCGGCGTCGTGGAATTCGAGGACGAGCGGCAGCTCCGCCGCGGCGGCAGCGGCCTGTTCGAGACCGACCAGGAGCCGGCACCGGCGACGGAAGCCAGGGTGGCGCAGGGCGCGCTCGAGACGTCGAACGTGCAAGGCGTGCGCGAGCTTACCGACATGATGGAAATCCTGCGCACCTACCAGGCGGTGCAGAAGACGATCGATACCGAGGGGGAGCGACGCCGCTCCGCCATCCAGCAACTCTCCAAGACCACGGCCTAGGGCCCGCGAGGACCGACGACCATGTCCATGCCATCCATCAGGATCGCCGCGACCGGCATGCTGGCGCAGCAGACGAACGTCGAGGTGATCGCGAACAACATCGCCAACATGAACACGACGGCGTTCACGCGCCGGCGCGCCGAGTTCCAGGATCTGCTGTACCAGAACCAGCGCCGCGTGGGGTCGACTTCGGCCGACAACGGCACGATCGTGCCGTCGGGCGTGCAGATCGGACTTGGCGTGCGCACCGCCGCGACCTACCGCATCATCGAGCGCGGCAACATCCTGCCGACCGACAACACCTTCGACCTGGCCATCAAGGGCCGCGGCTACCTGCAGGTGACGCTGCCGAACGGCGAGACGGCCTACACCCGCGCCGGCTCGCTGCAGCTGAGCCCGACCGGCCAGATCGTCACGCCCGACGGCTACGTCGTATCGCCCGGCATCACCGTGCCGAACAACGCCACGGACGTCACCATCAACGCCAGCGGCGAGGTGCTGGCCAAGATCGACGGCACGACGACGCCGCGCAACGTCGGCCAGTTCGAGCTGGCGAACTTCCCGAACGAGAACGGCCTGGTCGCGCTCGGCGACAACCTGTTCCAGGAGACACCGGCCTCCGGCACGCCGACGACGGGCGTGCCCAACTCGACCGGCTTCGGCAGCATCCTGCAGGGCTTCCTCGAGACGTCGAATGTCGACGTGGTGAAGGAGATCGGCTCGCTGATCACGGCGCAGCGTGCGTACGAGATGAACTCGAAGGTGATCGAGACCTCGGACGCGATGATGCAGTCCCTGACCCAGCTGAGGTAAGGGGGTAGGTCATGAAGGACTTGTTGTCGCTCGCTTTCGCGCTCGCCGTTTGCGCGCTGCTGGCGGCCGAGGCCCTGGGCGCGGACCCGGCACCCGCGCAGCCGGTCACGCTCAACCCGACCGTCACGGTCGAGGACGCGCGCATCCGCCTCGGCGACCTGTTCGCGGGCATCGAGCACCATGGCGACGCCGTGGTCGCCTCGGCGCCCGCGCCGGGCGAGCGGGTAACGCTCGGCGCCGCCTGGCTCGCGCGCATCGCGCAGGCCTACAAGCTCGGCTGGCGGCCGATGAGCAGTCTCGAGCGCGTCACCGTGCTGCGCTCGAGCCAGGTGCTACAGGGCCACCGCATCGAGGCGATGGTGCGGGACCAGCTCGCGAAGGAGGCCCTGAACGGCGACATCGACGTCGAGCTCGACCAGCGGCCCAACGAGATCCATCTGCCGGCCGACGCCGAGGACGCGGCGGTGCTGGCGCGCTTCCAGTTCGAGCGCCGGGCCATGCGCTTCTCCGGCGTGCTGATCGCGCCGGCCAACCATCCGGAAGGCAAGCGCTACCCGATCGGCGGGCGCGTCTACGAGATGACGAGCGTGCCGGCGCTGGGCCGGCGCGTCATGCCGGGCGAGACCGTGTCCGAGCGCGACCTGACCTGGATCCGCCTGCGCGCCGACCGCGTCGGCCCGAACACCGTGACCGACCCCGGCCAGATCGTCGGCCTGTCGCCCAAGCGCGTGCTGCAGGCCAACCGCGCCCTCACCACGGCCGAGATCGAGGCGCCGGTGGTCGTAACCAAGAACAGCATCGTCACCGTGATGCTGCGCCATCCCGGCATGCTGCTGACGGCGAAGGCCAAGGCGGCCAGCAACGGCGCGATGGGAGAGACCATCCGCGTCGTCAACACCGCCACGAACAAGACCCTCGACGCCGTCGTGATCGGCCCCGGCACGGTCGCGGTCGGCGGCAGCGCGCCGCCGCGGCTGGCGGCCAACCAAGGATTCTGAGAATGCACCGTACTCTGACGCTGACCCAGGCCTTCAAGGCCGCGCTGCTGATCACGACCGCGGCGTCGGTCGGCGCCTGCAACATGCTGACGCGCGCCAGCGAGGCCGGCGGCGCCCCGCAGCAGTCGCCCATCTCCAACCCGACTCAGGTGCCGGGCTATACGCCGGTGTCGCTGCCGATGCCGCCGCCCGAGACCGCGCAGCGCCAGCCGAACTCGCTGTGGCGCTCGGGCTCGCGCGCCTTCTTCAAGGACCAGCGCGCCGCGCGCGTGGGCGACCTGATCACGGTGCTGGTCGAGATCGCCGACGAGGGCAAGCTCGACAACTCGACCTCGCGCTCGCGCAACAACACCGAGGCGGCGGGCATGCCCAAGTTCCTCGGCTACGAGACCAAGCTCGGCAAGTACCTGCCGACCGAGGTCACGCCCGAGGCGCTGGTGGAGTTCAACAGCAACAACTCAAACGCCGGCAGCGGCTCGATCGACCGCAAGGAGGACATCAAGCTGAAGATCGCCGCGATCGTCACCCAGGTCCTGCCGAACAACAACCTGGTGATTCGCGGCAGCCAGCAGGTCACCGTCAACTACGAGATGCGCGAGTTGCAGATCCACGGCGTGATCCGGCCCGAGGACATCTCCTCGGTCAACACGATCAGCTACGACAAGATCGCCGAGGCCCGCATCGTCTACGGCGGCCGCGGCCAGATCACCGACGTGCAACAGCCGAGGTACGGTACGCAGATTTATGATATATTCTTCCCGTTCTGACGCCGCCCACCGGGACCGGATGGGGCGCGGCGCCGGCAGGGCAGGAAGGGCCGAGGCCGTATGTCGAAGGTGATTGGCATGTTTACCGAGGACAAGGTCGACAAGCTGCTCGACCAGGGGATGCTGGACAAGGAGGCGCGCAGGCGCCTCGCCAGCTTTCTCGAGCAGATCGACGTGGCGATCTTCTCGGCCAACCGCGAGATCATCCACAAGTCGATCCCGGACCTGAACCGGGACAGCTTCATCCGCTTCGCCGTCATCGTCGCCGAGGCTCGCGCCAACTACGTGAAGCTGGCGCTCGAGCTCGCCAAGAAGGGCCATCCCGGCGAGGCCGACGTCGCCCGCCTGCGCGCCGCGCGCGAGACGTTCGACGAGCTGACCCACGCCTTCGAGGCGACCCACCGCCTGATCAAGCGCGGCTACACGGGCATCGCGGGCTGAACGCGGCCGGCGGGACTCAATCCACCGCGACGACCGCCTCCAGCTCGAACAGGAACTCCTCCTTCACCAGCCGGTCGATCACCATGATGGTGTTGGGCGGGTACAGCGGTCCTTTGAAGATCCTCGGGAACAGCTCGCGCCTGAGCCGCATGAAGGTCTCGATGTCCTGGCTGTGCACGAACAGCGTGGTGAACTTGACCACGCTGTTGAAGTCGCAGCCCAGCCCCTTCAGCACGTCGCCCATGTTCGAGAAGACCTGGCGGAACTGCGCCTCGAAGTCGCCCTTGCCGACGATTTCGTCCCTGGTATTCACGGACAGCTGCCCGGCGACGAACGCCAGCCTGCCGCCCTGCGCCGAGCCGACGTGCGAATAGAGCCCTTGCGCCGGCGCCGTGCCCGGCGGGTTCTCGTACCAGACCTTGGGCATGTGTCTTCCCTTCCCATGCGCGCTGCGAACGCGAAAACGGGGCGGTCCGTCAGACCGCCCCGCCGTCGTCGAACCGATAGTGTCCTCGGCTTATGACGCCGCCAAGCCCTTCTTCACGCCCGGGCGTGCCATCATCTCGGCGGCCCAGCGCTTGAGGTTGGCAAGGCCGGGCGTCTGGTCGATCAGCGCCTTGCGCGCGTCGATCACGGGGACCAGCGCCAGGTCGGCGATCGTCACCTCGTCGCCGGCGAGGTACTTGCTCTTGGCCAGCTTGTTGTCGCAGTGCTGCAGCAGGGCCAGCAGCCGCGATTCGAGGAACTTCTGGTTCGCCGGAGTCTTATCGGGCGCCACGTTGGTCATGTAGAAGATCGTCGAGCTGGTCGGCGCCACGTCGGTCGAGACCTGCATGAACCACTGCAGCGCCTCGGCCTTCTTCGTCGGATCCTTGGGCAGGAACTTGCCGGTCTTCTCCGCGAGGTAGAGGAGGATGGCGCCGGATTGCGCCAGCGTCGTCTTGGCGCCGCCGGGGCCGGCCTCGTCCACGATGGCCGGGATCGCCCCGACCGGGTTGATCGCGAGGTACTCCGGCTTCTTCTGCTCCCCCTTGGCGAGGTCGAGCTTGTGCGTCTGGTAGGGCAGGCCGCATTCCTCGAGCATGACCGAAGCCCGCCGGCCGTTGCCCGTGCCGGCGGTGTACAGGTGGATCATTTCGGCGACTCCCGGATTGGTTAAATAATTCTTGCGGGCCGGGAGTTTGCGCCGGCCGCGGCCCGCGCGGCAAGCCTGCTCCCGGCGCAAAACAGCCACTTGGCGGGGTTCAGCGTTCGTTAACTCTTTTCGGGCAGCTTAACCGCCGCCTGCAATGGAGCGCCGTCGCGGATCGATGCGGCGGGCCAATCCCGCGGTGTTGGAGTTCGTC
This sequence comes from Alphaproteobacteria bacterium, assembly GCA_023150455.1. Taxonomy (GTDB): domain Bacteria; phylum Pseudomonadota; class Alphaproteobacteria; order JAEULC01; family JAEULC01; genus JAEULC01. The sequence goes on along the minus strand of JAKLKW010000122.1, from coordinate 7,601 downwards.
CATGGCTGTCGATATGAACATGCCGATCCTCATCGTCGACGACTACAAGACGATGCTGAGGATCATCCGTAACCTGCTGAAGCAACTGGGCTTCGACAATGTCGACGAGGCCACGGACGGCAGCGCGGCGCTTCTGAAGCTGCGCCAGAGGGATTTCGCCCTGGTCATCTCGGACTGGAACATGGAGCCGATGACGGGCATCGAGCTGTTGCGCGAGGTGCGCGCCGACGCGCGGCTCAAGGACCTGCCGTTCATCATGGTCACGGCGGAAAGCAAGACCGAGAACGTGATCTCGGCCAAGGCCGCGGGCGTTTCGAACTACATCGTCAAGCCGTTCAACGCCGCGACGCTGAAGATGAAGCTCGCGGCCGTGCTCGGCAATTTCTAGCGCTCGCGCAACGCCACCGGTCACGCGGGACAGGGGGACAAGGATGCGCCCGGCAAGCCAGGCTGCGATCGACCGCTCGCTCGAGGAGCTGATGAGCCGGCCGGCCACGAAGCTGGACGTCGCCGAGATCGCCGAGATCGTGCGCGGCATCGTCGGCACGCTGCACGGCGACCTGACCGCGGGCGAGGCCGCGGTCTACAGCGAGCTCGACGGACTGGCGCAGATCATCCGCAACGCCAAGGCCGAGATCGCCGAGATCCGGCCGGACGAGATCAGCAGCCGGCATCTGCCGGTGGCGCAGGACGAGTTGGACGCGGTGGTCAGCGCGACCGAGGCCGCCACGCACAGCATCATGGCGGCCGCCGAGAAGATCGAGGCGACGGCCGCCGCGGTCGGCGGCGAGCACGCCGACGCGCTGAGCGAGGCCGTCACGAACATCTACGAGGCCTGCGGCTTCCAGGACATCACGGGACAGCGCATCACGAAGGTGGTACGCACGCTGCACCAGATCGAGGCCAAGGTCGCGGCGCTGCTCGCCGCCTTCGGCGACGAGATCAAGCCGGCCAAGCCGGCCGCGCCGCAGGAGACCGCACCGGCCGACGGCGCGATGCCGCGCGACAAGGAGCTGCTCAACGGCCCGCAGCTTCCGGCCGCCGCGATCAGCCAGGACGATATCGACGCCATCCTGTCGGGCAAGGCCTGACGGGCGGGCGGGACGCCAGCATGTCCCCCGGCAGAAAGCCGCAGGCGACAACGCAATCCGGCCCGATGGCGCTGTTTGCCGTCGCCTCGCTGCTGCTCACCTTCTTCGTGGCCCTGACGGCGCTGTCCGAGCGCGAGACCGCGCGCGCGCGCGCCGTGGCCGAAAGCTTCGTGCGCCGCGGCGCGGCACCCGCGGTGCCGGTCAGCGTGGTGCCGCTGGGCGGCGACATGCCGTCGGTGCGCAGCGTCGAGCGCCGCTGGACCGAGATGTTTCCCCCGTCGTCCGCTGCGCCGGCCGTCCCGTTCGGCGAGGGCAGGGTGCTGCGCGCCGCCCTTGCGGTCGACGCGGTCTTTGCCGGCGACACCGCGGAGCTGGCCTCCGACGCCGCCGCGCGGCTGGACGCGCTGGCGCGGCTGATCGCCGAGCCGCCTGCGGGGCTGGGGCTGCGACTCGGCGCGACGCTCGGCGCGGCCGACGCATCCGACCCGCGCGCCGCGCGCCTGGCGGCGATGCGCGCGCGCGCGCTGCTGCACCGTCTTTCCGTCGCGGCGCCGGCCGCCGCCGCCGAGGGCGAGCTGGCCGTCGGCCTGGCGCGTGCCGCACCCGGCATGCTCGCCTTCGAGTTGAGCCTCGCCATGCGCGCACCACCCGGGCCGGAGCCCGGGGCGCCGAAGCCGGGGGGCTGAAGCGCCATGCGAGGGATGTCGGGGATCGGGACGCGCACTGGCGACAGGCGCGCGACCGCCATGGCGTCGCCGGGGTGGCTGCTGACGCTCAGCGACTGCATGTTGCTGCTGCTGACCTTCTTCGTCATGCTGTTCGCCATGTCCAGCGTCAAGAACGAGCGCTGGCGCGACTTCTCCGCTTCGCTCGCCAGCGCGCTCAGGCCGGTCACCGCGCTGGATCCGCGCGCCCTGCCGGCCCCCGCCGCGCGCCCGACCGCCTTTGCCGGCACGCGCGATGTCGATTACCTGGCGGGGCTGCTGGCGGGCGTCGTCGCGCGCCAGCCGGCGCTTGCCGGCTACCGGCTCGAACGCACGCCGGAAGGTCTCTCGATCCGTCCGACCTTGCTCTTGTGGCAGGAGGTCGGCGGCGCGCCGCTGTCCCCGCGCATCGGTCCGCTGGGGCAGGCGGCGCTGGCGCTGCTGGCCGACCGGCTGCGGCTGGTGGAGAATACGCTGGTCGTGCGCGTGCGTGCGCCGCTCGACGGCGACCGAGGGGCCGACCCATGGACCGAGGCCATGGCGCGCGGCGTAGCGCTGGCCGAAGGCCTGCGAGCGGCCGGGATCGGCCGCGACATTCCGGTCATGGGCTTCCTCGCCGCCGACGCGGACGATGCCGGGATCGACCTGTTGCTGCGGCCGCCCCGCGCGGGAGGACTGTGATGCGCGCGCTCGCCGTCCTCGCGTTCGGCCTCTTGCTGGCGCTCGCCGTGCCGGCCATGGCGCCTGTCGCCTTGGCGCAGGAGCATGTCGAGGTGCGCGGCGAGGCCGGCGACGGCCATGTCCGGCTGGTGTTCGACTGGAGCACGCCGGTGACGTACTCCGCCGAGATCTTCGACGGCGTGCTGATCGTGCGCTTCGCGCGCCCGTTCGACGCCGCGCTGGACGGCGCGATCCGGCAGCTGTCGACCTATCTCGCCGCCGGCGCCATCCGTCCGGACCGCCGCACCGCCGTTTTCGCCCTCAAGCGCCCGCTGACCTTCCGCAGCGGCCCCGCCGGCACCACGCGCGCCGTGATCGAGCTGGTCGAGCTGAAACCGCCCTCCGTGCCCGCGGCGGTAGAGCCTGGTCCCTCCGCCCGGCCGACCCCGGCGAAGCCGAGCCAAGCCGCCAAGGCGCCGCCGGCCGTCGCATCCGCCGGCCCGCCTCCATCCGGCGCGAATGCGCGCGTGCAGCTCGTCCCATCGGACGACGGCACGCGGCTGGAAATCGATTTCGGCCGCCCGGTCAAGGCGCAGGCGCGCGAGAACGGGCGCAACGTCGTCATCAGCTTCGACACGAAGAGCGACCTGGAGCTGGGCGACCTGGCCGACCGCAGCCTGAAGCTGGTCGAGGGCATCGACGCCTCCTACGGCCGATCCGGCCCGTCGCTCAGCCTGACGCTGGCCGAGCGCGCGCAGTTCAGGCAGTCGCGCTCGGGCAATCGCGTGATCCTCGACATCGTGCCCGCGCCCGAACGCCCGGCCGTGGCATCGGCCGCGCCCGCGCCCCGCGCGGCGAAACCGGAAGCCGCCGCGAAACCCGAGCCGGCCGCCAAGGCCGGCGCTGCGGCCAAGCCCCAGCCCCTGAAGAAACCGGAGCCGCCGGCGCCGCCGCAGAAGGCGGAGAAACCCGAGCCGAAGGCGGAAAAGGGCGGGCCGCCGAGCCCGCCGCCGGGGGCAACGCTGAGCGAGCCGGGTCCGGCCGAGCGGGCCCGGGCGCCGTCGCCCGGCGACGCGCCGGGCGGACCGGCGCTGAGCGTCGGCGCCCGCGTCGGCGACGGGCATGTCGTGCTGCGCTTCCCGTGGACGGAGTCGGTCGCGGTCGCCGCCTTCCGCCGCGGCCTGCAGGTCTGGATCGTGTTCGACCGTCCGGCGCGGCTGGACCTGGCGGCGCTGCGGCCGGTGCCGACCAACCTGATCAGCGGCGCGCAGCAGACCGCGCATGGCGACGCCACGGCCATGCGCCTGTTCCTGCCGCCGACCATCAACCCGACGCTCGCGCGCGACGGCAATGCCTGGACGGTGGACCTGCGCGTGCAGCCCATGCGGCCCGAAAGCGCCATCGCGCTGGCGCCACGCCGCAGCGAAACCGGCCTGGCCGAGCTGGCGCTGCCGGTCGAGCGGCCCGGCCGCAGCGTTTCCCTGCGCGACCCCGACGTCGGCGACCAGCTGATCGTCGTGCCCGTGCCGCAGCCGGGGTTCGGCGTCGCCGGGACGCGCGAGTACGCGGAGTTCCGCGTGCTCGACTCGGCGCAGGGGATCGCCGTCGAGCCGATCGCCGACCGCGTGGCCGTGGACACGGCGCCCGGCCTGGTGCGGGTCGCGGCACCCGGCGGCCTCAACCTTTCGGTGCGCGACGCCCAGCGCCGCCTGGCCGCCGAGGGTCCGGACGGTCCGCGCTTGCCCGCGGACGAGCGCGTCTTCGCGTTCCAGGACTGGGCGCACGGCGGCATCCCCGAGCTCAACGACAACCGGCGCAGGCTCAACGTCGCCCTGTCGCTGGTGCCGCCCGACCGGCGCAACATCGTGCGGCTGGAGATGGCGCAGCTCTATTTCGCCAACCTGATGGGCAACGATGCGCTCGGCATGCTCGAGCGGATCGAGGCGGACCAGCCGGCCGACGCGACCGATCCGCGCTTCCGCGCGCTGAAAGGGGCCGCGCAGCTGTTGTCGCGGCGCTTCGCCGACGCGGCCAGGACGCTGGCAGACCCGCGCCTGCGGGACAACAACGAGGTCAAGCTGTGGCGCGCCATGGCGGCGCGGCAGTTGGGCGAGGAGTCCGCGTCGCACGCCTTCTTCCGCGAGGCCGGCTTCCAGGTGCCGGATGACTATCCGCCGACGCTGCGCCTCGGCATCGCGCTCAAGGCGGCCGAGGCGGCGCTCGCGGACGCCGGGCCGGGCGTGGCCGGGGTGCTGGTCGACCACGTCGCCGACCTCGCGGCGGAGACGGCCGAGAAGGGCGAGATCGAATACCTGCGCGGCCGCATCGCCGCTGCCGCGGGCGACAAGGACAAGGCGCGCGAGCTGTGGACAGAGGCCGTCACGCGGCGCGAGCCGCCGAGCTGGGCGCGCGCCGAGCTGGCGCTGGTGCAGCTGGGCCTGGAGGACAAGTCGCTGACCCGCGAAGCGGCGATCGACCGGCTCGAGCGGCTGCGCTACGGCTGGCGGGGCGACGACCTCGAGCGCAGCGTGCTGGCGCTGCTGGCGAAGCTGCAGATCGAGGGCGGCCACGACGCCGCCGGCCTGTCGGCCTATCGCGAGCTGGTGACGCTTTATCCCGAGTCGCGCGAGGCGCGCGCCGCGGCCGACGAGATGGGCAAGGCCTTCGTGCGCCTGTTCGTCGAGGGCGGCGCCGACGCGCTGCCGCCGTTGAAGGCGCTCGGCCTCTACGATTCCTTCCGCGAGCTGACGCCGGCCGGGCCCAGGGGCGACGAGCTGATCCGCAAGCTGGCCGACCGCGTCGCCGGCATCGACCTGCTCGGCCGCGCCGGCGAGCTCCTGGACGACCTGGTGCGCCGGCGCCTCACCGGCGAGGCCAAGGCCGAGACCGGGACGCGACTCGCCCTCATCCGCCTGCAGAACAACGAGCCGGCCCAGGCCCTGGAGGCCCTCGACCACTCGCGCATCGAGCCGATGCCGGAGGCGCTCAAGCATCGACGCGCGCAGCTGCGTGCCCGCGCGCTCTACCAGCAGGCCAGGCCCACCGAGGCGCTGGCGGCGATCGCGCAAGACCAGAGCGAGGCGGCCGAGCGCCTGCGCCAGGACATCCACTGGCGCCAGGGCAACTGGGCCGAGGCCGCCAAGGTCGCGCTGCGCCGCGCCGAGCGCCTCGCCGGTTCCACAGGGGCCGGCGGCGGGCCGGTGCCCGACGCCAAGCTGACCGAGGACGCCGCCGCCGCGATCATGAGCGCCACGGTCGCGAGCGCGCTGGCCAACGACAAGTCGGCGCTCGCCACGTTGCGCCAACGCTACGCCCAGGCGATGGACCGGACCGCCTACAAGAGCCCGTTCCGCCTGATCGCCAACGGCGGCGGCTCGCCCGCCGACCTCGCCCAGGTCGCGCGCACGCTCGAGGCCGCGCAGGGCTTCCAGAAGTACCTCGCCGACGTGAAGCCCGCCCTCGGCGGCGCCAAGGATGCGCCGAAGCGCCCGGACCCGGCGGGGAAGCTGAACTAGGCCGAGCTGCCTGTCCGGCGCGCCGCGCCCGCGACCGTCCTTTGGTGCAAGTCGCCGGCACGGTCGAGCCTCCAGGCCGCTCGCGCCGTCATGCGCGGGACCACCGCCGCCGATCTAGCCATTGCCCGTCGGTTTCTCTACGCTGTCGGCTGCAACAGACAACGGTCGGTCCCATGTCCTCGCTTCCCACGAATTCGAGCATCGTCGCCGCCTATCGCGAGCGCACGCCCAAATCGTCCGCCCTGGCGGAGGAGGCGCGCCGCGTGCTGCCGAGCGGCATCGCGCACGACGCGCGCTACTGCGAGCCCTACGGCGTCTACATCGACCGCGCGCAGGGCGCGCGGAAGTGGGATGTCGACGGCAACGAATACGTCGACTATTTCGGTGGCCACGGTGCGCTGCTGCTGGGGCACAACCATCCCGCCGTCGTGGCGGCGGTGCAGGAGGCGCTCCAGCGCGGCACGCATTTCGGCGCCAACCACCGCGACGAGGTGCGCTGGGCCGAGCTCGTCGCCAAGCTGATCCCTTCGGCCGAGCGCGTGCGCTTCACGTCGTCGGGCACGGAAGCGACGCTGATGGCGCTCCGGCTCGCGCGCGCCTTCACCGGCAAGCGCAAGCTGGTGCGCTTCATGACGCATTTCCACGGCTGGCACGACCACATGACGGCCGGCCACCACTCGCATTTCGACAACACCCCCACTACGGGCGTGATCCCCGGCATCACCGACCAGACGATCCTGTTGCCGCCGGGCGACGAGGCCGCGCTCGAGGCCGCCTTCGCGCAGCACCAGGATATCGCCGCGGCGATCCTCGAGCCGACCGGGTCGGGTTTCGGCCTGGTGCCGCTCAGGCCCTCGTTCCTGCATCTGCTGCGCGCGGAAACCGCGCGCACCGGCGCGATGCTGATCTTCGACGAGGTGGTGACCGGGTTCCGCGTCTCGCCCGGCGGGGCGCAGCGCGAGCTCGGCGTCACGCCCGACCTGACGGCGCTGGCCAAGATCCTGGCCGGCGGCCTGCCGGGCGGCGCCGTGGCGGGAAGGCGCGACATCCTCGACGCGCTCGACTTCCACGCCGCCGCCGCCCAGGGGCGCGAGAAGATCGCGCATCCCGGCACCTACAACGCCAATCCGGTTTCGGCGGCGGCGGGGATAGCGGCGCTGACCATCGTCGGCTCGACCGACGCCTGCGCGCGCGCGAACGCCTTCGCGGCCGAGCTTCGAGCGCGCCTGAACGAGGAGCTCAAGCGCGCCGGCGCGCCCTGGGCCGTCTATGGCACGTTCAGCGGCTTCCACACCTTCATGAACCCGCAACGCCGCGCCATCGATCCGCTGAGCTTCGATCCGTTCACGATCGAGTTCCGCGAGCTGTCGACCATTCCCAAGGCGCTGGCGCAGAAGCTGCGCCTGGCGCTGCTGGTCAACGGCGTCGACTGCAACGCCCGCATCGGCGGCGTGGTCTCGTCGGCGCACGGGCCGGCCGAGCTCGAGCGCACGGTCGAGGGCTTCCGCGCGGCGCTGGCGATGCTGGCGGCGGAACAAGAGGTGCCGGCGGCGGCGGAGTAGGGCGAGGCCCCAGGCGCGCGTCGATCCGCGCGCCAGACATTTGGTTCGGCGGCCGGAACAGCGGCCGCC
>JAKLKW010000121.1 GCA_023150455.1 Alphaproteobacteria bacterium | reverse complement strand
CTGCTGGAATGGACGGGCGATCATAGCAGGGAACGGGGTCATGCTTCATCCTCCGCCGCCAGCCGCTCCAGCCCTTCGGCGGCGGCGCGGTAGGGCAGCCACTCCTCGAGGTGGCGCAGGCCGAGGCGGTGGTAGAACTCGCGCGTCTTGTTCCAGTGCAGGACCGAGAGGTCGAAGCGCACGCAGCCGCGCTCCTTGGCGATGCGGGCGCAGCGCGCCATCAGCCTGCGGCCGAGGCCGTGGCCGCGCGCCCATTCCTCGACGAACAGGTCCTCGAGGAAGAGCCCGGGCCGGCCGGTCCAGGTCGAGAAGTTGTGGTAGTAGAGCGCGAATCCCGCCGGCCTGCCGTCCAGCTCGACGATCAGCGTCTCGAAGCGCGGGTTGGGGCCGCTGCCGTGGCGGCGCAGGTCTTCGGCCGTCGCCTTCACCGCGTCGGGCTCGTTCTCGTACAGCGCCAGGCCGCGCACCAGCGACAGCAGGGTCTCGGCGTCGTCGGCGCCGGTCTGTCCGGGGCGGTTCAGGCGGCCGGGGCGGAGGACGATGCTCGGCATGGGTGTGAATTAACTCACAGTTTCCGGGGGCGGGGTTCGTCTAGACCCTAGTCGATGACGCGCGCGGGGGAAAGCGCCCGGCTGCGTCGCGGACGCCGTCATTCAAGGGAGCAAGACAGCATGACGCTGAAGGATATGCGGGACGTGCCGGTGTCGACGGGCAACGCCACGTCGCTGGCCTGCCTGGAGCAGGCGACCGAGCTGTTCCTCGGCTATTTCAACGATCCGATCGCGGTGATCGACGCCGCGCTGGCCGAGGATCCCGGTTTCGTGATGGGCCACTGCTTCCGCGCCGGCGTGCTGGCGACCACGACGGACAAGGCGCTGGTGCCCGAGCTCGAGAAGAGCGTCGCGGCCGCCAAGGCGCTTTCGGCCAAGGCCAACGACCGCGAGCGGCGGCACATGGCGGCGGCCGAGGCCTGGCTCCACGGCGACTTCCGGCGCTCGGTCGCGCTCTATGGCGACATCCTGATCGACTACCCGCGCGACGTCGCCGCGCTGCAGCTCGCCCATCTCGGCGACTTCTATCTCGGCCAGTCCATGATGCTGCGCGACCGCGTCGCGCGCGTGCTGCCGGACTGGGACGCGAGCACGCCCGGCTACGGCTACGTCATGGGCATGCACGCCTTCGGCCTCGAGGAGACGGGCGACTACGGGCGCGCCGAGGAGCGCGCGCGCGTGGCGCTGGCCATGAACAGGCGCGATCCCTGGGCCGTGCATGCCGGCGCGCATGTCATGGAGATGCAGGGGCGGCTCGCCGACGGCATCGAATGGCTGGGCAGCCGCGCGCCCGACTGGAGCCACGACAACGGCTTCGCCTTCCACAACTGGTGGCACCTCGCGCTCTATCGCCTCGATCTCGGCCAGGTCGAGCGGGTGCTCGAGCTCTACGACACGGCGATCCGCCCGAAGCGTTCGGACGTGGTGCTCGAGATGATCGACGCGGCGGCGATGCTGTGGCGGCTGCACCTGCGCGGCATCGAGCTGAAGCAGCGCTGGGACGAGCTGGCCGAGAGCTGGGCGCCGCGCGCGGGCGAGGCCTACTACGCCTTCAACGACGCGCACGCGATGATGACGCTGGTGGCATCCGGCCGCGAGCGGGAGGCCGACCGGCTCCTGGCCAACGTGGTCGCCAGCGCTGCCGGAAGCGGGACCAACGCGATGATGGCGCGCGAGGTCGGCGTGCCGGTGTGCCGGGCGCTGCACGCCTTCGGCCGCGGCGACTACGACACCGCGATCGATCTGCTGATGCCGGTGCGCGCGATCGCGCACCGCTTCGGCGGCAGCCACGCGCAGCGCGACCTGCTGAGCCTCACCCTGATCGAGGCGGCGCTCAGGGCCGGGCGCGGGCGGCTCGCCCGCGCGCTCCTGGCCGAGCGCACCGAGCTCAAGCCGGCGAGCCCGTTCGCATGGGCGATGACCGCCCGCGCGCTCGACGCGGCGGGCGACCGGCCGGCGGCGGCGCGCGCCCGGCGCACGGCCGAGGGGCTGGCCGGTTCGATGGGCATGCCGCGGCCGAGGGTCGGCCGGCTGAGCGCGGCGCAATGAGGTAATATGATACCGCTATCATGAAGTGACGGCGGGACGTGGGTTTGGCGTTGACTTTGCCCGCCGTCTCGCCTATTTCGTCGCGCTTCCCGGGCGGGCGGATCGTCGCCCGCCCGCTCCTTTCCGGACGGGTGCCATGGGAAGCTACACGGTCGTCAAGCCGGCCGAGGTCGACAAGAAGTGGGTCGTGATCGACGCCGACGGCGTCGTGCTGGGCCGGCTCGCCGCCGAGGTCGCCAAGATCCTGCGCGGCAAGCACCGCCCCAGCTTCACGCCGAACGTCGACTGCGGCGACAACGTCATCATCGTCAATGCCGAGAAGGTCAAGGTCACCGGCAACAAGCTGCAGGACAAGGTGTTCTACTGGCACACCAACCATCCCGGCGGCGTCAAGCAGCGCACGATGGGCCAGATCCTCGGCGGCAAGTATCCCGAGCGCGCGATCACCAAGGCGGTCGAGCGCATGGTGCCGCGCGGCCCGCTCGGCCGGCAGCAGATGAAGAACCTGCGCGTCTACGCGGGGCCGATGCACCCGCACGAGGCGCAGCAGCCCGCGGTCGTCGACATCGCCGCGCGCAACCCGAAGAACAAGAGGAGCAGCGCTTGAACATGGCCGCGAACCAGCAGACGCCGCAGACCCAGGCGACGGGCCAGGGCCAGGGCATGGAAGCGCTGAAGGCGCTGGGCGGCGCCGCCGCCGCGGCACCCGCGGCGGTCGTGCACGAGAAGAAGGTCGACAAGCAGGGCCGCGCCTACGCCACCGGCAAGCGCAAGAACGCCGTGGCGCGCGTGTGGATCAAGCCGGGCCGCGGCGGCATCACCGTCAACGGGCGCGACTGGAACCAGTACTTCGCCCGCCCGGTGCTGCGCATGATCATCAGCCAGCCCTTCCTGGTCGCCCAGCGCGACGGCTCCTACGACGTGATCGCGACCGTGGTCGGCGGCGGGCTTTCGGGCCAGGCCGGCGCGGTGCGCCACGGCATCTCGAAGGCGCTGACCTACTACGAGCCGGACCTGCGGCCGATCCTGAAGACGCACGGGTTCCTGACGCGCGACGCGCGCGTGGTCGAGCGCAAGAAGTACGGCCGCATGAAGGCGCGCCGCAGCTTCCAGTTCTCCAAGCGCTGAGCCCGCCTCCCACCGGTCTGTCGGCAACGCCGCGCTCCGAAAAGGGGCGCGGCGTTCGTGCTTGTGGCGCACGCCGGGTCCGAAGCCGCCCGATCTTGTCCAGCCGTCGTGCGATATGGGACCGATTCGCGTTGAAGCGGGCATGCTTCCCGGCTATGACTACAGTAGTCATAACGGGAGCCAACCATGAAGAAGATCCAGCTGCGCGACGCCAAGGCGAGGCTTTCCGCCGTCGTCGACCAGGCGGCGCGCGGCAAGCCCTCGGTCATCACGCGGCATGGCAGGCCCGAGGCCGTGATCGTCGGGTTCAGGGAATGGGAGCGGCTGTCGCACGTGCCGTCCTTCGGCCGGCTGCTGATGTCGGCCCCGGCCGGGCTCGACGAGCTGCCGGCGCGCGACCGGACGCCGCTGCGCGACGCGAACCTGTGAGATGTATCTCGTCGATACCAACGTGATCTCGGTCGCGGCGCCGGCGAGAACGGCCGCGCCGCCGTCGCTGATCGCGTGGATGGACGCCCATTCGCGGAAGCTGTTTCTCTCTGCCGTGACGATCGCGGAGATCCAGGATGGAATCGACAAGGCCCGGCGTATGGGCGCGAGGCGCAAGGCCGACGAACTGGGCGCGTGGCTCGAAACGCTGCTGCATCTCTATTCCGACCGGGTCCTTCCCTTCGATGTCGAGGTCGCGCGCGTGGCCGGCAGCCTGTCCGACCGGTCCCGCGCGCTGGGCCGGCCGTCGGGCCTTGCCGATGTCATCATCGCCGCGACCTCGATCCGTCACCGGCTGACCCTGCTGACGCGCAACCTGAGGCACTTCGAGCCGTTGGGTGTCGCGACGCACGATCCGTTCCTGGCGCTGCCGGACGCCGGCACTTCCTGATATCGCGCCGTATCCACGCGAACCTGTCGTCCTTCCTCGATGAGCGGCGCCCCGCTCGAACCGCCGGGCGTGCTCCGTTAGACTTGCCGCATCGGCGCGGGAATCCTCGGAGGAGATCGGGAACGGCATGGCAGAGGGCTATGACGGCTTCTACATCAACCTGGACCGTCACGCGGCGCGCCGGGAGCAGATGGACGGCCAGCTCCGGTCGCTGGGGCTGACCGGGCGATACCGGCGGTCGCCCGGGGTCGATGCGGAAACGCTATCCGGCCCGCGCGGCAAGATCACGGCGGGCGAGCTCGGCTGCTTCCATGCGCATGCCCGGGCGCTGGAGCGGGCCAGGGGCGGCAACCGGTTCGTCCACGTCATCGAGGACGACGTCGTGCTCTCGCCGTTCGTCGCGCCGATCGTCGCCCAGGGCATCGCTTCCGGCGTGTTCGACAACCTCGACGTCGTCGTCACGGAGACCTATGTCGACCGCGACCTGATGCTGATCCGGTTCCTCCGGCGCTCGTACGACAAGTGCGTCGCGAGCCGCGGCGAGTTCCCGGCGGGCCGCGGCTACATGATGATGAACATGGCGAACATGAACTTCGCCGGCCTGACGTCCTACATCGTGCACCCGGCGGCGCTGGACCGCGTCGTCGAGGCCTGCCGGCGCGAGCTGAACAAGGGGCCGGAGCTGCCGATCGACCTGTTCTTCAGGCAGATGATCCACGTCCGGCAGTGGCGCGCCGCCTGCGTGTTCCCGTTCATGTCGACCATCCGCCTGGAGCACGCCGCCGAGACGACGATCGCCGGCCGCGAGCAGACCGCGGCCTCGGCGCTGGCGATGGCGCTGCTGCGCTACTCCTTCTATGTCGATCGCGACCTCGATGCGGCGGCGCGCGAATTCCTGCCGCTGCTGCGCGGCGAGGGCGACGCCGTGGCCGCGCCGGCCGGGCCGATCGGCCATCACGCGTTCGTCATGCACATCCTGGACTTCATCCTGTCCGACCGATATAAGCCGTTCTGACCGCGCTGCCGGTCGCGTTCCACGAAAACGAGCGTTCGCTCTTGCCTCTCGGTCTGACCCTCATACTGGCCGGCGTGTCCGCCGCGATTCTCGCCTTCTCGATCTGGCGCGTGCGCCGCCCGGCCGATCCGGCCAACCCGCGCCTGATCGACTGGCACCTGGTGATGCTGCCGGCCATCCTCGCGACCGGCCTGCTGGTGTTCCACGCCGTGCGGCTGGTCCTGGGAATCTGAGCCGGGTCGACCGCGGCCGGGCATGCCGGCAGGCGATGGCGCGCCCGAGGCCGCGACACCGCCCGGCGGCCGCGTGAACCGCGGCATACGGATCAGTCCATCTCCGTCAGCGCGACGTAGGCTGGATGATAGTCCTGTGCCGCAGCCAATCCCAGATACCGGCGGGCGGCGGCAGGATCGCTCGTCCTGAGCGCGAGGCCGCGATGGGTGAGCGCGGCCGGAAGCCCCTGGTCGGCGGCTTTCTGGATCCAGGCTTCGCCGGCCGCCGCATCGCCGGCATCCTCGAACATCAGCCCGAGGATGAACTGTCCGCGTCGATCGCCTGCCTGTGCCGCCTTCTCGAACCATCCCCGCGCCTCGGCCGCGTCGGGTGGGCCGCCGACGCCGATCAGTGCCAGCTGCGCCAGGTACAATGCGGCCGTCGCGTCGCCCGCGAGGGCGCGGCGGGTCAGGGCGCGGATCACGTCCGCGTCGTCGCGCGGCCGCGGCGCGGCCGCGTCCGCCGGACCGGCGTGCCTGTACTCGCCGGCCAATCCCGGCAGCGTCGCACGCCACATCGCCACCGTCCCGGCCAGCCGAGCCTGCTCGGACGGCGACAGGCCCGACTTCGCCTTCATCTCGCCGACCAGCTTCTCCGCGCGGTGCAGCTCCGCCAGGGCCCGCTCGAGCGCCGTTCGCAGCGCGGCGCGGTCGCCCGGAGCGAGCGCGCCGCCCCGGCGTATCGCGCCCGCGTTGTCGGCCGCGGCGGACGCGACGGCTTGCGTCGCGGCGGCAAACCGAGCATCGACGCCGCGATAGTGCCGAACAAGGGAGTCGCGACGCGCGAACACGTGCGGGCGGGCATCGACGGCCTGTGCCGCGCCGGTGGCCGCGATCGCGGCGAACGCCGTCGCCTCGGCCATGCGGCGTAGGTCGTCGAGACCCGCCGCGAGTGCCGCGCCCGCAGGCGTCGCGTCCGCCGGCATCGTACCGGTCGTGCCGGCCGGGCGTGGCGGGCCCGCCGCGTCCAGTCCGGTCAGGCTCGACCATGTCGCAGCGCGCAGCCGCGCGAGCTCGCGCGCGATCGTGTCCGCCTGTCGCAGCTCGGCGAACAACGCCTCCGCCGCCTCCGGCGAGCCGAAACGCTGCCTTACGCGCGCGAGCGCGGCCTCGGCCGCGGTGACGAGGGCGACGCCGCGTTCGGTCACCGCCTGGCGATGCTGCGCGACCCGGCTGATGTGCCGCAGCACGATCACGAACGACGCTTCGTCGCCGGCCGTCACCGCCGCGTCCAACGCGGCACCCGCGTCGTGCGCCTCGGCGTACACGCGGACCATGTCGCGCAACTCCTGCGCCAGCGCCGGCGTGCCTACCGCCTCTCCCGACAGGGCCTCCAGCGCCGGGCGGTAGCGGGTCAGCGCGGCGCGGAACGGACCCAGCCGGCGTCCCAGCTCCGCCAGCGTCCGCGGTTCGGGATGCAGCGCCTGCGCAAGCGCGGTCCAGGCTTGCTCGTGCACCCGGTCGGCCGCCGCCAGCCGGTCGGACTGGATGAGCAGCCTGGCATCCCGGATCAGCATCAGGTCGGACGGGCGCAGCGGCGGAGACGCGGCGGCATGCTCGCGCAGCGTCCGCGCCAACTCGGCGCCGGCGTCGTCGATCAGGGCCATGGTCTGTTCGTGCAGGGCGACGACCGCGGACTTCGCCGCCGCCGTCGCTTCGAGCAGGCGCACGACCTCCGCCTCGGCGTTCTGCGCACCGGCCGGTCGCCACGCGATCGTCCCGAACAGCACGAAGGCGAACGCGAACGATATCCGCATCCGCCGCCGCGCCGGGCGGCACGCAACGCTGGTCTGGGTCATGCCGCGCGGATTCTACGGTGTGCCGGCCCAGGCCGGCAATCGGCCACGCCGCCATGCGCCTGCGTCACTTTGTCTGGTCCGCTGCGGCCGCTCAGGTCGGATAATCGCGCGTCATGTGTTGTGGTCGGCAGCGATGGCGGTCGGCGATGCGCCGCGGCGGCAAGTTCGCGCCGGGATTGGCGCTGGCGATGTATGCCGCCTGCGTCGGGGCGCAGACGCCCGGCGCCCCCACCGTGTTCCGCCAGGACCCGAAGACGCTAAGCGACCGCGACGTCGAGTTCGTGGCGAAGGATGTCACCTACGCCGCGGGGCGACCGAGGAGCGGCGGCGATGACCGTGCCGCCGGCTCGCTGACCATCAAGGGCGACAAGGCGTTCCGCGCCTCGCTTGCGGCGAACAATTTCTCGTTCGTCGACTCGATCGACACCGAGAAGGGATTCCAGGCGATCTTGATCCGCGACAACGCGACGGGTCGGGTCATCATGTCGGTGCGCGGGACCGAGGCGGAGGGAACGAAGGACTACCGTGCCGACGCCGCGACAGCGGCCACGGTGACGACCGGCCAAGCGCATCCCGGGCTGCCCCAGTACGACGCGGAGGTGAAGGCCTGGGTCGGCGCGCGCATGGTCGAGCACAACGGCAACATCATCGTCACCGGGCACAGCCTTGGCGGCGCGCACGCCCAGCGCATCGCCCTCGATCATGCCGGCAGCATCGCCGCGGCCCAGACCTACAACGCGCCGGCGCTGGAGACGGCTGCGATCGAACCGGTCGCCAATGATCCGAAGCGGCTGCGGGCGCTGTTCGACGCGAAGGGCAATCCGAAGGTGAGGCATTTCGTCGGCACCGGAGACCCCGTTTCGGCGGCCGGATCGCTTCACGTACCCGGCGACGTGGTGGTCGGCTCCGGCGGCGCATTCAAGCAGGCCGGCGTGATCGATGCGCACAGCTACATGATCAACGATCCGAGCGTGCGGCGCGCGACCATGGCGGTCGAGGACTACAACCGGCACCGGACGATGAACCAGCTGAGCGCCCGTACCTTCGCTGGTTTCGCCACGCATGCGGTCTATGGAACGCTGCGCTATCTGACGGAGCTGCACCCGGCCGCACTGTACGACCGTGCGGTGGGCGAGCCGACCGTCGGCGAGCTCGAGGCGAGGCTGCGGCAGGGACGCTCGATGATCCAGAAAGAGGCGATGACCCGGGGCGAGAAGATCCGGCTGAACGAGCGCGACAAGGCGAAGCTCGCGGTCGCGCAGGAGCGGGCGAAGCGCGAGGAAGCCGACCGGAAGCTGACGATCGATGCCGTGAGGGCCGAACGCCCGGAGGCGTTCGCCGATGCCGGGCCGATGACGAGGCAGGTGCTGGAGCAGCGCGCCGAAAAGGAACGCATGGCGGCCGCGGAGCGCAGGAAGGCGCGCGAGCGGCGCCAGGCGCGGCAGAAGGCGGAGCAGGCGGCACTGCTGGCCGCGGCAGCCGACGTGCAGAAGGACCTGGAGCTGGCGAGCGCGGCCGTGCCGGAGCTGCCGCCGATTCCGCCGGCGGCGCCGCCCTCGCAGCAGGAGATCGCCGAGGTCGTCGCCGCGTTCGCCGCCATCCGGCAGCAGGAGGCGCAGCGGCAGCGGGCGCTGGCCGAGGCGATCGCCTCGTTCGGCGCCGCGGTCGGACAGGCGTTCGCGGGATCGGGCGCGCGGTCCGGCCGCCGCCCCCCCGCGCCCAGGTCCGCCCCGCCGCCGGCGCCGAGCAAGTCCGCCCCCGGCAAGTGCGGCAGCGGGTGCTGACCCGGCGCCGCGCCGGCGCCGGTGGCCCTGCGCGACGCGAATTCCGGCGTTGTTCGATCCGATATCGGCGGCGACCCGGTTGCCCGGCGCCGCGCCGGCGAACGCTCAGCCCATGGCGACATCTCCCTCGCGCTTGCGCCGCGCGACGTAGGCGTCGAGCTCATCGCGGATCGCCGCGTCGAGTGCCGGCGGCTGGTATTCCTTGAGCAGCTGCTTCCAGATGCGGTTGGCATGCCGCGCGGCATCGGGCGATCCCGCCTCGCGCCAGGTCTCGTTGTTGCGCCAGTCCGACACCAGCGGCGCGTAGAACGCGGTCTCGTAGCGCTGCAGCGTGTGCGCGGCGCCGAAGAAATGCCCGCCCGGCGCGATCTCGCGCTGGGCATCGAGCGCGAGCGTGTCGTCGTCGACCTTGATGGGCTCGAGGAACGCCGCCATGGCCTGCAGCAGCTCGGCGTCGAGCACCATCTTCTCGAACGAGGCGACCAGGCCGCCTTCCATCCAGCCCGCCGCGTGCATCACCAGGTTGGCGTGGCCCATCACCGCGCTCCACAGGCTCGCCTGCGACTCGTAGGCGGCCTGGGCGTCGACGGCGTTGGCGGCGTTGGCGTTGGACGAGCGGTAGGGCAGGCCGTAGCGCCGCGCGAGCTGCCCGCCGGCGAGCGCGGCGCGCGCGTATTCCGGCGTGCCGAAGGCGGGCGCGCCGGTCCGCATGTCGACGTTCGAGGTGAAGCCGCCATAGACGACCGGCATTCCGGGCCGCAGGATCTGGCAGAAGGCGATGCCGGCCAGCGCCTCGGCGTTCTGCTGCGCCAGCGATCCCGCCAGCGAGGCCGGGCTCATCGCGCCGGCGAGCGTGAACGGCGTCACCACGACCGGCTGGTTCCAGCGCGCCATCTCCATCACGCCGGCGAGCATCGGCCCGTCGATGCGGCGCGGCGAGTTGACGTTGATGTTGGTGTAGAGGCTGGGCTCTTCCTGCAGCCGCTCCGGCGACAGCCCGCGCGCGATGCGCGTCATCGCGATCGCGTCCGCGATGCGCACCGCGCCCAGCGCGTAGGGCCGGTAGACCTTGTCGCCGAGGGTGATGAAGGCGTGGAGGCAGTCGAGATGCCGCGTCGCGGCCGGCAGGTCGATCGGCTCGACCGGGTAGCCGCCGAAGGCATGCACGCTGTCGAGCGCCTGGCCGAGGCGGACGAGATTCTCGAAGTCGCGCCGGTTGCCGGGGCGCCGCCCGCCGTCGATGTCGCTCGCGTTGGGCGCGCTGCCGACGCAGGCGAACGCGATCGCGTTGCCGCCGACCTCGAGGTTGCGCGCGGGATTGCGGGCATGGAGCGTGAAGCGGCCGGGCGCCTTGGCCACCGCCTCGGCGACCAGGCCGCGGTCGAAGCGCACGAGCGGGCCGCCGGCCGCGACATCGGCGCCGGCGCGCCGCAGGTGGTCGAGCGCCTCGGGCAGCAGGAACTCGATGCCCAGCTCCTCGAGGATGCCGAGCGACGCCTCGTGGATCGCCTCGACCTGGTCGGTGCTCAGCACGCCCACCGGTTCGTACGGGTTGACGAGGCGGCGCCAGGGCGACTGGCGGATTCCGGTGTTGCCGCGCCGGGCGCGCCGGGGCGCTGAGCCGCGCGTCATGGAACCGGGCCCGGGACGAGGGCGTTCGTCATGACCAGAGAGGGCCTCGCGGGGCAGGGAAACGCTGTCGTCTCGACGACTCATTCTTTCTCTGTCCCGCAGGCCGCAGGGTCTTGAGCGGCGCACCCGCGATTCGCCTGGCGGTTTAATAGCTTGCGCTTGCGCCTATCCATCTAAGGTAATGTATTTTTCATAACTACCACATATAGAAGAATTGCATTGTGCGGTGCCAAGAAGGCGCCGTGGGTTCGCCAGGGATGGTGCTCTTCTGCCCAACGCGCGCGTTGATCCGCGCGCGTCAACCTTGCAGTCGGCGGCCGGATCGGCGGCCGCCAAGGAGCCGACCCATGCGTGGTGGAATGGAAATCGCGGTGAACCTGACCGTGGCCTTCGGCCTGGTCGCGCTGCTCGCGTTCTCGTTCAGTTGACCGCCAGCGCGCGCGTTGATCCGCGCGCGCATCTCCTTGAGTCGGGCGGCCGGATCGGCGGCCGCCTAAGCCGCTGCCGCGGCATCGGGTGCGATGCCGCGTTCCTGCTTTGGCGAGCGCTGATAGGCCTGGCGGTAGCATTTCGAGAAGTGCGACGCCGACACGAAGCCGCAGGCCAGCGCCACGTCGATGATCGACAGCGTCGATTGCAGTAGCAGCAGCCGCGCGCGCTGCAGCCTCAGCTCGAGGTAGTGGCGCGCCGGCGCCTTGCGCAGGTAGCGGCGAAACAGCCGCTCGAGCTGCCGGCGCGACAGGCCGACGCGCCGCGCCAGCTCGTCCTGGCCGAGCGGCTGCTCGAGGTTCGCCTCCATCAGCCCGATCGCCGCCACCAGCTTCGGGTGGTTGACGCGCAAACGCGCCGACAGCGGCATGCGCTGCGCGTCGTGCTCGTCGCGGATGCGCTCGAGGATGCACTGGTCGCTGACGGCGGTGGCGAGCGCCGTGCCGTGCCGCTGGCCGATCAGGTGCAGCATCATGTCGAGCGCCGCGGTGCCGCCGCAGCAGGTGAAGCGGTGCCGGTCGATCTCGAACAGGTCGGTCGAGACCTCGATGCCGGGGAAGGCCTCGGTGAAGCTGTCGAGATTCTCCCAGTGGATCGTGCAGCGATGCCCGTCGAGCAGCCCGGCCAGCGCCAGCACGTGGCTGCCGGTGCACACCGCGCCCAGGGCGACGCCCTGGCGGTCGTAGCGCCGCAGCGCCGCGAACGCGGCCTTGTCGGCGAATTGCTGCACGTCGATGCCGCCGCACACGACGATCGCGTCCGGCTTGCCCTGGCCGAGCGCGTTCGCCAGCGCCGCGTCCGGCATCAGCGCGATGCCGTTCGAGGCGCGCACCGGCCCGCCGTCGGTCGAGTAGAGTTGCCAGCGATAGAGCTCCTTCCCGCTCATGCGGTTGGCCAGCCTGAGCGGCTCGACCGCCGCCGTGAAGGCGATCATCGAGAACTTGGGCACCAGGAAGAAGCCGAAGGTCTCGGGCTGAGCGGCGGCGGGCCTGGCAGTTGCAGGAGGAGCGGCGGGCATGGACATGGCCGCGAGTGTAGCCATGTCGCAAATGGAACAGAAGGGCCATGGATGCGGAGTGCAACTCGTATTCAGAGTTGACAGCAGCAACTTTACAATTGAGGATGGTTATTCACCTCCGAGAATATCGACTCCCCGAGCCTGCCATGTTCGTCGATCTCTTTTCATACGTCGAGAATGCCTTCAAGGGCCTGATATTCTTCTTCTATAATTTTGTCTATAGCGTCTTGAACCTATGTTATCGGCCGCGTCAGTCTGCGGTCACATTCAAGCGGCGATTTGCAGACAAAGAGCGATTGCAGATCGGTCCGGCAACTCTGATCTTCGTGAACTCCCTCCTAGTGCTGTCGATGTTTGGCGCCGTCGAGTTCGTCGCGAGAGTCATCGAAACTCGTTCCGGTGGCGGCGGTGCATTCCAACTGCTCATTGAGGCCCTGCGCAAATACTATGAGGGCGGGAACTACCTCGATTGGATTCCGCTAATCGCAGGGGCCTTCCTGACGACTTTCATCATCGATATCGGAATCAGAATATTCGTCATCGTTCAATTCCGGCGAACGCATCCGGGCATGAAAAGGATTATCGAGAACAAGACACATGAAGACCGGGTTTATGCCCGCGTCAATACGATGGCATACGTCGCGAGCGGCTTCTTGTATATGTGGCTTGTCATGATCCCAGTTGTCCTGGCCACGTGCCGCTGGCTCGTTGGATCAGTGAACCTCGGTTCTGCCGGGCCGGAGATAGGTCTAGTCGTCTTGCTCGTGTCGGCGTCGCCCTTGGTGCTCTACCGCTATGTTGAGCCGTTTGCGGCGATGCATCTATTCGGCCTGCAATACTTGAAAAGGCAGCCAGCAGCGGTCAGACCCTGGTGGAGCCATGATGGATGGTGGTGGAATTGCGCCGCGTGTCTTCGAGCGCGATCGGGTCTGGTCGCAGCTTTCATCGCCGTGGGGTTCGTCTGGAGCGGTGCTGCGGGTTTTTGGGTAATGGCCTTTGTTCACTCGTCGCTTGGCGACCCTGTCAAAAGCGCTCTACGGATCACAGCCATCGAGTGCTCGTATCTCCAAGACAATCGGTTGGTCGTAACGGCGCACTTACACAATACCTCGCACGCAGCGCTCGATCTGAGGTCGACCGGTTTCGTTGCCTTGATCCGGGATTCCGGATTTCTCGGTTGGGTAGGCAAACTCCGGCATTCGCAGCCACTGGCGGGAATCGAAATGAACCCCGCGACGCGCGCGCAAGTTGGGGACATGATCCTCAAGCCGGGAGATGCGATGACGCTAAACTTCTCCCATGGACGCTGGTTGAACGACGAGATTCCGCTTTCCCCGGCTGTATTGCTCACACGGAGAACCTGCGAACTGGTTTCCAGACAACAGCACGACGAGCTTACGCATGCCGAACCGTATTGGGTGGCCGTACTACAAGCGTATTGGCGATCCATTCTGGGGGAGCCGCCGCAACCGTCTCTGCATGGCGACATAAGGCCCATTTTTCCCGCAACTAGCGGAGGAAATTGACCGCCAAGTCCAACGGTGCCGACCGTCGCGCATCGGCGCGAGGACAAGTGTGCAATCGTCTCGAGAAACTGGCGGCAGATTGCCGCGCCGGTCAAGCCGCCGGTATTGGTGAGAACCGATCGCCGCTGACCGTGGACGGCGGGCACTGCTGGTGCGGCGGCAGCTTCACGTGCTGACGGCCTACCGCCCGAGCTGCATCGTCTGCGGCAGCCACAGCGCGATCTGCGGGAAGGCGATGATGATCGCGAGGCCCAGGATCATCAGCAGGATGTAGGGCACGGCCGCGCGGTCGATCTCGTAGAGCGGCACCTTGGCGATCGACTTGATGACGATCAGGTTCATGCCGACCGGCGGCGAGATCAGCGCCAGCTCGAGGTTGATGGTCAGGAGCACGCCGTACCAGACCTTGTCGATGCCGAGATGCTGCAGCACGGGCAGGACCACCGGCGTCGTGATCAGGATGATCGAGATCGACTCCAGGATGAGGCCGAGCACGAACACGACGACCATCATGGCGACGATGAACTCGAGCCTGCCCAGCCCGTAGTCGACCACCAGGCGCACCAGCTCGTCGGGGATGCGCAGCTTGGTCAGCATGTGGCCGAACAGGCCGGCGCCGACGATGATGAGGAACAGCATCGCGGTCGTGCGCGCCGTCTCCTGCGCGCCTTCCCACAGGTCGCGCCAGCCGAAGCTGCGGTAGACGGCGATGGCGAGGATGGCGGCCCACAGCGCGCCGAGCCCCGCGGCCTCGGTCGGCGTCACCACGCCGAAATAGATGCCGCCGAGCACGAGCGGCGGCAGCGTCAGCGCCCAGATGGAGCGGCGCAGCGCCGCCGCCATCTCGCCGAGGCCGGCGCGCGGCAGGCGCAGGCTGCCGGCGCGACGCCACTCGGTGAACATGCACCAGGCCGCGAAGATCGCCGCCAGCACGATGCCGGGCAGCACGCCCGCCATGAACAGCGCGCCGATCGAGGTGTCGGCGACGACGCCGTAGAGGATCATCGGGCTGGACGGCGGGATCAGGATGCCGAGCGTGCCGCCGGCCGCGACCACGCCATAGACACCGCGCGGGTCGTAGCCGAGCCTCAGCATCTGCGGGATGGCAACGGCGCCGATCGTCAGGGCGGTGGCGACCGAGGAGCCCGAGACCGCCGCGAACACGGCGCAGGCGGCGACCGTGGCGACGCCGAGCCCGCCCGGCAGGTGGCGCAGGAACGTGTGCGCGGCGGCGTAGAGGTCGTCGACCACGCGGCCGCGCACCATGAAATGCGCCATCAGCATGAACAGCGGGATGGCGACCAGCAGGTAGACGTTGATGTGGTTGAAGACGAACTCGCCCAGCGTGCCGATGCCGCCCTCGGTCCACCACAGCACCGCGGCCGAGAACAGCATCATGCCGGCGAACATCGGCATGCCCAGGTAGAGCAGGCCGATCAGCACCGCCAGCAGGACGATGAAGGTCATTCGATCCCTTTCGGAATCTCGTCCGCCGGCCGGGCGTCCGGCGCGGTGCCGGACAGCAGCGCCAGGAGCTGCGCCAGGGCGACGAACAGCATCAACCCGGCGCCGAGCGGCACCAGCGCCTGCACCGGCCACAGCGCCGCCCAGCCCAGCGTGTTCGAGCGCAGGTCGAGCATGCGCGCGAAGTCGACCATCTCGACGCCCTTCGTCGTCATCATCAGGGCGGCGACCGCGACGGTCATGAGGCCGAGCGCCGCCAGCGCGCGGCGCACCCGTGCGCCCGAGCGCTCGATCAGCAGGTCGACGCCGATGTTCTCGCCGCGCCACTGCGTGTCGGCGGCGGCCAGCATCACGACGGCGACCACCAGCCAGCCCGTGACCTCGTCGGACCATTGCAGCGGCTGGCCGAGGAAGTAGCGCATGCCCACCGCGTAGCAGACCAGCGCGAAGCACAGCAGCACCGC
>JAKLKW010000120.1 GCA_023150455.1 Alphaproteobacteria bacterium | reverse complement strand
TGCAGCACGACCGCGCGGACGTCCGCCGCGTCGACGAAGCCCTCGAGCGCGGCGGTGACCGCCTCCATCAGCGTCGAGTTGAGCGCGTTCAGCACCTGCGGCCGGTCCAGCATGATGATGCCGATCGCGCCGTCCTTCCGCGTCTTGATGCAGGTTTCCGTCACGACTCCCGCCTCCCTTTCAGCCCGTCGGATCGCGCAGCCGGCCGTCACCGGTGACGGCCGACGCCGGCGCCGCGGCCCGCAGGGAGCCCCTGTCGCCGTGCGACTGCGCCATCACCCCCCAAGGCCGCCGCCGCGGCCGGGCGCGCCGACGGCGAGCCGACTCTACGCCCCTTCGCCGCGTGAAAAAAGTACCAAGGAAGTTCACTCTCGTGAAATCGCCCGCTCAGAAGGTCGGCGGCGTGATGGCCCAGACCACGACCGTGTCGACCGGACCCGGGTTGCGATAGCGGTGCGGTGTGGTGCTCTTGAAAGTGAACGTGTCACCCTGCCGCAGGACGAAATGCCGCTTGCCGACCCACAGCTCCAGCGTGCCGGACAGGATGAACCCCGCCTCCTCGCCCTTGTGCGCGTAGGGCGCGCTGCCGCTCGACGCGTTCGGCGCCAGCGTGCAGAGCAGCATCTCGAGCTGCCCGTCGAGCGACGGCGAGAGCAGGTCGTCGGTGATGCCGAGGCCGCTGAACGACAGGCGCCGCCGGCGGTCTGCGCGCACGACGATGCCGCGCTCCTCCGGCGGCACCGGCCGCGTCTCCTGGTAGAGCCGCGCGACCTGCACCCCGAGCGCGTCGCTCAACTGCTTCAGCGTCTTGATCGACAGGGTCGAGAGTCCGCGCTCGACCTGGCTCAGGTATCCGATCGACAGGCCGGTGCGCCGGGCGAGGCCGTTGAGCGTCAGGCCCTTCGCCTTGCGCACGTGGCGGATCTCCTCGCCCATCGCGTGGGTAGGATCGGCCGGGTTCGCGGCGACCGCGCGCCTTGCCGCCGGGGCGCGCCGCAGGGCCTGCGCTCCGCGCCGGGCGCCGCCGCGACCCGATGGGGCTTTCATGTTCATGAAAAATCCTTTAGCATTTTTCATGCGCCGCCGACATCCCCTCCGTCGCAGGGACAGGGGCAGTATCGGCGGGACGGGAGGCTCGATGGCGCGCCGGCATACGCCCTACTATCACAAGTTCGTCGCACTCGGCGCCGAGATGGTGGACAGGATCGGCTTCGACTCCGCATTCAAGTTCACCTCGGTCGAGGCCGAGCACATGGCCACGCGGCAGCGGGCCGGGCTCTACGACGTCTATTACCAGGTGCTCCTCGACGTCAGGGGAAACGACGCGGAGCGGCTGCTGCGGCGAACGCTGGTGAACGACGTGGCGCGCCTGGACGTCGGCAAGGCGCTCTATTCATCGGTGTGCAAGCCCGATGGCGGCATGGTGGACGACCTGACCTGCCTCAGGCTCGGCGCGGACCATTTCTGGCTGTGCCCGACGCCGTCGCGCGTGGACACCGTCGCCGCTTGGATGGAGGCGCACGCCGCGGGCATGAGCGCCTATGTCACCAATCTCCGCTGCGGGCGCGCCTTCATCTCGATCCAGGGACCGCGCGCACGGGACGTCCTGTCGCGCCTGACCGATGCCGACCTCGCGACCGCGACCCTTCCCTACTACGCGTGGACGCGCGCGGTGGTCGCCGATGTGCCGGACACGGTGATCAGCCGCACCGGCTATTCCGGCGAGTTGGGCTACGAATTGTTCTATCCCGGCGAGTATGCCGAGCACATGTGGGACGCCGTGCTTGCGGCTGGAAGACCGGACGGCCTGGTGCCGTGCGGGCTCGGAGCGTTGCGCAGCGTCCGCATCGAAAAGCGCTACCCGCTTTACGGCCTCGATCTCGACGAAACCACCTCGCCGCTCGAGGCCGGGCTCGGCTGGACCGTGCGGTTCGACAATCCCGACTTCATCGGCCGCGACGCTCTGCTGCGCCAGCGGGACCGGGGCGTCGGGCGCAGCCTGGTGCTGATGGAGTTCCCCGACCTGGAATTCGTGCCCGCGCCGGGCGACGCTGTCCAGGTCGAAGGGCGCAACGTCGGCAAGGTGACCTCGGCCGACCGGGGCTACCATCTGCGCAAGTCGCTCGCCTTGGGCTATGTCGCGCCGGAAGCCGCGAAGGACGGCGAGACGGTCGCCATCAGACGCGGCGCCGACGGCGCGACCGGACGCGCCGTGGTGCGCACGAGCGCGCCCTACGACCCCGAGCGCAAGCGCGTGCGGGCATGAAAGCTGCGGACGCAGCGGGCGACGGCGCTCCTACCGCTCCATGCGGCCGAGGTCGAGATAGCGCCACGACGCCGCGAGCGCGATCATCACGACCAGCGCGACGATGAACGACAGCGCGGCGCCCAGACCGAGCTGGAAGGCCTGCATCTGGTTGGCGATCAGCGGCGCGATCACGACGCTGGACGCGCTGCCGACCAGCAGCGGCACGAAGAACATCCCGACCAGCGGCACGAAGGTCAGCACCGCGGCGGAGACGACCCCCGGCATGGTCTGCGGCAGGGTGACGTGCCAGAACGCCCGCCAGGGCGAGGCGCCGAGATCGGAGGCGGCGCCCACCAGCGACCAGTCCATCTTCTCGAGCGACGCATAGATGCTGATCACGGCGAACGGCAGCGAGAAATAGGTCATCACCAGCACGACCGCGAAGGGGCTGTAGACCAGGAAGGGCAGCGGGTCCTCGATCAGGCCCATCGCCCTCAGTCCCTTGTTGATGATGCCGCCGTGGCCAAGCAGCGCCATCCAGGCATAGGCGCGCAACAGCCCGCTGGTCCAGAACGACAGGATCACCGCCGCCAGCAGGACGGTCTGCCAGCGCCGCGTATAACGGACGATGAAATAGGCGAGCGGATAGGCCATCAGCAGCGACAGCACGGTGATGACGACGGACATGCCGAGCGTCCGCAACAGCACGCCCGGGTAGGTCCAGCTCTCGAAGAAGGCGCGGTAGTTGGCGAGCGTCCACTCCGGCACGATCTGGTAGTTGCGCGTCGTCCAGAAGCTGTAGACGAACATGATCGCCAGCGGCACGACGAACAAGGCCACCTGCACCACCGCGAGCGGGAGCAGGCCCCACATGAGGGCCTGCTCCCGGTTCTTCGGGCCGTCGGTTCGGGCGGTCGGGCTCACGAGGCGGCGAGGACCTCGTTCCAGGCCGCCGCGTATTCGTCCTGGTTGGGCGGCGCCTCGATCAGCCGCATCTTGAGCGCGACGCCGGGCTGGTCCATCAGGTTCGCCGCCACCATGTCGCCGAGCCCCTGCTGCTTCATCAGCTCGACGCCGGCGCGGTTGGCGCACCCGCGCTGCAGGCGCTTGAAGTTGGTCGCGACGTATTCCGGCGAATGGATGTGGTTGATCCAATCGAGCGCCGCCTTCTTGTTGGGCGACCCCTTGACCAGCATGTCGCCGTCGATCCAGCCGACGTAGCCTTCCTTCGGCTGCGCCCAGCCCATCTGCGGCCCGCCCGAGGCCTGGATGGTCATGGCGCGGCCGGGCGCCGACAGGCCGATCCATACCGTCTCCTCGACGTAGAGGCGGAGCTGCTCGTTCCAGCCCTTGCTGATCGTCGGCGCGTTGCGCTTGATGCGGATCAGCACGTCGGTGGCCTGCTTGAGCTGCTCCTTGTTCATGCGGAACGGGTCCTTGAAACCCAGCAGGAACGCGGCGGCGGGCCACATGAACTCGTGCTGGTCGCTGAAGCCGATGCGGCCCTTGTATTTCGGGTCGAGCAGCGCCTCGTAGGAGGTCGGCGCGGCCGTGACCTTCTTCTTGTTGTAGACCAGCACCGTCGGGTTCCAGCCCCACGGCACCATCAGCATCTTGCCGTCCTTCTGCAGCGCCGGGATCTTCTTGAACTCCGGGTACATGTTCTTGGCGACGTTGGGGATGCTCTCCAGGTCGATCGGCTCGATCATGCCCTCCTGGTGATATCGCACCGGCCACAGGCCGTCGGCCTCGAACAGGTCGTACTGGCTCGTCCCCGACAGCTTGAGCTTGGCGAAGGTCTCGGCGTTGCCGCTCATGCCGATGTGGTTGACGCGGACCTGTGATGCCTCGAAGAACTTCTTGATGCCTTCCGGCTCGACATGGCCGCCCCAGGCGAGCCAGTTGACGGTGCCCGCCGCCGCGGCGCGCCGCGGCCAGGCGTTCAAGCTCCCGGCGGCCAGCGCGCCGCCGGTCAGCGCAGCCGTCTTGAGGAAATGTCGTCGTTCGATCGCCCTTGTCATCCTGGTCTCTCCCTTGTTTCGCAGGCTCGGGTTCGAATGGAAGCGGACGCCGATCGCCCCGCGTCCGCCGGAAACACGCGCGCGTCGCCCTCGTCCCACCAGACGTGCACTTGCTGCCCCTCGTCGAAGCGGATCTCGGCGCCGCCGTCGACGTCGTTGAGCCGATAGGCAAGCGCGTCCTGACGCTCGGAGAGGCGGACGAAATAATGGGTGATGAAACCGAGATTGGCGACCTTGGCGACCCGGCCCGTCACCTGCGAGGCTGAAGCGGGCGGCGGCGTCGCCGACAGCCGCACGCGCTCGGGCCGCACCATGACGGTCGCCTGGCCGCCGGGCCGGATGTCGCCGATCATGCGTCCGCGCACGCGCCCGATCTCGTCGACCGCGATTTCCGCCCCGCCGCCGGCCACCGCCTCGATTCGCCCCCTGAACACGTTGGGCGAGCCGATGAACTCCATCACAAAGGGATCGGCCGGCTCGGCGTAGATCTCGGTCGGCGTGCCGACCTGCAGGACGCATCCGCGGTCCATCACGGCGATGCGGTCGGACATCGCGAGCGCCTCCTCCTGGTCATGCGTCACGTAGACGAAGGTGATCCCCACCTTGCGCTGCAGGCGCGACAGCTCGGTCTGCATGTGCTTGCGCAGCTTGAGGTCGAGGGCGCCGAGCGGCTCGTCGAGCAGCAGCACCGCGGGATGGTTGACCAGCGCGCGAGCCAGCGCGACGCGCTGGCGCTGGCCACCGCTGAGCTGGCGCGGACGGCGATCCTCCATGCCGTCCAGCGACACCAGGTGCAGCATCTCGGCCGCGGCGCGGCGGCGCTCGGGCGCAGGCACCCCCTTCATGCGCAAGCCGAACTCCACGTTCTCGATCACGCTCATGTGCGGGAACAGCGCGTAGCTCTGGAACACCGTGTTGACCGGGCGCAGATGCGCCGGCGTGTCGCCCATCGGCTTTCCGTCGATCAGCAGGGTCCCGCTCGTCGCGGTCTCGAAGCCGCCGATGAGGTTGAGCGTCGTACTCTTGCCGCAGCCGCTCGGCCCCAGCAGCGAGAAGAACTCGCCCTTGCGGACGGAAAGGTCCACGCGATCGAGCGCGACGACCTGTTCGAAGCGCTTGCTGACGCCGCGCAGCTCGATGGCGGCGCTGGGGCGCGCCGCGTCGCCCGGCCCGGCGCTCATGGCGCTCTCCCGCTCACGCACCGACATCAGAACGCTCTTTCCGCGCCAAGTCTTTTCCTCTACCGTCTTGCTCAGGCAACTCCAACGCCGCTTGCGCATGCAAGCGACGCGCGCGCATCGACGAAGAGCGGGGCATGGGCAAACGGATTATCATCGCGTACGGAGTTCTCGGGTTCGCCTTCCTCTACCTGCCCGTCTTCTTCCTCGTCCTGTTCTCGTTCAACGACCACATCATACCGTCGCTGCCGTTCCGCGGCTTCACGCTCAGATGGTATCGCGAGCTGGGCCACGACTTCGTGCTGCACGAAGCGCTCTACAACAGCCTGTTCATCGCCGCGGTCACGACGGTCGCTTCCACCGCGCTCGGCACGCTGGCGGCCTTCCCGCTGGTGCGTTGCACCTTCCGCCTCAAGCAGGCGAGCCAAGCGCTGATCATCCTGCCGATGGTGATCCCGCATTTCCTGATGGGCGTGGCGCTGCTGCTGTTCTTCGCCTTCGTGAACCTTCCGCTGTCGCGCTTCACCGTCGTGCTCGGGCACATCGTGTTCACGATGCCGTTCGCAGTCCTGATCGTCTCGACACGGCTCTACGGCTTCGACCGCACGCTCGAACTCGCAGCCGGCGACCTCTACGCATCGCCCGCGCGCGTGTTCTGGCACGTCACGCTGCCGCTGATCCTGCCGGGTGTCGCGGGCGCGGCCCTGTTCGTCTTCACGCTCTCGATGGACGAGTTCCTGATCACCTATTTCGTGTCCGGGCAGAAGGGCACGCTGACGATGTACATCTGGAGCCTGCTGAAGGACGGCATCGCGCCGCGGGTGAACGCGCTCGCCAGCGTGCTGCTGGCGGCGTCGTTCCTGCTGCTGCTGCTCGGCTGGCGCCTGCTCGACCGCGGCGCGGCCGGACGCCACTGACGCGCGCCGCTTTCCCACCGCTCGCCCCCGATCGCTCCGCTAGTAGGTTGCCGCGATCTTCGCCTTCTCCGCCGGTCCTTCCTGGCGCACCACGCCGACCGCGGCGCGCAGATCGTCGAGATACTCGTCCATCGAGGGCGCGTGGATCATCGACATCATGCGATGGATGCCCTTGGGCGCCTGCAGCAGGCCCGGCAGCCAGCCCTTCTTCTCCATGATCTCGGCGACGCGGAACACGTCGACCTCGTCCGAGCCGAAGGCGACGATCGACAGGTGCGGCCGGCCGAGGACGCGCAGCGACGGGATCGATTCGACGCCGGCCTTGTAGCGCGCGACCATGTTCATCATTTCCTTCGCCGCCTGGCGATACCCGTCGGCGCCGAGGAAGCGGAAAGTCGCCCAGGCGCCGGCGACGCCGCCGCCCGGACGCGTGCCGACGATCGTGTTGGTGACGAAGCGGCCGTTCGGCCATTCGTTGAAGTCGTAGCTGTTGTAACGGGCGCGGTCGGGCGAGCGGTAGAACACGGTCGAGGCCGGCTTCGGGCAGAAGCCGAATTTGTGCAGGTCGGCCGAGATCGACGACACGCCGTCCAGTGCGAAGTCGAATTCCGGGATGTCGTGGCCCAGCTGCTTGACGAACGGCGCCATGTAGCCGCCGACGCAGGCGTCGACGTGCAGCCAGACATTGCGTCGCTTGGCCAGCGCCGCCAGGTCGGCGATCGGGTCGATCACGCCGAAGGGGAAGCACGGCACCGACCCGACGATCATCATCGTGTCCGGGTCGATCGCCGCGCCCATCGCCCGCGGATCGGCGCGGAAATCGGGCCCGGCCGGCACGCGCCGCACCTCGAGGTCCATCAGCGCCGCCGCCTTGTTGAAGGCGGGATGCACGGTGTGCGGGGCGACGATGTTGCCGCGATGCGTGGGCGCGTTGCGCCGCGCGCGCGTCCAGTCGCGGCAGGTGCGCACGGCCTGGACGATGCTTTCGGTGCCGCCCGTGGTGAAGAAGCCCTGGGCGTCCGCCGGCGCGTGGAACAGGTCCAGCGCCATCTGGATCACCTCTTCCTCCATGCGCTTGATGCTGGCGAAGGCGCGCTTGCCGCCGAGCGCGTTCTCGGTGAAGTATTCGAAGAAGGCGTCGCGCCCGACCTCGTAGGCCTCCTTGGTGGCGCGGAAGACGAACAGCGGCGCGCGCCCGTTCTGCCAGTCGGTGTCGCCGGCCTTCATCGACCTGAGCTCGCCCAGCACGGCGTCGCGCTTGCCGCCCGTCGACGGAAATGGAACCCGCATCGACTGCTCCTATCGTTCCCGCTCCATGCGCGCGAGGGCGCGATCCAGCGCCTGGCCGAAGAACTCCGCGTCCGCGCCATCGACCACCAGCGGCGGGCAGATGCGCAGGACGTTCTTGTGGAAGCCCGACAGGCCGACGATCACGCCCTCGTCGCGCATCAGGTGATGGATGCGCGACGCCTCGCGGTCGGCCGGCTCCTTGGTCTTGCGGTCGCGCACCAGCTCCACCGCCAGCATCAGCCCCTGCCCCCGCACGTCGCCGACGATCGCCCAGCGCTCCTTGGCGCGCAGCAGCTGGGCCATGAACCGCTCGCCCGTCGCCCGGGCGTTCGCCTGCAGTCCTTCGTCCTCGATCACGCGCAGCACGGCACGCCCGGCGGCGCAGCTCACCAGGTTGGAGCCGAAGGTGTTGAAGAACTTGCGCTCGCACATCGCCTGCATGATCTCGCGCCTCGCGACCACGGCGGCGAGCGGATAGCCGTTGCCGATGCCCTTCGCCATGACGACGATGTCCGGCGTCACGCCGTGGCTCTCGAAGCCCCACTTGTGCCGCCCGGTGCGCACAAACCCGGTCTGGATCTCGTCGGCGATGCACAGCCCCCCGGCGGCGCGCGTGCGCTCGAACGCGGCGCGCAGGTACCCGTCCGGCATGGCGATGACGCCGCCGAAGCCCTGGATCGGCTCGATGATGGTCGCCGCTACCGCGCCCGAGGTGGCGTAGTCGATCGTCGCCTTGAACTCGCGGATATAGGCCTCGACGTCGCCGCCGAACGGGCCGCGGTAGGCGTCGGGATGCATGGCGTGGACGAATCCGGGCGGCGCCGGTACCGCCTGGGTGCAGGACGACAGCCCGGTCAGCGCCTGGCCGACGCCGTGCAGGCCGTGGAAGCTGTTGCGCAGCGCTACGACATCGAAATTGCGCGTGTAGGCGCGCGCCATGAGGATCGCGAGGTCGATCGCCTCGGCGCCGCTGTTGACCAGATGCACGCCCCAGTCGACGCCCGCCGGCATCCAGCCCGCCAGCTCCTCGGCCAGGCGCGCCGGGCCGGGGTTGAAGAACATCGTGGTCGCGTGCTGCAGCGTCTGCGCCTGCCGCACGATCGCTTCGGTCACCGCCGGGTGGTTGTAGCCGACGCTGATGCACAGGTTCTGGGCAAGGCAGTCGAGATAGCGCTTGCCGGCGTCGTCCCACAGGAATTGCCGCTCGCCGCGCACCAGCATCAGCGGATTGTCGAAGGCCTGGAAGGTCTTGAGCGCCGGCGACAGGTAGCGCGCACGCCGCGCGACGGTGTCCGCGTAGCCGTCCGCCTCGGCCGGGCGATTGTGCCCGATCGGCGCCGGGCGCGGCGACTCACCCGGGCGCGGCTGGGCTGCCTTCTGTTCCGCAGGGTGTGGCATCGGTCGGCTCCGCTGGGTGAGGTGCGATGATGCACCAGCCGCCATGGTGCCACCATGGACCAGATCGGCGATGCCGTGGTGCCAAGGGGCCTACGCGGTGCTTCGATGGCCGGTCGCACCCAGGCAGATTTCCGCGATCACCTGCGCCAGCAGGCGGATGCCCTCGTCGATCCGCGGCCCCGCGATCGATGAGAAGCCGAGACGGAAATGGTGCTGGGGTGGGCGGCTCGCGCGGAAGAACACCTCGCCCGGATCCACCAGCACGCCGCGCCTGGCCGCCTCGCGTGCGACCAGCGTCATGTTGACGCCGTCCGGCGCCGATGCCCAGATCGCCGAGCCGCCGCGCGGTGGCGTGAACACCACGTCGGGCAAGTGCCGACGCAATGCTTCGGTGAGGAGCTGCGCGCGCGCGCGATACGCCTGCACCAGCTTTCGGACCAGTGCGTCATGGTGACCGAGCGACAGGAACAGCGCCACGGCGCGCTGGTTGTTGGCGGGGGGATGACGCAGCATCAGGCGGCGCATGGCGCGCGCCTCGGCGATGAAATCCGCCGGCCCGACCAGGTACCCGACCCGCAGGCCGGGCGCCAGGGTCTTCGACAGGCTGCCGATATAGATGACGCGCCCGTCGCGATCGAGGCTCTTGATCGCCGGCGTGGCCTCGCCGTCGAAGATGAGCTCGCTCTCGTAGTCGTCCTCGACGATGACGAAATCCCCGCTGGCGGCCGCGCGCAGCAGCTTCTCGCGCCGCGCGAGCGTCATCGTCACCGTCGTCGGGTTCTGGTGGCTCGGCATGACGTAGACGTAGTCGCAGGCCGACAACCGCGCCGAAGCGTCCAGCCCGTCGGGGTCGATCGGGGCGCCGACCACGCGCGCACCGAAGAGGGAGCATATGTTCCAGACGTCCGGATAGCCCGGCTGCTCGAGCCCGACCGACGTCCCCGGGCCCATCAGGATCGCCGCCGCCAGATAGGCGGCCTGCTGCGCGCCGACCGCGACGAGAATCTCGGCCGGCGATGCCCAGATGGCGCGACGCGCCAGCAGCCGCTGCTGGATCTGCTCGATCAGCGTGGCGTCGTCCGCATCGACGCGGTCGCCGGCCCATTCCCGCACCGACATCGTGCGCTGCGCCATCTGGTTGACCTCGCGCCACTCGGCGACGGGAAACAGCGTCGGATCGAACTGGCCGTAGACGAACGGGAACGGATAGCTCTGCCAGTCCGGCGGCTTCTTGAGCGAGGGACAGCGCGACGGCCGCACCGCCAGCCGGCGCGACCAGTCGGGCGGCGCGCCATGGCTGCGGGCCGCGACGGCCGGCGCGACGCTCGCCCCGGTCGGCGCCCCGGGATTGACGATGTAGCCGGCGCGCGGCCGGCTGATCAGGTACTTCTCGTCGATCAGCGCCTGATAGGCGAGCGTCACCGTGTTGCGGCTGATGCCAAGCAGCGTGGCCAGGCTGCGCGACGGCGGCAGCAGCGTGCCGGCCGGCAAGTGGCAGTTGAGGATCGCCTGGGCGATGACCTCGCGCACCTGCGCCTGCAGCGTGAGCTCCGAGTTGGCGCGCAGCTTGAACAGGTGCCGCCACATGGCGTTGTCCGTCGTCATCGATGGACTGAGAGATCTCGTGGTCACCCGCGCCCCCTTCTTGCTGGAGCCAGTGGCACCATCGATCCTACGGCATCCTGCCGACGATCGGGAAATACGGCAGGATCGGCGCGAAAGTTCGCTGTTGCAATACCGGCATTTTGCGGTAAGTGTCACCGAACTGTCATGAAATGGTAACGCTCCGGTCAGGGTTACTGACCGACCCTGCGTCCCCGCCGTCATGCCGGCCGGCCGGCATATGCAAGAGAGTGGAAGGAGGCAGATCCATGCGCGTATCGACCGGAAACTTCCTGGGCGTGATCGCCCTGGCGAGCAACCTCGCGGCGCCGGCCCATGCGCTCGACGCCCGCTTCAAGGACGCCAACGGCGACATGGTCGCGGATGCGCCGACCGACGCGAAGGAGCTGGTCGACCCGTCGACGCTGATCTTCGCCTACACGCCGGTCGAGGACCCCGCCGTCTATGCCAAGGTGTGGCAGGAGTTCCTCGACCACCTGTCCAAGGCCACGGGCAAGAAGGTGCAGTTCTTCCCGGTGCAGTCGAACGCGGCGCAGATCGAGGCGATGCGCGCCGGCCGCCTGCACGTCGCGGGCTTCAACACCGGCTCGAACCCGCTGGCGGTCAACTGCGCCGGCTTCGTGCCCTTCGCGATGATGGCGTCCTACAAGGGCGAGTACGGCTACGAGATGGAGATCATCACCTACCCCGGCAGCGGCATCGAGAAGCCGGCCGACATCAAGGGCAAGAAGATGGCGTTCACGTCGGAGACCTCGAACTCCGGCTTCAAGGCGCCCTCGGCGCTGCTGCGGGACAAGTTCCAACTGGAAGCCAAGAAGGACTACGAGCCGGTGTTCTCGGGCAAGCACGACAACTCGATCATCGGCGTCGCCAACAAGGACTACCCGGCGGCAGCGATCGCCAACTCGGTCATGGGCCGCATGATCGCGCGCGGCGTGGTGAAGGCCGAGCAGCTCAAGTCGGTCTACAAGTCGCAGACCTTCCCGACCACCGGCTACGGCCATGCCTACAACCTGAAGCCGGAGCTGGCGGAGAAGGTGAAGCAGGCCTTCTTCACCTTCAAATGGGAAGGCACGGCGCTGCTAAAGGAGTTCGAGAAGTCGCAGCCGCCGGCGCAGAAATTCATCCCGATCAGCTACAAGCAGCATTGGCAGGTCGTGCGCGACATCGACAAGGCGCTGGGCGTCAACTACTCGTGCAAGGGAACGAGCTGAACGCGCGACCGCAAGCCTAAAGTCCGGCGCATGCTGCGCATCGAGGGGCTGACCAAGCGCTACCGCACCGGCGACCTGGCGCTCGAGGGCGTCGATCTCGAGGTGCCGGCGGGCCAGGTCATGGGCCTGATCGGCCCGTCCGGCGCGGGCAAGTCGACGCTGATCCGCTGCATCAACCGCCTGGTCGAGCCGAGCGCCGGGCGCGTCTTCCTCGGCGGCGCCGAGGTGACCGGCCTCGGCCGCGCGCAATTGCGCGCGATGCGGCGGCGCATGGGCATGATCTTCCAGGAGTTCGCCCTGGTCGAGCGGCTGACCGTGATGGAGAACGTGCTGTCGGGCCGGCTCGGCTACGTGCCCTTCTGGCGCAGCCTGTCGCGCCGCTTCCCGCCCGAGGACGTGACCAAGGCCTACCGCACGCTCGACCGCGTCGGCCTGATCGACCATGTCGACAAGCGGGCCGACGCCCTGTCGGGCGGGCAGCGCCAGCGCGTCGGCATCGCCCGCGCGCTGGTGCAGGACCCGGACATCCTCTTGATCGACGAGCCCACCGCCTCGCTCGACCCCAAGACCTCGCGCCAGATCATGCGGCTGATCGGCGAGATTTGCTCCGAGCGCGGCCTGGCGGCGATCGTCAACATCCATGACGTCGGCCTGGCGCAGATGTTCCTCCAGCGCATCGTCGGCCTGAGGCACGGCAAGGTCGTGTTCGACGGCCCGGCCGAGGCGCTGAAGCCGGACGTGCTGACGCAGATCTACGGCGAAGAGGACTGGACCCGCTCGATCCGCGACGACGAGGAGGACGGCGACGCGGCACGCGCGGACCGCAAGCATGGCGACCATGCGGCCGAGCCCGAACGCGAGCGCCTGGCCGGGCTGACGTGACGGCGATCACGACCGCCTATCCCGCGACCTGGCGCCGCCCGCCCTTCATCGCCGACGGGCGGCTGCGCTGGGCGCTGATCGCCGGCGCCGTCGCCTATTTCGTGCTGGCGATCGGCGGCCTCGAGATAAACTGGGTGCGCATCGGCGAGGGGCTCGAGCGCGGCTGGCGCTTCGTCGCCGCCTTCGCGCGGCCGGACTTCCTTTCGCGCTGGGACGACATCGCGCTCGGCATGCAGGAAAGCCTGACCATGGCGCTGACCTCGACCGCCGTGGGCATCCTGCTTTCGGTGCCGATCGGCATCGGCGCCGCGCGCAACCTGGTGCCGCGCCCGGTCTATCTGGTCTGCCGCGCCATCGTCGCCGGCGCGCGCAGCTTCCAGGAGATCATCATCGCGATCTTCTTCGTGGCGATGGTGGGGTTCGGCCCCTTCGCGGGCTTCCTCACCCTGTCGCTGTCGACCATCGGCTTCCTCGGCAAGCTGCTGGCCGAGGACATCGAGGACATCGACGAGGCCCAGGCCGAGGCGATCCGCGCCACCGGCGGGTCCTGGCTGCAGCTCGTCAACTACGGCATCCAGCCGCAGGTCATGCCGCGGCTGATCGGCCTCTCGCTCTACCGGCTCGACATCAATTTCCGCGAATCGGCGGTGGTCGGCATCGTCGGCGCCGGCGGCATCGGTGCGACCTTGAACACGGCGCTCGACCGCTACGAGTTCGACAGCGCGGCGGCGATCCTGCTGCTCATCATCGCGATCGTGATGCTGTGCGAGTACGGCTCGAGCCTCGTGCGGCGGCGGATCCAGTAATGCCGGTCGCGCACGCCGCGGACGGCCGGGTCGCATGGCGGCGGCGCACGCCGCGCCAGGACCTGCTGCGCTGGTTCGGCTGGTTCCTGCTCGTGGCGCTGACGGTGTTCTGCTGGCAGGTGATGACGCAGGACACGATCTGGAGCTTCGTCGCCGACGCGCCGACCCAGGCGGCCGATATCGGCCAGCGCATGGTGCCGCCGCGCTGGGAATACATGGACCGGCTGTGGTGGCCGCTGTGGGACACGATCAACATCGCCACGCTCGGCACGGCGCTGGCGGTCGTGCTGGGCGTGCCGGTCGCCTTCCTGGCGGCGCGCAACACGACGCCCAGCGCCACCTTCGTGCGGCCCTTGGCGCTCCTCGTCATCGTGTCCTCGCGCTCGATCAACGCGCTGATCTGGGCCCTGCTGCTGGTGACGATCCTGGGGCCGGGCGTGCTGGCCGGCATCGTCGCCATCGCGCTGCGCTCGATCGGCTTCGTCGCCAAGCTGCTGTACGAGGCGATCGAGGAGATCGATCAGGCCCAGGTCGAGGCGGTCACCGCCACCGGCGCCTCGCCGGCGCAGGTGATGGACTACGCCATGGTGCCGCAGATCCTGCCCGCCTTCGCCGGCATCACCGTGTTCCGCTGGGACATCAACATCCGCGAGTCGTCGGTGGTGGGCCTGGTCGGCGCCGGCGGCCTCGGCCTGCAGCTCGAGTCCTCGCTCAACGTGCTGGCCTGGCCGCAGGTGAGCCTGATCCTGCTCGTCGTCCTCGCCACGGTGCTCTTGAGCGAATGGGTCTCGGCCAAGGTCCGGCACGCGATCATCTGACCGCGGGCGCGACCGTCACTTCACCGACGAGAATGCGGTCGGCTGCAGGATCAGGTTGCTGACCGAGGCCAGGATCGGCCCGTCGCGCTCGCTTTCCGCCCGCGCCTTGATCCAGTCCGGGTCGGCCATGAAGGCGCCCCACTTCTTCTCGCGCTCGGCCAGCGATTCCCATTGCAGCATGTAGTAGAGGTCGTGGTTGGAATCGCCGATCGCCACGGTCCAGAACCCGGCCTGGCGGATGCCGTGCTTCTGCCACATCCCGAGCGTCACCTTCTCGAAGCGCTGCAGCAGCGCCGGCAGGCGCCCGGGGGCGCAGTGGTAGATGCGGAGCTCGTAGATCACGGGGGCCTCGCTGAAGGATTTAGTGAGGGGTTGCGGACGGAGCGGCCATCATGGACCGTTTCCCGGCTCGCGCTCAAGGCGGATCCAGCGCTCCCCGACGCCGTGCCGGGCGGGCTCACCATCGTCGGCTTCGGCAATTTCGAGTTCGCCGGCGAGCACGGCCTCGCCCTCACCACCGTGCGTATCCCCGGCCACCTCATCGGCGCCGAGGCCGGCCGCATGATCATCCGCCGCAAGCAGGGCGATGCAGACATGCCGAAGTCGGTGGACGTGGGGTTCGAGATCGTGCGCGCGGGAGCGCGTGAGAGATACTCGCTGCCTTATGGCGGCTCAGGTAAGGCACGAAATCGCAATGCGCCACGAGAGCGCCCGCATCGCTTTGCCATTCATAAGAAAGATCAATCGGATATTGCCTCAAACCCTTGCGTGGCCTGTTCATTGACAGTCAATGCGCGGTTGCCCGAATTTGGCGCTGCACCCGGGACGTTCGCATGATCGCATAGAGTCTTGATATGCTTGACGGCTGCCCCGCCTGCGCAAGCAGGTTCACGCGTTTCGCGGAGCCAACGGGAAAGGCCTTTCGGGCGGGCAAGCTCTTGGCCGCGTGACGTCGTCGTTGTTGCTCGGTCAACGCTTGCCGAGAAGCCGCCCCAACGTCGCGATGGGTGTCGGGGGGACATCGAACCGCCGCTAACCTAACTTCGCCGATTGGGGCGATGTTCTCCGGGTAAGTTATTGGAATTGCGTGCGGGGACCCAGCAAGGTCGGCACTACAGGGCGGGGACTGGTTGGCTGGTCTCGGCGGTTATCTTGGGCGGCGGCTGGGCGGGCAAT
>JAKLKW010000119.1 GCA_023150455.1 Alphaproteobacteria bacterium | reverse complement strand
GAGGCGCGCATGGTCTATGACGCGCTGCGCGCCGAGCTGAACGGCGCCGGGTCGGACGGCAATGGGACCCGCTTCGATCGTGCGCTGCGCGCCGACCCGACCTATGCGCTCTCCCTGCTGCGCACCGGCCAGGTCGCGGCCGCGCGCCGGGCGGCCGAGACCGCCGAGGCGCAGGCGCGGCTGCTCTACGGCCCGCGCCATGCTCGCACGGCCGAGACCGGCGCCGTGCTGGCCGCCGCCCTGGCGGAAGCCGGCCAGCGCGAGCAGGCGCTCGCCCGCTTCCGCGCGTCGATGCCGACGCTGATCGCCGCCGGGGTCGAGGCCGCCGACGCCGAAACGCCGGCGCGCGCGGCGCGGCTGCGCGTGGTGGCCGAGGCCTATCTGCGCGCCCTGGCGCGGAGCCTCGGCGCCGGCGCGCAAGGGCTCGCGGTCGACGGGCCGCGGCTCGCGCTGGTCGAGGAGATGATGCGCGCGGCCGAGGCGGCGCGCAGCCGCCGCCTGTTGGAATCGATCGCCGCCTCGGTCGAGCGCTCGGGCCTCGCCGACGCCGGGCTCGCCGACCTGGTGCGCCGCGAGCAGGACTCGGGCCGCCGCATCCGGGCGCTCTATGACAGCCTCGCCGGGCTCT
Organism: Alphaproteobacteria bacterium; assembly: GCA_023150455.1. Classification (GTDB taxonomy): domain Bacteria; phylum Pseudomonadota; class Alphaproteobacteria; order JAEULC01; family JAEULC01; genus JAEULC01. The sequence goes on along the minus strand of JAKLKW010000119.1, from coordinate 14,972 downwards.
ACGCCCTGCCCGCTTCCGAGCGCGGCCGGCAGGACACGGTACTGCGCGCGCAGATCGAGCAGACGGAGACCGAGCGCGCGGCGCTGCGCCGGCAGGTCGCGCAGCGCCGGCCGGCGCTGGCCGACATCGCCCGTCCGTCGCCGCCGACGCTGGCCGAGCTGCGCCGCGCGCTCAACCCCGAGGAGGCGCTGGTCGCGCTGTTCGTCGGCGACAAGCGCAGCTATGCCTTCGCCGTGCCGAAGCACGGGCCGGCCGCGGTGGTCGAGGCGCCGATCGGCGGCGACGCGGTGATCGAGGCCGTCGTGCTGCTGCGCGCCGCGATGATGGCCGAGGGCGCGATCGACCGCCTGCGGGCGTTCGACGCGCGCTCGGCCTACGAGCGGCTCTACGTGCCGCTGCTGAAGCCGCTGGAGTCCGCCTTCGCCGGCGCGCGCGAGCTGCTGGTGGTCGCCGACGGCGCCCTGACGCAAGTGCCCTGGAGCCTGTTGCCGACGGCGCCCGTCGCCCTCGCCCCGGCGTCCGGTGGCGCGCCCGGCGCCGTGCGCTTCGCCGAGTACCGCCAGGTGCCGTGGCTGATCCGGCGCCAGGCGGTCGTGCACCTGCCTTCGGCCACGGCGCTGGTCGCGCTCCGCCGCGCGACGTCGGCCGCGCGGCCGCAGCGGCCCTTCGTCGGCTTCGGCGACCCGATCTTCACCGCCGACGCGCGCAATGCCGCGACCGCGACGCGCGGCGTGACCATGCGCGCCGCCCTGCCGCGCGCGCTCGGCCGCAGCGCCGCGATCGAGGCGGTCGAGAGCCTGCCGGCCCTGCCCGACACGCGCGCCGAGCTGCAGCAGATCGCGCGCGAGCTGGGCGCCAACGCCAGCACCGAGCTGTTTCTCGGTCCCAAGGCGAGCGAATCCCAGGTGCGCCGCGCACGGCTCGAGCGCTACCGCGTCGTCGCCTTTGCCACGCACGGCCTGGCGCCGGGCGACATCGACGGTCTGCTGCAGCCGGCGCTCGCGCTCTCCTCGCCGCGCGTCACGGCCGAGGACGGCGACGGGCTCCTGACCATGGCCGAGGTGCTCGAGCTTCGCCTGGCGGCCGACTGGGTCGTGCTGTCCGCCTGCAACACCGCCGGCGCCGCCGAGCCGGGCGCCGACGTGCTGAGCGGCCTCGCCAGCGCCTTCTTCTATTCCGGCGCGCGCTCGCTGCTCGTCACGCACTGGGCGGTCGAGACGGTGTCGGCGCGCCTGATCACCACCGGCACCTTCGCCGCCAGGAACGTCAGCCGCGCCGAGGCGCTGCGCCAGGCCATGCTCGCGCTGATCGACGGCAAGGCCGGCCAGGGCAGCGAGGGCGGCCGCCCCTTCAGCTACGCCCACCCGGTCTTCTGGGCGCCCTTCGCGCTGGTCGGCGACGCGGGGTGACCGCGGGCGCGCCTACGCGCGCCCCGCCGCGCGCCTATGCGCGCCCCGCCCGTCGCGCGTTGACGCGGCGGCGGTCCTGGCCGGCCGCGCGGCGGCGCTTGCGCAGGCGTTCGAGGATCGCCACCCGCCCGTCGCAGTCGAGCGCGCGCCAGGCGGCGATCTCGTCGATCGTGCGCCAGCAGCCGCGGCAATGCTCGGTCACGGGGTCGAGCTGGCACACGCCGATGCAGGGCGAGACGAGGTCGAACGCTTCGTCGTCGGGCATGGCTGGCTGATAGTGACGCGGTCAGGTGATGTCAATCCCCATCGAGATCGGCCATGCGCTGCACACCGCCGTTCGACGGGGCCGGCTGAGCATCGCCCACTTCCGAGCCAGCCTTGGCAGAATTCACACGATCTTCGCCACGCTCATGCCGATGCCGAAATACGAAGCCGGCGCCTTTGAGATTGCAGCATGCTGTGGATGCTCCCCCTACGACGCGTGCTACATCGCTGTCGCGAGCCTGACCAGAGCATCCCTGGCGACGTCGGATGTGCGGCAAGCCGCCGCACGCCTGACGATGCGTCAACGTGTATCTCGGCTGGAGAACGGCTTTGCCGATCTCCTGGGTTCATAGGCCGTCTCCGGCCACTGTCGCATTCGCGTCACGCCATGTCGCGGGCGCATAAGCCGGATGCGGCCGCGGTCCCTACCTAGTAGTGGCCGGGAATTGCAGGGGAGCCACGGGCGATGGCCGAGGATGCGGATGAACCGCTCGATCTGAACACGCTGTCGGTCGACGAGCTGGTGCCGCAGATGCACGACGACCTTTACGACGGCCTCAAGGAAGAGGTGGTCGAGGCCGTCAACATCCTCCTGAAGCGCGGCTGGACGCCCTACGACGTGCTGACCAAGGCGCTGGTCGAGGGCATGCGCATCGTCGGCATCGACTTCCGCGACGGCGTTCTCTTCGTTCCCGAAGTCCTCCTCGCGGCCAACGCGATGAAGGCCGGCATGGCGATCCTGCGCCCGCTGCTCGCCGAGACCGGCGCGCCGAAGATGGGCAAGATGGTGATCGGCACGGTCAAGGGCGACATCCACGACATCGGCAAGAACCTGGTGTCGATGATGATGGAAGGCGCCGGGTTCGAGGTGGTCGACCTCGGCATCAACAACAGCGTCGAGAAGTACCTGCAGGCGATCGAGGAGCACAAGCCGGACATCCTCGGCATGTCGGCGCTGCTGACCACGACCATGCCGTACATGAAGGTCGTGATCGACACGCTGAAGGAAAAGGGCATGCGCAACGACTACATCGTGCTGGTCGGCGGCGCACCGCTCAACGAGGCCTTCGCCAGCTCGATCGGCGCCGACGCCTATTGCCGCGACGCCGCGGTCGCGGTCGAGACCGCCAGGGCGATGATGGCGCGCCGCCAGGGCTCGATGGCCGAGCAGGCGGCGCGCGCGGCGGCCGGCTGAGCGGCCCATGAAGCCCGCGCCGCCGGCGACCTTGCTGATCGCCTGCGGTGCGCTGGCGCGTGAGATCGTGTGGCTGACGCGGGCCAATCACTGGCGCCACCTGACCGTCGCCTGTCTGCCCGCCCATCTGCACAATGCGCCGCAGCTCATTCCCGACGCCGTGCGGCGAAAAATTCGGAATGCACGTGGCCGCTTCCGGCGCATCGCCGTGCTCTACGGCGACTGCGGCACCGGCGGCGCGCTCGACCGGGTGCTCGCGGAGGAAGGCGTCGAGCGCATCCCCGGCCCGCATTGCTACGAGTTCTACGCCGGCGCCGCGGCATTCGACGCGCTGATGGACGAGGCGCCGGGCAGCTTCTTCCTCACCGACTACCTGACGCGGCATTTCGACCGGCTCGTCATCCGGGGCCTCGGGCTCGACCGTCACCCCGAGCTGCTGCCGGACTATTTCGGCCACTACACGCGCCTGGTCTATCTGGCGCAGACCGAGGACCCGGCCCTGACCGGCCGGGCGAAAAAGGCGGCCGAGCGGCTGGGCCTTTCCTTCGAGCGCCGCTTCACCGGTTTCGGCCGGCTGGAAACGTTCATGGCGGCAACGGCGAAGGACAAGGAAGATGGCGACGCTGACGATCGTCTACTGGCGTGACATCCCGGCGCAGGTGATCGTCAAGCGCGGGCGCGAGACGGCGAAGCGCCAGCTGCCCGAGCGCTTCGAGAAGGCGATCGACCGCGCCGCCATGCGCGCCGGCAAGCGCGACACCGACGCCTATCTCGCCGAATGGCGCCGCGCCGATCCCGTCCCCTGCAGCGACGACCTGGAGGCCGAGGCCGCCAGCCACGCGGCCCGGCTCGACACCGAGTTCACCGACGAGCGCCTGGACGCGCTGGTGCGGTCGGGCGGCGCCGCCGCGCCGGCGTCCTGATGTACACCGTCCGCCTCTGGTCGGTGCGCCACGCCAGGACGATGGAATTGGCCTATGGCGCGTTCGAAAGCGTGCTGCGCGCCCTCGATCCGCTGTTCGGGCGGATCGGCTACACCCGGCTGGAGCGCCCGGTGGCCGCAGCCGAGCGCGCGATCAAGGGGCTGCTGTTCGACTGCCGCATGTGCGGCCAATGCGTCCTGTCCTCCACCGGCATGTCCTGCCCGATGAACTGCCCCAAGTCCCTGCGCAACGGTCCGTGCGGCGGCGTGCGGCGGGACGGCTTCTGCGAGGTCGCGCCCGCCATGCGCTGCGTCTGGGTCGAGGCCTATGACGGCAGCGGGCGCATGCGCCATGGCGGCGCGATCACCGAGCCGCTGCCGCCGGTCGACCACCGCCGCCGGGGCCGCTCCTCCTGGCTCGCCGTCGCGCGCGGCGAGCATGCTCCTTCCGAGTCCCCCCTCCGTCCTGAGCTCTTGTCGAAGGGACGGGCCGGGGGACCGAAGAGATCGGCACTGCCATGACCGGCCACAGCCTCAACCCCGACGTCGGTGATCCGTCCGCGGCTTACGCGATCCGGCCGGGGCATTCCTCGGGCGGGCGGCTGGAGCGATTGCTGCGCGAGGGCCGCTTCGCGGTGACGGCGGAGCTGAACCCGCCGGATTCGGCCGATCCGCGCGAGGTCTACGAGCGCGCGCTGGTGCTGTCCGAGGCGGTCGACGCGATCAACGCGACCGACGCCTCGGGCGCCAACGTGCACATGTCGAGCGTCGGCATCTGCTCGCTCTTGACCCGCGCCGGCTACGCCGTGGTGATGCAGATCTCGTGTCGCGACCGCAACCGCATCGCGATCCAGGGCGACGTGCTGGGCGCCGCGGCGATGGGCGTCGCCAACATCCTGTGCCTGACCGGCGACGGCGTCGAGGTCGGCGACCAACCCGGGGCGAAATCGGTGTTCGACCTCGACTCGGTCGGCCTGCTCGGCACGATCCGCAGCATGCGCGACGAGGGGCGGTTCCTGTCGGGCCGCCGCATCACGGTGCCGCCGCGCGTCTTCCTCGGCGCCGCCGAGAACCCCTTCGCGCCGCCCCACGAGTTCAGGCCGCTGCGCCTGGCCAAGAAGGTCGAAGCCGGCGCCGAGTTCATCCAGACGCAGTACTGCTTCGACGTGGCGCTGCTGGAGCGGTTCATGTCGCGCGTGCGCGATCTGGGGCTCGACCGGCGATGCTTCATCCTGGTCGGCGTCGGTCCGCTCGCCTCGGCGCGCGCGGCGCGCTGGATGCGCGCGAACGTGCCGGGGGTGCACATCCCCGACGCGGTGATCGCCCGGCTGGAAGGCGCGGCGAACCAGCGCGCCGAGGGCAAGGCGATCTGCGTCGAGACGATCCAGCGCGTGCGCGCGATCGCGGGCGTGGCGGGCGTCCACGTGATGGCCTACCGCCAGGAGGAGCTGGTGTCCGAGATCATCCAGGCTTCGGGCGTGCTGCAAAGCCGCCGGCGACAGGAAAGGACGACGCGGTGACGGACACGGTCCTGAGCTCGGCCACCAGGGAAGTCGTCATCGGCTTCGAGCGGCCGTTCACGGTGATCGGCGAGCGCATCAACCCGACCGGGCGCAAGCTGCTGGCGGCCGAGATGGCGGCCGGCGACATGAGCCGCGTCCAGGCGGACGCGCTGGCCCAGGTCGCCGCCGGGGCCATGATGCTCGACGTCAACGCCGGCATCCCGCTGGCCGACGAGCCGCGCATCCTGGCCGAGACCATCCGGCTCGTGCAGTCGCTGACCGACGTGCCGCTGTCGATCGACAGCTCGATCGTGGCCGCGCTGGAGGCCGGGCTCGCGGCCTACAAGGGCAGGCCGCTGGTCAACTCGGTCACCGGCGAGGAAGAGCGGCTCGAGGCGGTGCTGCCGCTGGTGAAGAAGTACGATGCCGCCGTGATCGCCATCTCGAACGACGAGACCGGCATCTCGGAGGACCCCGACGTGCGCTTCGCCGTGGCGAAGAAGATCGTCGAGCGCGCGCAGGACCACGGCATCAAGCCCGCCGACGTCGTGGTCGACCCGCTGGTGATGCCCGTGGGCGCGCTGAACGAGGCGGGCCTCGCCGCCTTCCGCATCGTGCGCCGCCTGCGCGAGGAGCTGAAGGTCAACACCTGCTGCGGCGCGTCGAACATCAGCTTCGGCCTGCCCAACCGCCACGGCATGAACGCCGCCTTCCTCTCGATGGCGATCGGCGCCGGCATGACCTCCGCCATCATGAACCCGCTGCGGACCGAGGAGATGGCCGCCGTCATGGGCGCCGACGTGCTGATGGGCCACGATCCCAACTGCGCCCGCTGGATCCGCCGCTTCCGCGAGCCGGCGCCGGAGGGCGCAGCATCGGGCGAAGGACGCCGGGAAAATCGTCGCCGACGTGCAGCCGCCGCTCCGGGTTGACCCCGTGACCGACTCCCTCGTCGTCTTCACGCCGTCCGGCAAGCGCGGGCGATTCCCGCAGGGCACCACCGTGCTGCAGGCGGCGCGGCGGTTGGGCGTCGACATCGACTCGGTGTGCGGCGGGCGCGCGATCTGCGGGCGCTGCCAGGTCACGGTCAGCGAGGGCGAGTTCGCCAAGTTCGCGATCGTCTCGCGCACCGCGCACCTGACCCCGGTCGGCGCGGACGAGCATGCCTATGCCGAGAAGAAGCCGATCGCGGAAGGCCGGCGGCTGGCCTGCTGCGCGCGCCTCGTGGGCGACTGCGTCATCGACGTGCCGGCGGACAGCCAAGTGCACCGCCAGATCGTGCGCAAGCGCGCCGAGGCGCGCAAGGTCCTGGTCGATCCCGTCGTCACGCTGCACTACGTCGAGGTCGCCGAGCCCGACATGCACGATCCCTCGGGCGACCTGCGCCGGCTCGAGCGGGCGCTCGAGGAGCAATGGGACCTCAAGGGCCTCGGCTGCGACCTGCACGTGCTGAAGGCGCTGCAGAAGGCGCTGCGCCAGGGCCGGTGGAAGGCCACCGTCGCCCTCAGAGACGCGACGCCGGGCCAGGCCGGCGGCCGGATCGTCGCCATCTGGCCGGGCTTCCACGACGTCGCCTACGGGCTTGCCGTCGATATCGGCTCGACCACGATCGCGGCGCATCTCTGCGACCTGCACACGGGCAACGTCGTCGCCGCGGCCGGCGCCATGAACCCGCAGATCCGGTTCGGCGAGGACCTGATGAGCCGCGTCTCCTACGTGATGATGAACCCGGGCGGCGACGCCGAGATGACGGCGGCGGTGCGCGAGGCGATCGACCGGCTGGCCGTCGAGGTCGCCGCGAGCCACGGCATCGCGGCGGCGGACATCATCGAGACGACCGTGGTCGGCAACCCGATCATGCATCACCTGTTCCTCGGCCTCGACCCGACCGAGCTGGGCGGTGCGCCGTTCGCGCTCGCGCTCGACCGCGCGCTGACGCTGCCGGCGGCGGAGGTCGGCCTTGCGCTGCATCCGGGCGCGCGCGTCTACGTGCTGCCCTGCATCGCCGGCCATGTCGGCGCCGACACGGCGGGCGTGATCCTGTCGGAATCGCCGCACACGTCGGACGAGACCATGCTGGTGGTCGACGTCGGCACCAACGCCGAGCTCGTGCTGGGCAACAGGCACCGGCTGCTCGCCGCGTCGAGCCCGACCGGGCCCGCCTTCGAGGGCGCGCAGGTCTCGTCCGGCCAGCGCGCCGCGCCCGGCGCGATCGAGCGCGTGCGCGTCGATCCGAACACCTTGGAGCCGCGCTTCAAGGTGATCGGCTGCGACCTGTGGTCGGACGATCCCGGCTTCGCCGCGGCCACCGCCTCGAGCGGCGTCACCGGCATCTGCGGCTCGGGCATCATCGAGGCGCTGGCCGAGATGTACCTCGCCGGCATCCTGACGCAGGACGGCGTGATCGACGGCACGCGCGCGACACGCTCGCCGCGCGTGCAGGCCGACGGGCGCACCTTCTCGTACCTGATCCATGACGGCGAGCCGACGATCCGCGTGACGCAGAACGACGTGCGCGCGATCCAGCTCGCCAAGGCGGCGCTCTATGCCGGCGCGCGCCTGCTGATGGACCGCTACGGCGTCGACCGGGTCGACCGCATCGTGCTGACCGGCGCCTTCGGCAGCCATATCGACACCAGGCACGCCATGGTGCTCGGCATGATCCCGGACTGCCCGCTCGGCAAGGTGTCGGCCGCCGGCAACGCCGCCGGCACCGGCGCGCGCATCGCGCTGGTCAACCGCGCGGCGCGCGCCGAGATCGAGGCGGTCGTGCGCCGGGTCGAGAAGGTCGAGACCGCGGTCGAGCCGCGCTTCCAGGAGCATTTCGTCGAGGCGATGGCGATCCCGCACAAATCGGCGCCCTGCCCCAACCTCGCCGCCGCCGTGACGCTGCCGCCGCCGAAGCAGGCCGCGGCGAGCGAGGCGGCCGGCCGCGAGCGACGACGGCGGCGGCGCGGCCAGGCTTGAGGAGTCGCGCCGGCCTTCGTCACTCGGGCGGAAACTCGCGCCCCGGATGCGGCCGCGCCAGCTCGGCGAAGTAGGCGCGCCAGTTCCAGACGCTGCGCGCGGTCAGCGCGGCCGGCAGGAAAAGGGTGAACGCCAGGATGTAGAAGATGTCCGGCTTCGGCTCGCCGAGGTATGCGACGCCGTAGAACAGCTTCTTCAGCGTGCCTGCCAGCACGTCGAGGAATCCCGGCTGCGCGCCGGTCCCGGCCGCGGGCAATGTTGCATAGTCGGCGAACACGTAGGCAAGCGGCACAGCGATCAGCCAGATCGCCCAGGCGCCGATCGCCACGATCAGCGCCGCCGACCGCACGGTGAAATAGAGCTCGTCCATGCTGACGCGCTGCAGGCGCCGCCATGTCGCGAGCGTCGCCGTGTCCAGTCGCGCGAAGTCCGCGCTGTCCGTGCCCCGCTGCAGCCTCTCGACCCGCCAGTGGATGTCCCGCATCGCCGCCGTCAGCCGGTGCACGCTGCGCCCGTAGGCGCCCGGCAGCGTCAGGCGGCGGACAGCTCGTTCACGCTGCCGATGGAATTGATCGAGCCGAGCGACGCGCGCGGATTGACCTCCCACTTGCCCCAGCCCTGATTGCTGCCGGGAGACGAATGAGACGGGCGTCACGCGACGCTGTGACCATTGCGGCGCAAGCGCCGGTGGCGCCTCGCGGCGCCCCGGCCTCTCGCCTTCAGGCGAGATGCTTCTTGAAGAAGGCGATCGTCCGTTCCCAGGCCAGCTTGGCAGCGGCTTCCTGGTAGCGCGGCGTCGAGTTGTTGTGGAAGCCGTGCTGCGTGCCGGGATACTTGTGCATCTCGTAGGGGACCTTGCTCGCCTTCAGGGCCTCCTCGAAGGCCGGCCACATCGCGTTGATGCGCTCGTCGTTCTCGGCGTACTGGATCAGGAGCGGCGCCTTGATCTTGGGCACCGAAGCGGTCTCGGCCGCCGCACCGTAGAACGGCACGCCCGCGTTCATGTCGGCGCCGAGCGCCACGGCCAGGTAGTTGGTGGTGCCGCCGCCCCAGCAGAACCCCGTCACGCCGAGCTTGCCGGTGGAAAGCGCATGCGTCTTCACGTAGCGCGCGCTGTTGAGCATGTCGGTGCGCAGCTTGCCCTGGTCGAGACGGGCCTGCAGCGTCCGCCCATCGTCGTCGTTGCCGGGATAGCCGCCGACCGGCGACAGGCCATCGGGCGCGAGCGCGAGGAACCCCTCGACGGCGGCACGGCGGGCGACGTCCTCGACATAGGGGTTCAGGCCGCGGTTCTCGTGGATCACCAGCACCGCCGGAAACGGCCCCGATCCCTTGGGCTGCACGAGATATCCCCGCATCTTGCCCGAATTGCCGCCCGGCGAATCGTAGGTCACGTACGTGCCCTTGATGCGCTCGTCGGTGAAGGAGATCGTCTGCGCCAGGGCATAGCGCGGCAGCAGCGCCTGCGCCATGGCATAGCCGCCGACGGTAACCGCCGCGGCCCGGATCATGAACTCGCGGCGGTCCATGCCGCCGTGGCAATACTCGTCGTAGAGCTCGAAGATGCGCCGGTCGATGTCGGCCTGCGTCAGCGACTGCGGCGTCCCGGTCACAAGGGCTGACGCTTCCGCGTTCCACTCGTCGGCCATGGCTTCATCCCTCCCGTGCAATCGTCGTCAGAGGCGATTTCCTGGGAGACCATGACGCGGCCCAGCCGACCGCGAAGCTCACAATCGCGCGAGATCGCTTGGCGGCCGGCTCTCTGCCGCCCTGCGCCGGCGTTTCCGTCGGCGAGCCGCACCACCAGCCCCGCCAGGGCGATGGCGCCGATCCCCATGCCGGCGATGATCGTTGCGGTCGTCAGCATAGGGTCCTCCCTGGATCGCCACGATGGGGCAGCCGGGTCGCTCGACAGTGATGGTTAATGCGGGCGCGCGGGTGTGATGCCCGTCACACGCGCTTGTGACAATCGTGGATCCTCGGCCATCGGTGTGGTCGTTGAAAGGGAACGGCGGCCCCGCGGAAGCGAGGGCCGCCGTCCTTCGGCCGGGCAAGTCTGGGGGAATTACTTTCCGGCCGTCTTCCTTGATCTGCGGCCCGATCACCATCGGCGCGGGCCGTGGGTGAATTGATAGAGGTGAACGGCTTCACGCACTGTGACCGCGCGCACCTTGTCGCTGTGACGGCTGGCACATGCCGGCAAGCCGCCGGCTGCGGGCGATTCGACCAAACGAAAACGGCGGCCGCGCGTTGCGCGGCCGCCGCTGCGAGGCTTGCGGTCGTCCCGCTATTTCCGCAGGTTGTTCGTGAAGTTCAGGCCCTTGGCCGCGCCGGTCGCCGCCGCCACGTTGCCGCCACCGGCGGTGTTGCCGGAGAACACCTTCACGTGCGGTCCGCCGCCCGCGCCGGCCCCCGTGATGACCGGCGTGTTGTTGGCCTGGCTCGGCACCGGCGTGCTGGGCCGGAAGTGGAAGTCCTGCATCTGCACCTTGCCGGCGCCGTCGCCACCGACGCCATGCGCGGTCCCGGCGAAGTTCAGCCCCTGCGCATCGCCCGGATTGGTGAAGTTGAGTGCCCGGCGTTCCGGCGCGTCCGGCACCGACTCGCCCGCCGACGAGCGCGCCGCCGCCTCGCGCACCTTCTGCACCGCCGGCAGCAGCAACGGATTCTGGTCGCCGCCGGGGCTGTTGATGAAGAGCTCGTTCATGCTGCCGAGGCCCGTCAGCGAGCCGAGGCCGGAATGCCGCGGGGTCTTGGGCGCGTCGCCGTTCACGTCGCCCACGGCGACGCGCACGCCGCCCTGGAAGCCGGGATACGCCGCCCCGGGCTGATCCGCCGGCATGACCGCCGGCAGCAGTTCGCCGGCCGCGCCCTTGCCCGTGTCGCGGCCGAGCACGTCGCCATAGGCCTGGTTGATGAGCTCGCCGTTCTGCACCGCCGGCAGCTGGTCGGCGGGCACCTGGTCGGTCGGCATGCTGGCGCCGCCCGTATGCAGCAGCCCGATCAGGCCGTTCGCGCCGCCCGCGTCGCGGCCGAGCAGGTCGCCATGGAGTCCGGCCACCGCATCCTGCCGCGTGCCGTCGGTGATCCCTGCCGCGCCGCCGTCGGTCGTCTTCCAGACGCCGCCATTGGCGGTCCCGGCGTTCCAGGTATTGCTGCCGGCGACGTTCATCAGGGCGCCGGTGCCCGGCTGCGAGCCGGCATCGGCCAGCGCGGGCGCCGTCAGCGAAACAGCGGCCAGCAGCGCCGCGAGCGTCAGGGTGTTGAACGTCTTCTTCAAGGGTCATCTCCATCCGGTCTGTCAGCGGCGCCGCGCGCCGTTCGTGGCGGCGTTTCTAGGGTGAAGCGCATCACAGGGCTGTGACGCCGGCCACCCCGCCGGTGTGCGCGCCGACACGCGGACGGTGTGACGCCCGCCACTCGGGCTTGGCCGCGGCGAGGCTTGTCGTCCCCGTCCCCGCCATGGCATAGATGGACCGGCGGAGGCCCATCCACGGAGGAGCCGGGCGGTGTTTGCGCGTTGTGCACTGGCGATGGCGGCGGCCCTGGCCCTGGCGGCCTGGGGCGGCGTTGCGTCGGCGCAGCAGGCGCCCGCACAACAGGCCCCCGCACAGCAAGCACAGGCCGGCGCCGCTGGCCGGGCGATCGTCGGCGAGTGGTCCTTCCTGTGCAACGCGCCGCAGCGTCTCGCCTTCGCCGAGGATCCCTCCGGCAAGCTCACGCGCTCCTACATCCGCGAGGGGCTCTACCGCACCGACGTCGAGGCCGTGACCAGCTACGCGGAGGAAGGCGACTTCATCAAGCTGAAGCTCGCCTCCGGCGAGGACCTGACCTACAAGCGATCGCCCGAGGGGATTCGCGAGTGGTACCGACGAGTGCCACCCTGGGACGCCGCCACCCGAAACGGCAAAGCCGAATTCCCGGTCGTCAAGACCCAACTCGACACCCCGATCTTCCAGCGCTGCAAATAGCGGCGCGCTCCTAAGGAGCGAAACTCATGAATAGGACGGCAAATCAGGTGCGCCTGGGCATCCTGGGCGCGAGCGGCTACACCGGCGCGGAGCTCCTGCGGCTGCTCGCCCGCCACCCCGGCGTGCAGATCGGCGCGCTGACCGCCGAGAAGAACGCCGGCAACAGCGTGGCCGACATCTTCCCCCATCTCGGCGGGCTGGAGCTGCCGCGCCTCGCCAAGATCGCCGACACGGACTGGGACAAGGTCGACGCGGTGTTCTGCTGCCTGCCGCACGCGACGACCCAGGAAGTGATCGGCAAGCTGCCGAAGCGCCTCAAGGTGGTCGACCTGTCGGCCGACTTCCGCATCGAGGACCCCGAACTCTACGCCAAGTGGTACGGGCACCCGCACCAGGCGCTCGACCTGCAGAAGGACGCGGTCTACGGGCTGACCGAGCACGCGCGCGACAAGGTGAAGAAGACGCGGCTGTGCGCCAACCCGGGCTGCTATCCGACCTCGGCGCTGCTGCCGCTGCTCCCGCTGGTCGCGGCCGCGCAGATCGACGCCGACGACATCGTGATCGACGCCAAGTCGGGCGTCAGCGGCGCCGGCCGCGAGGCCAAGCTCGGCAGCCTGTACGGCGAGGTGGCCGAGGGCATCCACGCCTACGGCGTCGCCAGCCATCGCCACACCGCCGAGATCGAGCAGGAGCTGGGCCACGCCGCCGGCCGGCCGATCACGGCCAACTTCACCCCGCACCTGATGCCGATGAGCCGCGGCATCCTGTCGACGATCTACGTGCGCCTCGCCAACGGCGCTTCGGCCGCCGACCTGCATGCCACGCTCGCGAAGCGCTACGCCGGCGAGCCGTTCGTGCGCGTCCTGCCGATCGGCCAGGCGCCGGCGACGCGCCACGTGCGCGGCTCCAACCTGTGCCTGATCGGCGTGTTCGCCGACCGGGTCAAGGGCCGCGCCATCGTCATGGGCGCGATCGACAACCTGGTGAAGGGCGCCTCGGGCCAGGCGGTGCAGAACTTCAACATCATGCACGGCTTCCCGGAGACGACCGCGCTCGAGCAGCAGCCGATGTTCCCGTGATTGCGCGCAACGCCGATATCCGCGGCCGAAGGCCGTATACCCATCCTCTTCTTCTTGCCTTCGTGTTCTTCGTGCCTTCGTGGTTCATCTTCTTCGGAGTTCCACGAAGGACACGAAGATCGGAAGGAAGGACACGAAGCCAAAGAGAAAGAGAAGGAAGCAGACGGACGATTCCGGCGCGGCGCCGCCGCGCCAGAACGTTAACCAGCCCACCAGACTTGCGGGCGGGGCGTTACAAGCGGATATGATGCGCTTCACATCCGCTCTCGCGGCCTTGGCGTAGAAGGAGGCAGCTCGATCGCCCGCCCCCAAGCGCGACGGAGGCAATCGTCATGAACGCTCGCACGCTCGTCCCCTCCCTCATCGCCGCCGCCCTGCTCGGCCTGCCGCTCCTCGGCGCGGCGCCGGCGTCGGCCTACACGATCAAGTCGGCCGAGATCATCGGCAGCTACACGCCCGAGGATGCCGGCCACGGCGCCAGGCGCGGCCGCGACCTGCCGGCGGTGATCGTCGGCAACCCGTTCCCGGCCCCGCCCGAGGTGGTGGCGCAGGCGGTCTCGCAGGGCATGCGCGACGGCGGCCGCGGCCCCGCGATGTCGCCGCAGGACGCCGCGCTGGCGCCGCAGCGGGTGATCTGGCAGCTGGGCGGCGGCACGCGCACCGGCCAGGACATCTGCGACCGGCGCAACCCGGCGGGGCTCGGTACCGGCGGCGCGGGCCCGGACGTCGTCGCCACCTATTGCCGCGGCGACAGCGCCATGACCCAGGTGCACGGCAGCATGGGCCAGGTGCAGGACCCGAACGACCCCGAGTTCGTCAACTTCATCCGCCAGATGACGGTGAACCTGTTCCCGCCGCGCAATCCGGAGTTCCTCGGCGGCGGCAACGACCGGCGCGGCGGTCGGCGGTAGGCCGGCCGCCAACGCCCGCGCCCGGTCGAGCAGCGCACGAAGGCGGCTCGACCGGCCGCGGGGGTTTCGGGGGGGTTTCGGGGACACAATACTCAACTCCCCTTCTCCACGCTCGGCTTCGGTCCCGGCTTGCGCCGCGCGAGCACGCGGCCGAGCCGCTTCTCCAGCCGGGCGACGAACGCCGCGGCGCCGAGGGGCCGGCCGGTGCGCTCGCCGCGGCGGATCGCATCACGCTCGTCCTCGGCGAGACCCCGGCTCAACAGGCCCGGCCAGTCGGCCACGCGCTGCAGGAGCGGGGCGACCTCGACCAGACCGTCGTCGCGCCCCGCGAGATGCGCCCGCGCGCTCGACCAGCGCCAGTCTCTTGCCCGGCGCACCAGCTTCGCGCGCACGGGGTTCAACTCCACATAGCGCGCGCAGGCGAGCAGATAGGCCTCGTCCATCGGGAACGAGGCGAACCGTCCCTGCCACAGATAGCCGCGCCAGCCCTCGCGGAAGTTGACGTGCCGCGTATAGCGCCGGTGCGCCTCGCCCAGCGCCGCGCGCAAGGCGTCGGGCTCGGGCGGCACCAGGATCAGGTGCACGTGGTTCGGCATCAGGCAGTAGGCCCATACCGCGACCCCGGCCGCCTTGCAGCCCTCCGCCAGCAGCGCGCGATAGGCGGCATAGTCGTCCGGACCGAAGAAGACCTCCTGCCGGCGGTTGCCGCGCTGCGTCACGTGGTGCGGCACGCCCGCCGCCACGACCCTCGC
>JAKLKW010000118.1 GCA_023150455.1 Alphaproteobacteria bacterium | reverse complement strand
AGAAGGCCTGGACGCGCGGCGATGCGAAAACGGCGGTCGCGATCTACGCACGGATCATTGACGATGCGAAGAACCCGCCCGAACGGCGCTATGCCGGGTATCTGGGGCGGGCGGCGATGCTCGATCTCGACAAGCAGAGCGACCGCGCACTGGACGACCTGACCACGGCGATCCAGCTCATGCCCGACCGCGCGACGGCCTATCGCCGCCGCGCGGCGATTCTCGCCGCGCGCAACGAGTTGGCCAAGGCCATGGCGGACCTCGACAGGGCGGTGCAGATCGACGCCGAGGATCCGGCCACGTATCTCGCCCGCGGCCAGTTATTCACGACGATGCACGAGTTCGAGGAGGCGGTCGCCGACTTCAACATGGCGGTGCTGCTCGACGAGGACGATCCCGACGCCTATCTCGGCCGCGGTATCGCGCGCGCCGAGATCGGGCGGCTCGACGAGGCGCTGGCGGATTTCGACGAGGTGCTGCGGTTGTCGCCGACCATGTATGAAGCCGTGCTGCAGCGCGGCTTGGTTTATGCCGAGCTGCACCGGCAGGAGCAGGCGTTGCGCGACTTCACCACGGTGCTGGCCTTCGCGCCCGACAATGTTCGCGCCCGCATCGCACGCGGCGCGCTGCGCCTGGAGATGGACAATCCCGACGAGGCGGTCGACGACTTCAGCGCCGCGCTGGCGATCGAGCCGCGGCAGGCCGATGCCCTGGTCGGCCGCGCCCAGGCGCTGCTTGAGCTCGGCCAGACCGACAACGCGCTGGCCGACTTCGAGGCTGCGCTTGCGGTCGACAAGACGAATGTCGAGGCACTGACCGGCCGTGGCAGCGTACTGGCGGAACAGGGCAAGACCGACGGAGCGATTGCCGACTTCGACGCCGCGCTGGCGGCACGCCCTAGATCACCTGAGCTCCTGCTCGCGCGCGGCCTGGCGCAGCTCGACAAGGCGAACTACGCGGGCGCTGTCGCCGATTTCAACGCCACGCTCGAGGCCGATCCGGGCGAAGCGTCGGCGATGATCGCGCGTGGCCGCAGCTACATCATGACCGGCGACTACGCCAAGGCTGAAGCCGACCTTGCGCGGATTGCCGCCGCGGTGCCGCAGGACGCGTTCCACGCCCTGTGGCTGTTTCTCGCCCGCGCGCGCGGCGGCAAGGACGGTCGGACAGGACTAGCCGCGGCGGCCGCCGGGTTTGACGCACAAACCTGGCCGGCGCCGCTCGTGGCGTTGTTCCTCGACAAGGTGCAGCCGCAGGACGTGCTCAGCGCGGCGACCGACAAAGATGCGGCCAGGCAGCGCGAACTGCAGTGCGAGGCGCAGTATTTCCTCGGCCAGCATGCGCTGCTCAATGGCAACCGCGCCGCCGCCGAGCATGCCTTCCGCGCCGCAGTCGCCACCGACATCCGCCACTTCGACGAGCATCGCGGCGCTCGCGCCGAACTGGCCCGGCTGCGTTAGCCGGCCTAACCGGCCGCGATCGCCTTCGCTACCTTCTCCGCAGCACGCGGGTCAAAGCGGTCCCAACGCACGAAGGCACGGCCATGACGGCCGCGGCCGATCTCCTAGACCGCATCGCGCGCGACGGCCGAGAGTTCGACGCGCCTGCCGTCGACTTTCTCGACGCGCGCCTCGACCGTCACCTCCGTGCCCGCCGGCGCCAGCGGGCGCGCAGGCGGCGGAGCCAGCGGCCGGCGCGGAACTCGGCCTCGACCGCGACATCGTGCGCGCGCGGGAAGCGTTCGGCGATCCAGCCGCGCATCCTGCCCGCCCAGGCGACCTCGCGGCTCAGGAGCGCGAGGCCGATCAAAAGGAACAGCAGCCCGTGCAGGAACGGCAACGCGATGCCGACCACGCCGAAGGCGAGGAAGAGATAGCCGAGCGTCAGGATGGCGACCTTGCGCAGGCGCGACGCGGGCTGCGCCACGGCAACGGATTCGCGGGGAACGGGCAGACGGGGATCGGTCATCGTACCTGCATGTCAGCGACGATGTGTCTGTCCCCGCTTAAGCATGGATCGCCCGGCCGGCGACCGCAAGGGCCGCTTCCTTGACCGCCTCGGTCAGGGTCGGATGGCCGTGGCAGGTGCGCGCGACGTCCTCGGCCGCCGCCTGGAACTCCTTGCCCAGCACGAGCTCCTGGATCAGCGTGCCGGCGTCGGGGCCGATGATGTGCGCGCCGAGCACGCGGTCGGTCCTAGCGTCGGCCAGGATCTTGACGAAGCCGTCGGTGGTCGCGTTGCAGCGCGCGCGGCTGTTGGCCGAGAACGGGAACTTGCCGACGCGGTACTCGACGCCGGCCGCCTTCAGCTCCTCCTCGGTCTTGCCGACCGAGGCGACCTCGGGCCAAGTGTAGACGATGCCGGGAATGGCGTCGTAGTCGATGTGCCCGGACTGGCCGGCGATGATCTCGGCCACGACGACGCCCTCGTCCTCGGCCTTGTGCGCCAGCATCGGCCCGCGGATCACGTCGCCGATCGCATAGATGCCCGGCACGCTGGTCCGGAAATGGTCGTCGACCTCGACGCGGCCCTTGCCGTCGAGCTTCACCCCCGCCGAGTCGAGACCAAGACCCTGGGTGAACGGCTTGCGGCCGATCGCGACCAGGACGACGTCGGCGTCGAGCGTCTGCGCCGCGCCGCCGGCCGCCGGCTCGAGCGTCAGCGTGACGCCGGACTTGGCCTCCTTCGCGCCGGTGACCTTGGTGCCGAGCATGAACTTGAAGCCCTGGCGGCCGAGGATGCGCTGGAACTGCCTGGCCACTTCGAGGTCCATGCCGGGCGTGATGCGGTCGAGGAACTCGACCACCGTCACCTCGGCGCCGAGCCGGCGCCACACCGACCCCATCTCGAGGCCGATATAGCCGGCACCGACGACGACGAGGTGCTTCGGCACCGCCGACAGCGACAGCGCGCCGGTCGACGAGACGATGCGCTTCTCGTCGATGGCGACGCCGGGCAGGTCGACGTGATCCGAGCCGGTGGCGATGACGATCGCCCTGGTCGCCAAGGTCTCGCTGCCGCCGGCGTTGAGGGCCACCTTCACCTTGCCCGGCGCCTCGATCGCGCCGGCACCGGGCCTGTAGTCGACCTTGTTCTTCTTGAACAGGAACTCGATGCCCTTGGTCAGGTCGAGCACGACCTTGTCCTTGCGCGCCATCATCGTCTTGAGGTCGAGCTCGACATCGCCGACCTTCACGCCGTGGGCGGCGAGGTCGTGTAGCGCCTCGGCGTATTTCTCGGAGGATTGCAGCAGCGCCTTGGACGGGATGCAGCCGACATTGAGGCAGGTGCCGCCGAGCGAGCCGCGCTTCTCGACGCAGGCGGTCTTCAGGCCCAGCTGCGCGGCGCGGATGGCGGCCACGTAGCCGCCCGGCCCGCCGCCGATGACGACCACGTCGTAGGTTGTGTCGGTCATGGATTGCTTCTGGCCGTGATGGTAGGGGTTCCGGCGACGATGCCCGATCCCTTCCGGCCCCGCAAGGCCGAAGCGGCGGGGCCGGCGCTCATGCGTAGATCATCTTGCGCGTCATGCCGCCGTCGACCACCAGGTTGGCGCCGGTGACGAAGCCGCTGTCGGGCCCGGCGAGGAAAAGGATCGCCGCGGCGATATCTTCGGGCCGACCGACGCGGCCGGCGGGATGCTGCGCGTGGTCCTGCCGCGACAGCGCGGCCGCCTTGCGCACCGCCTTCTTCTTCCACGCCGAGGTGTCGATCCAGCCCGGGCTGATGCAGTTGACCCTGACCGCGGGACCGAGGCTCAGCGCGAGCGCGTGGGTCAGCGCCACGAGGCCGCCCTTCGCCGCCGAATAGGATTCCGTGTCGGGCTCGGACATCAGCGCGCGGGTCGAGGCGATGTTGACGATCGACCCGCCGCGCTCGACGAGCGAGGGTGCTGCATGCTTGGCGCAGAGGAAGGCGCCGGTCAGGTGCGTGCCGATGACGCCGTTCCATTCCTTCAGCGTCAGCCGGGTGACCTGCTTGCGCAGCATGTAGCCGGCGTCGTTGACCAGGAGGTCGATGCCGCCGAACCGCCGGCACGCGGCGCCGATGGCGCGGCGGACCTGGGTCTCGTCGGACACGTCGGCGCCGAGCGCGAGCACCTCGCCCAGCGGCGCCAGCTCGCGCGAAGCCTCGCCCAGCGCGCGGCGGTCGCGGTCCAGGATCGCGACCTCCATGCCGGCGCTGAGCGCTGCGATCGCCGTCGCCTTGCCGATGCCCTGCGCACCGCCGGTGATGAATGCGACCTTGCGGCCGGATCGCGACGCCATGTCCGCCTCCCGGATCATTCGTGCCGCGATTGTTCTACGATGGCGCCGCCGGCAGCGCCACGAGGGGCGTCAGTCGCTGAGGAAGCGCTCGTTGCGGACGACGTCCTCGAGCCGGTCGATGTAGTGCGTGCCCGTGACGACCAGTCCGACCGCGCCATCGGCGTCGGCATAGGGCAGCATCAGGCGGCGATAGGACCGCGTATGCTCGCCGTCCGACAGATAGACATGGTAGAGCGTCGGCGTGCGCCGGTCACGGCACTCGGCGTAGTGCCGCTCGACCATGTCGCGGTACGGGCGGGGACGCAGGCTCTCGGTGGTCTTGCCCTTCATCGTGAAGTCGCGGCGCTGCGCGATGCTGGTGCCGATCAGGCGCAGGCGGAAGGGCGGCCCGTCGGCGACCTCGATCAGGTTGATGAAGCCGAGCATGAAATGGAAGGACTCGGGCTTGACCGCCGGGCGCCCCGGCAGCGGCGCCGCGTCGCGCTGCTCGTTCCACAGCTCGAACATGCGCAGGAGCTTGTCGTCCCGCGGCGGCAGTGGAAGACGTTCGACCCGGACCTTCTCGAATGGCGCGTTCAGCATCGTCGGCCGATGGTCGGCAAGACCGTTTGAGGAAGCATTAAGGCACGGCCGCCACGCAACGGCCGTTTGCCCTGTTCCGGCCATGCGGCGTATCGTCGCCGGACGACCCTATCGGTACGGACCGGTGACATGCAACCCAGATACGACCTGGTTCTCAAGGGCGGCCGGGTGATCGACCCGGCTTCCGGCACGGACGGCGTCTCGGATGTCGCCGTCAAGGACGGACGGATCGCCGCCGTCCTCGCCGATGTGCCGCGCGGCGCCGCCAGGCAGACGGTCGACGTGCGCGGGCGGCTGGTGCTGCCCGGGCTGATCGACACGCACGCGCACGTCTATCACCACGTCACCGGCCGGTTCGGACTCGAGCCCGACCTCGTCGGCGTGCGCTCGGGCGTGACGACGCTGGTCGACCAGGGCGGCCCGAGCGTGATGACCTTCCCCGGCTTCCGCCATTTCATCGTCGAGAAGTCGGCCTCGCGCGTGCTCGCCTTCATCTCCGCCTATGTCGTCGGCGGCCTGGAAGGCCATTACTACCCGCAGCTCTACGGGCCGGACGGCGTCGACGTCGCGGCGACCATCAAGGCGGCCGAGGCCAACCGCGACCTGGTCAAGGGCATCAAGGCCCATGCCGAGATCGGCGGCTTCGCGCGCTGGGGCGTCGAGGTGATCCGCAAGGCGAAGGAGATCTCGCGCGCGACGCGGCTGCCGCTCTACATCCATTTCGGGCAGCTCTGGGCCTTGCCGGGGGACGGCGGCAAGCCGGTCGATCCCGACACCATCCTGCCGGACGTGGTCGCCCTGCTCGATGCCGGCGACATCCTGGCGCATCCTTTCTCGCGCCATCCCGGCGGCTTCGTCGACCGCACCGGCAGGCTGCATCCCGTCGTGCGCGAGGCGCTGGCCAAGGGGATCAAGGTCGACGTCGGGCACGGCTCGCATTTCAGCTTCGCCATGTGCCGCAAGGTGCTCGAGGCCGGCGTGATGCCCGACACGCTGGGCGCCGACATGCACGGCTACAACACGCCCGTGCCGCCCGACCCCGGCGCGCCGGACCGGCATCCGGACGACGAGATGCATCCCTTCGCCGGCCACACGCGCTTCAGCCTGACTCATGCCATGACCGGGCTGATGGCCTGCGGGCTCGCCCTCGAGCAGGTCGTGCCGATGGTGACGTCGAACGCCGCGCGCATGCTGGGCCTCGAAGGCGAGATCGGCACGCTGAAGCCGGGCGTCGTCGCCGACGTCTCGGTGCTGGCGGACGAGCGCGGGCGCTGGAAGCTCGGCGACAACGAGGGCAACGAGGCGATCGCCCGGCGCATGGTGCGTCCGCTCTTCGCGCTTCGGGCCGGCAAGCGCTTCGACGCCGACGCGACGATCCTGCCCCGGGCCCAGGCGGCGTAAGGCCCTTCGGTTTGAGCGAGCCGTCGAAGGGCGTCGGCGCGCGCCTGACGCGCAAGGAAGACGCGCGCTTCCTCAAGGGGCGCGGCGAGTTCGTCGGCGACATCGGGCTGGCGGGCTGCCGCGAGGTCGCCTTCCTGCGCTCGCCCGTGGCGCATGCGCGCATCCGCCTGATCGAGAAGCCGCGCGGCCTGGAGGATCGCGTTTTCGTCCAGGCGGACCTCGCCGGCGTCAGGCCGATCCGCGCCGTGTCCGGCCTCAAGGGCTTCAAGCCGTCGAACCAGCACGTGCTGGCCGCCGACAAGGTGCGCCAGGTCGGCGAGCCGGTGGCGATGGTCGTCGCCGCGACGCGCGCCGAGGCCGAGGACATCGCCGAGCGCATCCGCGTCGAGTACGACGAGCTGCCGGCGGTGAACGACATGCTGGAGGCGCGCCGGCCCGGCGCGCCGCTGCTGCACGAGGACTGGGGCGACAACGTCTTCCTCGAGACCGCGGTCGACGCCGATCTCGACGCGATCCGGCAGCGCGCGCCGGTCAAGGTGCGCCGGCGCCTGCGCACCGCGCGCCAGCACATGGCGCCGCTGGAGGGCCGCGGCGCGCTGGCCGAGTGGAACGCGCGCCTGGAGCAGCTGGTGCTTTGGACCGCGACGCAGATGCCGCACATCGTGCGCACGGGCCTGAGCGAATGCCTGGGCATCGACCACGGCAAGCTGCGCGTCGTGGCACCCGACGTCGGCGGCGGCTTCGGCTACAAGGGGATCCTCCTGCCCGAGGAGGTCTGCCTCGCCTGGGCCGCGATGCGGCTGGGATATCCGGTGCGCTGGCTCGAGGACCGGCGCGAGCAGCTGATCGCCGGCGCCAATTGCCGCGAGCACGACTACGACATCACCGGCTATGCCGACCGCGACGGGCGGCTGCTCGCGATCGACTGCGAGGCGACGGTCGATGCCGGCGCCTATTCGTCGTATCCGTTCTCCGCCTGCCTGGAGGCGGCGCAGGTCGCGAGCATCCTGCCGGGCCCGTACAAGATGGAGCGCTATCGCTGCCGAACCTGGTCGGTCGCGACCAACAAGCCGCCGATCCTGCCCTTCCGCGGCGTCGCGCGCACCGGCGTGTGCTTCGCGATCGAGCTGGTGATCGACGCGATCGCGCGCGAATGCGGGATCGAGCCGCACGAGGCGCGCCTGCGCAACCTCGTCGGGCCCGACGAGATGCCGTTCACCAACATCACGAACAAGCTGTTCGACAGCGGCGACTATCCGCAATGCCTCCGGCGCGCCGCCGCGGCGATCGACGTCGACGCGGTGCGCCGGCGCCAGGCGCAGGGCGAGTCCGACGGCCGCCGCATCGGCGTGGGATTCGCGCTGTTCTGCGAGCAGGCGGCGCACGGCACCTCGGTCTATCACGGCTGGGGCATCCCGATGGTGCCGGGCCACGAGCAGTGCACTGCGCGGCTGACGCCCGACGGCGTGCTGGAGCTGCGCATCGGCGCGCATTCGCACGGGCAAGGGCTGGAGACGACGCTGGCGCAGGTCGCGCACGACGTGCTGGGCGTCGAGCCCGGGGACGTGCGGCTGGTGCATGGCGACACCGCGCTGACGCCCTATTCGACCGGCACCTGGGGCTCGCGCTGCATGGTGATGTCGGGCGGCGCGGTCGCGACGGCCTGCGAGGAGATCGCGCGCCGCGCCGCGCGCATCGGCGCCAAGCTGCTGCAGGCCGACGCAGGCTCGGTCAGCGTCGCCGGCGGCCGCGTGATCGGCCCCGGCGGCAGCGTGACGCTCAAGGAGATCGCCGAGGTCTGGCACCTGAAGCCGCAGCACCTGCCGGACGACGTCGACCCCGGCGGTCTCGAGACGACCGCGGGCTACAAGCCGCTCAAGGACACCGGCACGTTCAGCTACGCGGCGCACGCCGCCGTCGTGGCGGTGGACACCGAGACCGGCGCCGTCGAGATCCTGGGCTACGTCGTGGTCGAGGACGGCGGCGTGCTGGTCAATCCGATGATCGTCGACGGCCAGGTGCTGGGCGGCGCCGCGCAGGGCATCGGCACGGCGCTCTACGAGGAAATGCCGTTCGACCGCAACGGCCAGCCGCTCGCCTCGACCCTGATGGACTATGTGCTGCCGGGTGCCACGGAAGTGCCGGCGATCGCGATCGAGCACATGGAGACGCCGTCGCCCTGGACGCGTTTCGGGCAGAAGGGCATCGGCGAAGGCGGCGCGATCGGCCCGCCCGCGGCGATCGCCAACGCGGTCAACGACGCGCTCAGGGATCTCGGCGTCGAGGTCGACGAGCTGCCGATCACGCCGCGGCGATTGCTGGCGAAGATCCGGGCGGCGCAGAGGAGCGGATAGGCGGTTTCCGCGTTTCTCATCCTTCGAGGCCCGCTCGCGCGGGCGCCTCAGGATGACGCGAATAGATCCAGAATCGACGCGTCATCCTGAGGAGCGAGCGTAGCGAGCGTCTCGAAGGATGATGGGCTCCAATGCCGCAACTCTTCGCAGATCGGCATTGCTGCGCCGCACACGAGCCGCGATCGGACGCGAACGACCTTGTAGCGCGCCCGAATAATGCCATGTTTGTGGGCAAGCTTCCGACCGCCGGCACACGAAGGGACAGCGTGCGATGGCTCTGAAGGATTGGTTCTCCGGCAAGCCGGAGGCGAAGGGCGATTTCCCGTTGAGCAGGAGCGACGCCGAATGGCGTCGCCAGTTGAGCGCCGAGCAATTCGCCGTGCTGCGCGGCCATGGCACCGAGCGGCCGTTCACCAGCCCGCTCAACAAGGAGCATCGGTCCGGCATGTTCCGCTGCGCCGGCTGCGGGCTGGAGCTGTTCCGCTCCGAGACGAAATTCGACAGCGGCACGGGCTGGCCCAGCTTCTACGCGCCGATCGAGGCGAATATCGGCAGGTCCGAGGACCATTCCTTCCTGATGCGCCGCACCGAGGTGCATTGCGCGCGCTGCGGCGGGCATCTCGGCCACGTGTTCGAGGACGGACCCGCGCCGACCGGGCTGCGTTACTGCATCAACGGCGTGTCGTTGAGCTTCGAGCCCGGCGAGCGCACGGCCGAATCGCCGGGCAAGCCCGCCGGAATGTCGTCAGACGCGACGCGTTGAATCAACCTGGAGAGAACCCGATGAACCCGAACAAGACCGTGACGGCCGTCGCCGCCGCTTGCCTGCTCGCGATCTCGGCCGGCGCGGCCAAGGCCGAGGGCGTTCGCGCCGGTCTGCTGGAATGCAAGGTGTCGAGCGGCTTCGGCTTCGTGCTCGGCTCCAGCCGCGACGTGGACTGCGTCTACAGCCCGGCCAAGGGCGGCAACAAGCAGTACTACAACGGCTCGATCAAGAAGTTCGGCGTCGATATCGGTTACGTGTCGGAGGCCATCATCATGTGGGCCGTGATGGCGCCGAACTGGGACGTGCCGCAGGGCGCGCTGGCCGGCGACTATGTCGGCGGCACCGCCTCGGCCGCGGCCGGCTACGGCGCCGGCGCCAACGCGCTGATCGGCGGCGGCGGCAAGTCCTTCGCCCTGCAGCCGGTCAGCGTCGAGGGCCAGAAGGGCGTCGCCATCTCGGCCGGCATCGGCGACCTGACGCTGCGCACCAAGCGCTAGCCCGATCGGACCGGGCGGTGCGATGCACCGCCCGCCTCCGCCTCATCGCGCCTTCGCGGCGCAGCCCGGCGCGGGCAGGCGATAAAGGTAGCGCTCGCCGGCGTAGACCACGTGCATCGAGCCCTTCTGGCAGGCACCGAACTTGGCGTCGGCGACCGCGAAGAAGCGGAAGGCGTGGCCGGCCGCGCCGATCAGCTCGCGGGCGAAGTCGCTCGCCTGCTTCAGCTCGGCGTCGAATGCGTCCTCGGCGATCGACGGCCGAGGCCTTCCGCCGACCAGCACCTGCGGGTTGCCGACCTTGCGCGGCATCATGCTCGACCCGTCCCTGATGTCCACCTCGGCGACGCCGATGAGGACGCGGTCGCGCAGCCAGCCGCGCAGCCTTGCCTGGTCCTCGTCCTCGCCGCCGACCCGGGGATCGATCCAGAACACCATGACCTGCGAGCCGTCGGGCTTGGGATCGACGATGAACAGATAGTCGCTGATCTGCTCGAGCGGCGACGGCTTCCACACCCGGGCCCAAGCGGTCCCGGCGGCGAGCGCCAGGGCCGTCACGGCGGCGAAGCACGCGACATGCCTGAACCGCATTGAGGTACATTCCCGACCGGCCTAGGATGGCCGCAAGCCTAAGCCGGAAGTAATGCCATGAGAAGCACGTTCCGCCGTCCCATGGCTGCCGCCGCCGCCCTTGCGGCACTGGCGCTGCTGTCCGGGCCGCTGCCCGCGCGGGCGCTGGTGTCGCACGGCGCGCCGGAGATCGGCCGCGCCGATCCCGCCAAGTCCTCGCGCCGCAAGGGCAGCAACGCCGCGCTCGTCGTCGGCGGCATCGGCGGCGGCCTGCTGCTGGGCACCGTGATCGCCAATGCCAACCGGCCGCCGCCGCCGCAGGTCGTGGTGGTGCAGCCTCCGCCGCCGCCCGTGGTCGTGCAGCAGGCGGCGCAGCCGCAGCCGCTGCCGCCGAACTGCCAGCGCGTGGTGCAGATGATCGGGGTCGCGGGGATCGCCGAGCCGCAGCAGGCGGTGTCGATCGCCTGCCGCAGGCCGGACGGGACCTGGGAGTACCGTTAGTCGCCGCGCCGCTTCGCCGCTACACCTCCGCGCCCGCCGCCGCTACACTGCCGGCCGCGGGGGAGACGCCATGGCGAAGGAATTTCGGCGCGGAAGGGGTGAACTCGCGTGGTCGCAGCGAGCGCGGCCGGCTGACCCCAAGAGAGCGCACTTCACGTTGCTCCAGTCCGCCGGTGTGCCGGCATATCCGCTATTACGATCTGCTGCGTAGCCGCATCCCAAAAATAGTAGATTCGCAAGCAACGCCTTGGGTCACGAGTGTTTCCGCCGTTCTTTATGTGCCAGTCGGCAGTCCGCCTCTGACCTTGCCAATCAAGATCAAACTGGTCCTCGCCGCAATGTGCATTCCTAATTCCCTGTTCGACGGTTTCGTCTCTGAGGCTACCTTCGCCTCCTTGCATACGCCGGTCACGACATTCTGCAGCTAGCCACAACAAGCATCTTGCCGCCAACGAAACGTCTTCGAATACTGGCTGACGAAGTCCTCGGCGTGCTGCCGGACTGAGCACAACACGCCCTGCCAAATTCGCATCGCACCAACTAGCGAAACTGCCCCACGACGCGGGAACGTCAACCGTGGACTCTACCGAGCCTCCGCGTGCGCGAACCTGGTCCAACAGTTGTTGAATGCGAAACGCGGAAGCCCTCGCCTGCTCTTCTGCCGCCTCAGCTCTTTCCTCGGCACTACGGTGCTCCGCGTCAAAATACTCCAATGACGCCTCTTGATCCTTTACCTGCTTTTCGAGTGCCACAATTCGAGCCTTCGCAGCGGCCAATTGCTCGATATCGCTTGCCCCCTCCTGTTCCAAGCGCTGTTGAGTAAGCTCAAGACTAACGTTCCTAATTGCGGCGAACGCCAGGACGTCCACGCCCAGCGCCGTTCGGCGGACACTTTCTTTTGCCGCCAATGACCGCATCCAGCGTGAGCACTGTACCTGCCCATCTCCTGTCGATAACTGCTCCGCGAGCACTAGTCTGTGAGCGTAAGGATTAGCGTCTTCTGAGAAGCCAGGAAGATACGCGCGTACGGCGCCACCAAAAACCGATCGCGGCTTTCCAAATCGCTGCGTCAATGCCCAAGTAAACGGCGCAGGTAGGACCACCACATGCCCGATGCCCAGCACCGCGCGAGCAAGCACGTCAGCGTCTAGCAAGGGCCCGTCTCCAGCCTCAGGTATGGTAAGCACAAACACGGGAAGACGCCGATCACTGTCCACCAAGCTTTCGACCAAACCATCAGCCTGATCATTGGTTTTAACGATCAAAGGATGCGGGTTGATCTCATAGATGCCACGGGACAAGCCGCATTTCTCAGCTATCTGGCGGACCAGTCCAGGCACGTGGGGCTCTATGTCTAGTTCATCTTCAGTCGTGCTAACCAACAGCCGCGAGCTGAACCGAGGCGCTTGGCCCGCCATGGCGCCAACGACAACTTCCGTCGTCCATATACGCCCTGGCACCTCTTTATCAGGGTCATCTGCGCGAATTGCCCAAATATCCGAAGTCTCGTTCTCGATGCGGACACCCATACTGTTCCGACCACCGGAGAAATACTCGAAACCTTGAAAGCGCCAAGCGCTATCTGGAAGCCGTCCGCCACTCCGATTCTGCGTCCACACGAGCACCTGTTGTCTCGCAATATTCGCTGCGTTTGGCTGGCTATTGCCAGAAATCGTAGCAGCTATACGCAGAATCTCATGCTCGCGAACGACCTTGGGAAGCCGAGCGGCAAGCGGACTTAACGCCTCCCAAAGCACCGACGAACTCATCATTGCCCCTACAAAGTGGTGGCAGCGCGCTCGTACGGGTTCAAATTCTCAATTGCAGACCGGTAGTGAAATCGGCCCCTGGTCAAAGTGCAGAGGGTTATTGCTGCCAGTCGTCCACCGCATCTTGTCGAACAGGTCAGGATTGAGCAATAGGCAATTATCATCAGCTCTGGCGGAGCGCCAATTGGAGCGGTGAGAAGGCTGCAGATCTTGCCACCATGCTGCCGGACACTCTACAGACGAGAGAGTTGTGAGTGAAGGCATAGCGAGAGCAAGAAGCGTCAAACATTTCCCTGCTGCGGTTCGGCACTGGACGGTCCGGCTGGGCTTTGGTCTTTGACCGCTACACACCCGCGTCCGGCATCGCTAGACTCCCGGCCACGGGGGAGGTGCCATGGCGAAGAAGCAGCCGATCAAGAGGAAGAAAGCCATGGGCAAGGGCCGCGGCTGGCGCCGCGCGGGCAGGCCCGATCAGACCTACGATCCCGGCCCGGCCAACTTCGTGCCGCTGTCGCCGCTCGATTTCCTCGCCAACGCCGCCGAGGCGTTTCGCGACAAGACCGCGGTCATCCACGGCGACCGGCGCTTCACCTACGCCGAGTTCTTCGCCCGCGCGCGGCGGCTGGCCAGCGCGCTGAAGCGGCGCGGCATCCGGCGCGGCGACACGGTGGCGATCATGTCGCCGAACCTGCCGGCGATGCTCGAGGCGCATTTCGGCGTGCCGGCCGCGGGTGCGGTGCTGAACCCGCTGAACTACCGGCTGGATGCCGCGACCATCGCCTTCTGCCTCGAGCACGGCCAGGCGAGGATGCTGATCACCGACGGCGAATACGCCGGCGTGGTCGGCGAGGCGCTCAGGCGCCTGAAGCGCCGCCTCACGGTCGTCGACATCGACGATCCGCTCTACCCCGAAGGCAGGCGGCTGGGCGAGACGACCTACGAGCAGCTGCTCGAGGAAGGCGATCCGGACGCGCCCTGGACGCTGCCCGCGGACGAATGGCAGACGATCTGCCTGCTCTACACCTCGGGCACGACCGGCAATCCCAAGGGCGTGCTCTACCACCATCGCGGCGCGTACGTAGCCTCGCTCGGCAACACGCTGAGCTTCGGCCTCCGGCCCGACAGCGTGCATCTGTGGACGCTGCCGATGTTCCACTGCGACGGCTGGACCCTCGCCTGGGCCGTCACCGCCGCCGGCGCCACGCATGTCTGCCTGCGCCGCGTCGAGCCGGCGCAGGTGTTCCGCGAGATCGTCCGGCACGACGTGACGCATCTGTGCGGCGCGCCGATCGTGCTCAACATGCTGATCCACGCGCCCGACGAGGTGAAGCTGAAGCTGCCGCGCCGCGTCGAGGTCACGACCGGCGGCGCCGCGCCGCCCTCGGCGGTGATCGAGCGCATGGAGGCGATGGGCTTCCGCGTCACGCACATGTACGGCACGACCGAGTGCTACGGCCCGGCGACGATCTCGCACTGGCAGCCGGACTGGCCCGCCATGCCGATCGCCGAGCGCGCGCCGAAGATGGCGCGCCAGGGCGTCGCCTGCCCGATGGTGCATCGCGTGATCGTCGCCGATCCGCGCAGCATGAAGCCCGTGCCGCGGGACGGCAGGACGATGGGCGAGATCATGCTGCGCGCCAACTCGGTGATGAAGGGCTACCTCAAGAACCCGGAAGCGACCGGGGCGGCGCTGAAAGGCGGCTGGTACCACACCGGCGACCTGGCGGTGTGGCATGCCGACAACTACATCGAGATCAAGGACCGCTCGAAGGACATCATCATCTCGGGCGGCGAGAACATCTCGTCGCTGGAGATCGAGGAGACGCTGTACCGCCATCCGGCCGTGATGGAGGCCGCGGTGGTGGCGCGGCCGGACGAGCGCTGGGGCGAGACACCATGCGCCTTCGTCACGCTGAAGAACGGCGCTGTGGCCAGCGAGCAGGACATCATCGCCTGGTGCCGCGCCAGCATGGCGCATTTCAAGGCGCCGCGCAGCGTGGTGTTCGGCCCGCTGCCCAAGACCTCGACCGGCAAGATCCAGAAATTCGCCCTGCGCGAACGCGCCCGGGCCTTGTGAGGAGAGCGCATGTTCCTGCCCGACCTGTTGAAGGGAAAGACCATCCTCGTCACCGGCGGCGGCACCGGGCTCGGCAAGGCGATGGGGCATCGCTTCCTCGAGCTCGGCGCCGATCTCGTCATCTGCGGGCGGCGCGAGCAGGTGCTGAAGGACACGGCGGCCGAGTTCGACCGCACGTTCAAGGGCCGCACGGGCTGGCACGTGTGCGACGTGCGCGATCCCGGCGCGGTCGAGGCGATGGTCGAGGCGCAATGGAGGCGCGCGCCGCTCGACGCGCTGCTCAACAACGCCGCCGGCAACATCGCCGCGCGCAGCGAGACCTTGAGCACGCGGGCGATCGACGCCGTGCTCGGCATCGTGCTGCACGGCACCGCCTATTGCACCTGGGCCTGCGGCAAGCGCTGGCTCGCGGAGAAGCGCCGCGCCAGCGTGCTCAACATCGTCGCGACCTATGCCTGGACCGGCTGCGGCTACGTCGTGCCCTCGGCCATGGCCAAGGCCGGCGTGCTGGCGATGACGCAGAGCCTGGCGGTGGAATGGGGCGGCAGGGGCATCCGCATGAACGCGATCGCGCCCGGCCCCTTCCCGACCGAGGGCGCCTGGTCGCGCCTAGTGCCGCGCCCGGACTTGGCTCGGGAAATAGAAACACGCAACCCGCTCGGCCGGCCGGGGCGGCACGAGGAGCTGGCCAACCTTGCCTCCTACCTGCTGTCGGACCAGGCCGAGTACATCAACGGCGAGTGCGTGACGATCGACGCGGGCCGCTGGCTCAAGGGCGCAGGCCAGCTCAACTTCCTCGAGCGCCTGACCGACGAGGAATGGGCGATGATGCGCCCGGCAAAGAAGAACTAGCCTAACTTCGCCGATTCGACTCGCCCGGGAGCGATTTTTGCGGGGCGAGTGGCTGCGGCGCAAGGTTTTACGGCGGATTTTGCGGCGGAAACGGCTGTAGTGCCGACCAAGGCTATTCTCATTGAGGCCGGCATGA
>JAKLKW010000117.1 GCA_023150455.1 Alphaproteobacteria bacterium | reverse complement strand
CCGCGTCGTTGCCTGCCGCTCCCAGCACGCTGCGATGATCGCCGCCTGGGATCGCCACGTATTTGCTGTAGGGGTGCTTGGCCGCCGGCGCGAAGATCCTTGACTGGGCGATGCCGAACGCAGGGTCTTGACTTCCGATCACCATCAGCACGGGAATGCGCGAGGAAAGACGCGGTGCCTGTGCCGGCATGTTGGCGAGCCGCTTTGGCGACATCCAGCTCAAGTACACTTCTGCCGTGGTCGCAACGGTGAACGTGCGGCCCTGGTTGTTGTCGGGACCGGAAAACGACTGTGCGCCTTGGCCGGCCTGAACCAGGCTCGCGGCGCGGTCGACCGCCGCGCGGACGTCCGCCATCGTCTGATAGAAATGGCCTGGCGCGTGGCCGGGGCCGATCATGATGACGCCGGCGACGTTGTCGCGCTCGATCGCATACGAGAGTGCCACGTTGGCGCCGATGCTATGGCCGCCCACGACGATGCGGCGAGCCCCCTGGTCGCGCAGCTGCGCGACCAGGGCGTCGACCTGTCCATGAACGGCCTCGACACTGACCGAGATCTGCTCCCACCGGCCCTGGCCCCAGGGCATCTGCGGTCGGACGACCTTGGTCCCAGCGCTTCGCAACTTTGCCGCCAGGTCGTCCACGCTACCCGGAGGCGCCTGCTTGCCGTGCATGAGCACGACACCGACATCGCTCTGGGCGTACGCAAACGGCGCGGCACAAGACACCGCAACCGCTACGATCAGGACACGAAAGGCATTCTGGAGCACGGGAGCGTTCCCCTGTGGTCGCGGGGCATTCCATACCCCAGATTTGGTCGGCGTCGCGCAGATTGAGGGTGCAGAAGGCGAAGCGCAATGCGGCAATGCGCCCCGGCTGACTTACCAAGCGTCAAGGCGGCGCGCTCCGGCGCTGTCATAAAACCGCGCCGATGGAGATGGAAGAAGGCGTATCGCGCGGCGTCTGCCCGCATGACTGCCCTGACACCTGCAGCGTCATCGCGACCGTCGGCGACGGCCGCCTGATCGGCCTGCGCGGCGATCCCGACCATCCCGTCACCGCCGGCTATCTCTGCGCCAAGTACGCCCGCGCGCACGAGCGCGTCTACGCGCCCGATCGCCTGCTGCATCCGCTGCGCCGCGTCGGCCGCAAGGGCGAGGGCCGATTCCGCCGCATCGGCTGGGACGCGGCGATCGGCGAGATCGCCCGGCGCTGGCGCGGCATCGTCGCGACCGCCGGGCCGCAGGCGATCCTGCCGTTCTTCGGCTCCGGCAACGAAGGCCTGGTGCAGGGACGCATCTCGGGCCGGCGCTTCTTCAACCGCCTGGGGACGCTCCAGCTCGACCGCACGATCTGCACCAAGGCCGGCCGCACGGCCTACATCCACACGATGGGCAGCTCCGCCATGGCCGATCCGACCATGGCGCACGAGGCCGAGCTGATCGTGCTGTGGGGCGTCAACCCGGCGTCGACCAACCTGCATCATCTGCCGCTGCTCAAGCGGGCGCGGGCGGAGGGCGCGGCGATCGTCGTCGTCAATCCGACCCGGATCGGCGGCATCCCCGAGCCCGAGATCTGGCTGCGCCCGCGCCCCGGCACCGATGCCGCGGTCGCGCTCGCCGTCATGCACGTGATCCTGCGCGAGGGATGGCACGACCGGGACTTCATCGCCGATTTCACCTTCGGGTTTCCGGCGCTCGAAGAACGGCTGCACGCCTATTCGCCGCGGCGCGCCGCAGCGATCGCGGACGTGCCGGCAGCGGACATCGAACGTCTCGCCCGCCTCTACGCCGATCGGCGCCGGTCGTTGATCCATGTCGGCCCCGGATGCCTGCGCCACGGCAATGCCGGCGCGACGATGCGCGCCATCGCCTGCCTGCCGGCCCTGACCGGCGCCTGGCTGCAACCGGGCGGCGGACTCTACCTCCCGACCAGCACCGCCTTTCCGTTCGACTGGTCGGTGCTCGACGGCGACGAGCTGCGCCCAAACACGGGCCGGCGCTACAACATGGTCCATCTCGCACACCATCTGCTCGACGCCACCAAGCCGGTCTCGAGCCTCTACGTCTTCGACGGCAATCCGGCGGTCACGCTCTACAACCAGTCGCAGGTCCGGCGCGGCCTCATGCGCGACGATCTGTTCACCGTCGTGCACGAACTGCGCATGACCGACACGGCCCGCTTCGCCGACATCGTGCTGCCGGCCACAACGCCGTTCGAGCACAGCGACATCCAGTTCTCCTACTACCGGCCCGAGCTCCTGCTGAACCGGCCGGCCATTGCGCCGGTCGGCGAGGCGCGCTCGAACCGCGACGTGTTCCGCACGCTCGCGTCGGCGCTCGGCTTCTCGGAGCCATGCCTGCGGACCACGGCGGAAGAGGTCGTGACGGAAGTCGTGAACCATCCGCTTCTGCCGCTCGACGCGGCCGAGCGGGCGGCCCTTTTGCGCGACGGACGCGTTACGCTGCGGACCGAGCCGATCGACCGCCGCTTCCGCCACGACGTGCCGGCGTCGTCGCGGCCGCGCATCGCGCTCCATGCGCCGCTGCTCGCCGCGCAAGGCCTCGACCCGCTGCCCGGCTACATGCCGCCGCAGGAGAGCCGCGAGGCGACGCCCGAGCGGTTCGCGCGCTTCCCGCTGTCGTTCCTGACGCCCTCCGCCCATTCCACGCTCAACGCCAACCAGGGCGGCGAGCCGGCGCTGCGCCGCGCGGAAGCGCGTCCGCTGCTGTGGATCAACCCTGCGGACGCACGCGACCGCAACCTGGCGGACGGCGACCCGGTGCGCATCCACAACGACCGCGGCCATTGCCGAATGTGGGCGCGGGTGACCGAGGACACGCGCCCGGGCGTGGTCGTCGCGGCGGGACAGTGGTGGGAGCGCTGCTACCCGGACGGCATGATCCCGAACTTCACCACGCCGGACTTCGTCGCCGACATGGGCGGCGGGTCGGCGTTCAACTCGAACCTGGTCGACGTGACCTCGGCAACGGCGCCATGAACGAGCCTCATCCGCCGGCCGGGCTCGTCCATCGCGGCCTCGGCCGGGCCGAGTTCTTCGACCTCGCGCCCGAGCAGTTCTCCGGCCTGCCCGCCATCCTGACCGAGCTCGCGCGCGAAGGCCGTGCGGCGTTCAGCTTCCACGCCCCGGTGCTGCGCCCCGACTTCTTCCCCTACGACGCGACGCAGTGCTTCTTCCTGAACGAGGACAGCGCGCGGCGCGAGGACTCCTTTCGCTTGCTGGAGCTGACGCTCCGGGTCGCGCGCGAGCTCGGCGCCGAGTACGTCGTCTCGCACCTGACCTACGGCAAGTCGGATACGCGGGACGCGGCGACGGCGGGCCGCCTGGCGCGCGAGGCCTGCCGCCGCTTCGCCGAATTGAGCCGGGCACACGCGATCCCGCTCGACATCGAGTTCGCCGGATACACCGACTCGTTCCACGAGGTCGCCGCGTTCGTCGATGTCGTCGGTCCGCATGCCGAGCTCGGGATCTGCATCGATGTCGGACACACGCGACTCGGCGCGATGCGCCGTGGACGCGATTACCTCGCCGACATCGCCGCCCTCGCGCCGCGTGCGCGATCCATGCATCTGTGGAACACGACCGGCCCCGACGGCTACGCACGCCACCATCACGTGCCGCTGCATCCCGTGCAGTCGCCACTGAAGGGCTGGATCGACCTGCCGGCCACGCTGGACATCGTCCGCGCCTGCAACCCGGACGTCCGCATCGTCTTCGAGTACCCGGTCGAGCGGATCACGCCGCGCATCCAGGCGGGCTACGACTGGATCGCCACGCTCGCCGCCCGGCCGGTACGCAAGACCACGGGAGCTGACCAGTCATGAGGGATTTCCGCGTTCTGTTGATCAACTGCAACACCATGCTCGATACGCTGATCACTGCGGGCATCGGCATCCTGTCGTCGTGCCTGCAGCAGAACGGCATCGAGGTCAGGCTGTTCGACACGACGTTCTACCGCACCGCCGAGCGCACCGGCGACGAGGCCCGGGCCTACGCCTTGCAGGTCAAGAAGACCGATTTCAAGGACCTCGGCATCGTGCCCGAGGAGCGCGACGTGATCGACGGGTTTCTCGACGCGGTGGACCAGTTCCGCCCCGACCTGATCGGGCTGTCCTGCATCGAGGTCACGTTCCCGCTCGGCATGCGGCTGCTCGATGCCGTGCGCCATGCCGGGATCCCTACCATCGTCGGCGGCCCGTACGCCACATTCGCGCCCGATATCGTCATCCGCCGTCCCGGCGTCGACATGGTTTGCGTCGGCGAAGGCGAAGGCGCGCTCGTCGACCTGTGCAAGCGCCTGGCGGACGGCGGCGACGTCACCGCCATTCCCAACGTGTGGGTGAAGCGCGACGGCAAGATCTTCAAGAACGCCGTCCGGCCGGCCGTCGATCTCGACACATTGCCGCAGCAGAACTGGGACGTGTACGACAAGCGGCGCTTCTGGAAGCCGATGGGCGGCCGGATCGCCGTCACCGGCACGTTCGAGATGAACCGCGGCTGCCCCTATACCTGCAGCTTCTGCATCAACTCCGGCTTCGACGCGATCTACGGCGCCGCCGGCGGCTACTACCGGGAAAAGAGCATAGACCGGCTGATCGACGAGATGGCGGCGAAGAAGGAGCGATACGACCTCGCCTATGTCTACCTGGTGGCGGAAAGCTTCTTGACCACGCCGATCAAGCGGATCGAGCGCTTCGGCCGGCTGTATCGCGAGAAGATGGGCCTGCCGTTCTGGGTCGAGGTCCGGCCGGAATCGGTGACCAAGGAGAAGGTGGCGATCCTGACCGAAATCGGCTGCGAGGGCATCAGCGTCGGCGTTGAGAGCGGCAATCTGTGGCTCAGGAAGAACGTGCTGGGCCGCAACATCGTCGACAAGACGATCATCCGCGCCTTCGAGCTGCTGCACGAGACCAAGATCCGCATCAGCGCCAACAACATGATCGGCTTTCCGCACGAGACGCGGGCGATGATCTTCGACACGATCGAGCTCAACCGGATCCTGCAGCCGCACGGCGTGATGGTGAGCTTCTTCAGCCCCTACAAGGGCTGCACGCTGCGCCGGACCTGCGAGGAGGCCGGCTTCATCGCGCCCGATGGCATCGCCGGCGACTATCGCCTCGGTCCCGCGATGGACATGCCGCAGCTGCGCGCCCGCGACCTGGCGGGCATCCACCGTGCCTTTCCGCTCTACGTCAAGTTCCCGCGCGAGGAATGGGACGAGATCCGGCGCTGCGAGGCGGACACGGACGAAGGCAACCGCCTGTTCGCGGCATACGCGGACCGCTATGTCCGCCAGTTCATGAGCTGAGCCGGCGGCCGCTGATCGGCCGCCGGCTCATGACTCAGCCCAGGTGCCTGAGCAGCGGCTCCGCGCCGTTGCGGCCCTGCCAGCGATCGAACCAGACGACATCGCCGAGCTTCAGGCGCGGCAGCCAGCCGGCCGTTTCCAGCTCCGGCTTCTCGTAGAAGTGCGAGACATAGCCGAGGCACAGATAAGCGACAGGCCGGATCGTGGCCGGAATGCCCAGCGCGGCGCGCAGGTCGGCGAAGCGCATGATACTGACCCAGCCGACGCCGACATTTTCCGCCCGTGCGGCGAGCCACAGGTTCTGCACGGCGCACACGGCGCTGTAGAGGTCCATCTCGCGCTGATGCGTCCGGCCGATCGCAACCGGGCCTGCGCGATGACGGTCGCAGGTGACGCAGATGCCGACCGGCGCCTCGACGATGCCTTCGAGCTTGAGCCGGCGGTAGGTCTGACGGCGGTCGGCTTCGAACATCTCGGCCGCCTCGGCATTGGCCGTGGCGAACGCGGCGTACAGCCGGCGCTTGACCGCGTCGTCGCGCACGACGATGAAGTCCCAGGGCTGCGTGAAGCCGACCGAGGGCGCGTGATGCGCGGCACGAAGGATGCGTGCCAGCACCTCATCGGGCACGGGATCGGGCAGGAACTGGCCGCGCACGTCGCGCCGCTTGTAGATGCACTTGTAGACGCCGTCGCGCTCGGCGGGCGAGAACTCGGCGTCGGCTTGAATCAGGCTTGCTTCCATGATTTCCCCTTCATGGCTGTAGCGGGCGCCCGCCGGTCCAATTGCGGCGCCCAGATCGCCTCCAGGCCGGTCTTCTGACTTAGGTTCATCCCATCCGGACGCCTTCCCGGCTCTAGGCCAGTGGCATCTGTCCGGACGGTCCCCATCACAGCGTTGGGCACGTGGCGGCGTCTCACCGCCTTCCCGATTCTCCCGGGACGGCACGTCCCGGGCACCCGAGGCACATCGCTAGTATCACGAACCGGGGACGCGGCTCCAGCCGATCACGTGCGACAGACCTGTTGCGCAGGAAAGGGATTTGACTCGCGGGCCCGCCTCAACCGAGGATCCGGCATCTCATGGGGCAGCACCTCACCTGTTTGCCGAGGCGTGGTCCATCAACGACGCGCGATTGTGCTGCAGTCGCTGATCGCGTCAAATGAACGTGGTGTCGTGAAGCCGCACGCCATGTTGGGGAGAGGACGAGAGCATGTTTGAAGCGCAGTACGTTGCGCCTGGCTCGGTCGAGGAAGCCGTGGGCCTGATGACGGGCGCGGGCGGCAGGGCGCGGGTGCTGGCGGGCGGTACCGATCTCCTGGTGCAGATGCGCGCGGGCATGGTGGCGCCGGCGCTGATCGTCGACGTCAAGCGGATCGCCGAGATGACGACGATCGGCCGACAGGACGGGGCTTGGCGCATCGGCGCGGCCGTCTCCGGCGCCGAGATCCACGACCATGAGGCGCTCCGCCGCGCCTGGCCGGGCGTCGTCGAGGCGATCAACCTGATCGGCTCCAAGCAGGTGCAGGGCCGCGCCTCGGCGGGCGGCAACCTGCCGGCGCCGTCGCCACGATCCAGGGACCGAAGGGAAGACGCGAGGTGCCGGTCGGGCAGATCCCGGCCGGCCCCGGCAGGACCACGCTGGCGCCGGGCGAGATCGTGGTCTTCTTCACCCTGCCGCCGCGTCCGCCGGGCTCGGGCGACGCATACTTGCGGCTCATCCCGCGCACCGAGATGGATATCGCGGTGGTGGGCTGCGGCGTGAACCTGACCTTGCAGGACGGCACCTGCACCGCAGCGCGCGTGGCACTGGGCGCGGTAGCGCCCACCGTCCTGCTGGTCGAGGAAGCGGGCAAGGCGCTGGTCGGCTCGCGGCTGGTCGGCTCGACGCTTGGCGCCGACGCCGTCGAGGCAGCGGCGGCTTCCTGCCGCGCCGCCTGCCGTCCGATCGACGACAAGCGCGGCACGATAGCCTATCGCACCAAGATCGCGGGCGTGCTGCTCAAGCGCGCC
The DNA here is from genome assembly GCA_023150455.1 of Alphaproteobacteria bacterium. Taxonomy (GTDB): domain Bacteria; phylum Pseudomonadota; class Alphaproteobacteria; order JAEULC01; family JAEULC01; genus JAEULC01. Next base: position 15,539 of record JAKLKW010000117.1, on the reverse strand, counting down.
GCCGCCGTCGCCGCCGAGCGCGCGAGGAAGAGCTGACCATGGCGAAGATCCACGTCACGACCACCGTCAACGGCGAGCCGACCGAGTTTCTCTGCACGGCGACGCAGACCATGCTGGACGTGCTGCGCGACGTTCTCGGCCTGACCGGCGCCAAGGAAGGCTGCGGGTCGGGCGACTGCGGGGCCTGCTCCATCATCGTCGACGATCGCCTCGTCTGCGGCTGCCTGATGCTGGGCGCCGAAGCCGAAGGTCGCCGCATCCTGACCATCGAGGGCATGGCAGAGGGCGACAAGCTGCACCCGCTGCAGCAGAAGTTCGTCGAGCTGGCGGCGCTGCAATGCGGCGTCTGCACGCCGGGCGTGCTGATCGCGGCCAAGGCTCTGCTCGACCGGAACCCCGACCCTACCGAGACGGAGGTGCGCTTCGGCCTCGCCGGCAACCTCTGCCGCTGCACCGGCTACGACAAGATCGTCCGCGCGGTCCTGGAAGCGGCCGCCGAGCAGAAGGAGATCGCACGATGAGCGAACACCGCTACAAGTGGGTCGGCACGCGTCAGAACCGTCCCGACGGCGCCGACAAGGTGACCGGTCGTGCCCGCTTCGCCGCCGATTTCAACCTGCCGGGCGAGCTGGTCGGCCAGGTGCTGCGCAGTCCGCACGCGCATGCCGTGATCAAGTCGATCGACGTCTCCAGGGCGGCGGCGCTGCCCGGCGTCAAGGCGATCGTCACCGGCGCGGACTTCCCCGAGCAACCGGACCAGGTGGTGCCGGCAGGCGAGATGCAGGTCAACCTGCGCGACGTGACGCGCAACATCATGGCGAAAGAGAAGGCGCTTTATGAAGGCCACGCCGTGGCCGCGGTGGCGGCCACGACGGCCGACATCGCGAAGAAAGCGCTGGCGCTGATCGAGGTGGAGTACGAGAAGCTGCCGCACGTGATCGATGTGCGGGAAGCGATGGCGGAGGACGCGCCGATCCTGCATCCGCAGATGCGGACGGAAGGCGTCACGCCGACGCCGAGCAAGGCGTCGAATATCGCCAAGCGCCTGGAATTCACCAAGGGCGATGCGGCCGCGGGTTTCGTCAAGGCCGATTTCGTGATCGAGCGCGAGTTCACGACCCAGCCGGTACACCAGGGCTACATCGAGCCGCATGCGGCGCTGGCGAGCGCCTCGGAGGACGGCCAGGTCCAGCTCTGGACCACGACCCAGGGCCATTTCCAGGTGCGCGGCTTCTGCTGCCGGTTGCTCGAGCTCGAGACCTCGCAGCTTCGCGTGACGCCGTCGGAGATCGGCGGCGGCTTCGGCGGCAAGACGGTGGTCTACCTCGAGCCGGTGGCGATCCGGCTCTCGCAGAAGGCGGGCCGCCCGGTGAAGATGGTGATGTCGCGCGAGGAGGTGTTCCGCGCCTCCGGGCCCACGTCCGGCGGGCATGTCCAGGTGAAGCTCGGCGCCACGCGGGACGGACGGATCGTCGCGGCCGACGTCACCGTCGCGCTGCAGGCGGGCGCCTTCCCGGGGTCGCCGGTCGGTCCGTCCTGCATGTGCAGCCTGGCCTGCTACGACATCGAGAACATCCGCGTGGTCGGCTTCGACGTGGTGAGCAACCGGCCCAAGGTCGCGGCCTATCGCGCGCCCGGCGCGCCGATCTCGGCCTGGGCCGTCGAATCCACGGTCGACCTGGTGGCGCTGGAATTGGGCATGGACCCGATCGAGCTTCGCCTGAAGAACGCGGCGAAGAAGGGCACCAAGACCCACTACGGACCGACCTTCGGCGTGATCGGCATGGTGGAGACCTTGGAGGCGGCCAAGGCCTCGGCGCACTACCGGTCGAAGGTGAAGCCCGGCCATGCCCGCGGCGTCGCCGCCGGCTTCTGGTTCAACATCGGCGCCGATTCCTCCGCCGCCGCGCATGTCGGCGAGGACGGCACCGTCACCATCATCTCGGGCAGTCCGGACATCGGCGGCTCGCGCGCCTCGCTCGCCATGATGGCCGCGGAGGAGCTCGGCATCGACTACGACAAGGTTCGCCCGATCGTGGCCGATACCGCCTCGATCGGCTTCAGCTTCGTCACCGGCGGCAGCCGCGTGACCTTCGCGACCGGCCTTGCCGTCATCAACGCGACGCGCGACATGATCCATCAGCTGAAGCTGCGCGCGGCCAAGCTGTGGGAGGTCGACGTCGACGGCGTGGTCTGGCAGGACGGCGAGGCGCGGCCCTCGAGCACCAATGTCGGCGAGTTCGAGCCGCTCTCGCTCGCCAAGCTCGCGGCGAGCGCCAGCCGCACCGGCGGGCCGATCAACGGCCATGCCCAGCTCAACGCGCAAGGCGCGGGTCCGGGATTCGGGGTGCACATCGTCGACCTGAAGGTGGATGCCGACACCGGCATCGTCACGATCGACCGCTATACCGCGGTGCAGGACGTCGGCACGGCGATCCATCCTTCCTATGTGGAGGGCCAGCTCCAGGGCGGCGCGGCGCAGGGCATCGGCTGGGCGCTGAACGAAGAGTACATCTACGACGCCAGGGGCAAGCTGCAGAACGCGGGCTTCCTCGACTATCGCATGCCGGTCGCCTCCGACCTGCCGATGATCGAGACCCTGCTGGTCGAGGTGCCCAACCCGTCCCACCCCTACGGCGTGCGCGGCGTCGGCGAGGTGCCGATCGTCCCGCCGATGGCGGCGATCGGCAATGCGATCGCGCGCGCGACCGGTGTCCGCATGGTCGACCTGCCGATGTCGCCGCCCCGGCTGTCGGCGGCGCTCGACGCGGCGTCGCCCCGCTTGGCGGCCGAGTAACGTGGCGGCAGAGTAGCGTGGCGCGCGTCGTCCTGACCTACTCGTTCGCCCGGCAGTACGCCAGCGGGCAGACCGAGATCGAGGTGCCGGGCCGCACGGTCCGGCAGCTCATCCGGGCGCTCGATGCCCGCTTCCCGGGCATCGAGCGCAGGCTGGAGCACGATGTCGCGGTGGTGATCGACGGCGTCCTCCATCAGAACGCCTACCTGGAGGAAGTCGGCGAGACGGCAGAAGTCGCCTTCATCCCGCCGATCGCGGGCGGGTGACGTACGCGGCGATGGCGGCGGCGCGGACCGGTCGGGCGGCCGGCGCCCGTGCGGGGTCGCACGGTTTCGTGTGACAATGCCGGCCTCGGGACCACCGGAGGCCGCGTGACCGCCATGCACGACACCGCCGAGATCTGGCGCCTGGTCGACGCCAAGCGAAATGACTTCGCCGCCTTGAGCGACCAGGTGTGGGACACGCCCGAGCTCAACTTCGTGGAGTACCGCTCGGCCGCGGCGCATCGCGCCATGCTGGCGCGCGAAGGCTTCCGCGTCGCCGACAAGGTGGCCGGGCTTTCGACCGCGACGATGGGCGAGGCCGGCGACGGCGGGCCGGTGATCGCCATCCTCGGCGAGTACGACGCGCTGCCGGGCCTGAGTCAGCACGCCGGCCAGTGCGAGCACGCGCCGATCGAGCCGGGCGGCAACGGGCACGGCTGCGGCCACAACCTGCTCGGCGCCGCCTCGATGCTGGCCGCGACCGCGGTCAAGGACTGGCTCGCCGCGCACCGGCTTCCGGGCCGCGTGCGCTATTACGGCTGCCCGGCCGAGGAAGGCGGCTCGGCCAAGGGCTTCATGGTCAGGGCCGGCGTGTTCGACGACGTCGACGTCGCCATCTCCTGGCATCCCGCCGCCTTCACCGGCGTCAACAAGCCGGTCTCGCTCGCCTGCAACGAGATCGACTTCCACTTCACCGGGCGCGCCGCGCATGCCGCCGCGGCCCCGCACCAGGGGCGCAGCGCGCTCGACGCGGTCGAGCTGATGAATGTCGGCGTCAACTACATGCGCGAGCACATGCCGAGCACCGCGCGCGTCCACTATGCCGTGCTCGACGCCGGCGGCCCGGCGCCCAACGTGGTGCAGGCGAAGGCGACCGTGCGCTACCTCGTGCGCGCGCTGGACCTGCAGCAGCTCCACGCCCTGGTCGGGCGCGTGCGCAAGGTCGCCGAGGGCGCCGCGCTGATGACCGAGACCGCGGTCAAGGTCCGCATCGTCAACGGCGACGCCAACCTCGTCGGCAACGCGCCGCTCGAGGCGCTGATGCATGCCGAGATCGAGCGGCTGGGGCCCGTGCCGTTCGACGCGCGCGACCGCGAATTCGCCGCGGAGATGCAGAAGTCCATGACCGAGGAGGACATCGTCTCCGCCTTCGCGCGCTATGGACTCGAGCCGAAGAAAGGGCTGGCGCTCGCCGACTTCGTCTATCCGCTCGGCAGCGGCAACGACAGCCTGGTCGGCTCGACCGACGTGGGCTCGGTCAGCTGGGTGGTGCCGACGGTGCAGATGCGCTCAGCCACCTACGCGATCGGCACGCCGGGCCATTCCTGGCAGCTCGTGGCCCAGGGCAAGGCGCAAGCGGCGCACAAGGGCCTCGCGCACGCCGCCAAGGCGATGGCCGCGACGGCGCTCGCCCTCATCGTCGACCCGCGCGAGGTCGAGCGCGCCAAGGACGACTTCCGCCGCCGGCTGGACGGCAGGCCCTTCGTCAACCCGATCCCCGACGACGTGGAGCCGCCGGCGATCGCGCTGGCGGGGCCTTCGGGTGTTTCCGATTGAGGATCCGGCGCTCGGACGTTACGCCGCGCCGTCGCGTCCGCTCGCGGAGGGCTTCGCCGGCGCGATCGCGGCGAGCGCGTCGCGCACCAGGCGCTTGGCGTCCGCCGGCATTCCGGCGAGCGTCAGGGCCAGGCGCAGCTTGACCGCGGCGCCGGCGGCGCCGGCGGCCGGGTGCTCGAGGATGAAGCGACGCGCGCTGTCGGCCTCGGCCATGTAGCGCGCGACCAGCTGGCGCTGCAGGGTGAGGCCCGCCTGCTGGTCGACGTCGGTCGCCACGACGTCGATGCCGGCCAGTTCCTCCACGCGCGCCTCGACGTCGAGCGCGAGCGCGATGAAGTCGAGCTGACCCTCGGCATCGCCGAGCGCGGCATCGGCCTGCTGCGACACGGGCGTGAACGGTTTCGGCGCCACGGCGCCACGGCGATCGCCGTGCGCCGTCCGGCGCGCCGCGCGAAACGCTTCCAGGGACACGATCTCGTTGCTCATGGCCGGCCTTCGTTCGTGGAGCCGGCGCGAAGCCACGCCGGCAGCCCACCATCGCGCCGGGTCCGTTAGGAAATTCTTAATGCGGCATCGTTGTCACGACCGGCCCGCCGGCGCGCATGCCGAACGCGCATCGTCTCATGCCTTGACAGCATAGACGCACCGCGCCCAAGCTCGTCTGCCCTCACGAACCGGGTTCACCACCTTGAACCAAGAGGTCAAGTCCGCCGCTCGGGTCCTCGACGTGCTCGAGCTTCTGTCGCGCAGCGCCGCTCCGCTGGCGCTGAAGGACATCGCCCAGGCGCTGACCCTGCCCAAGAGCAGCGCGCACGGGCTGCTGCACACGCTGCTGGCGCGCGGCTATGTCGAGCGCGACACCGGCGACCGCTATGCTCTGCCCGCCTCGCTCAAGCAGTCGCCCGGCTGGATCGGCGGGTCGGACGCGCAACTCGCCGCGCTGGCGCGGCCGGTGCTCGAGCAACTGCGCGACGCCCTGGATGAAAGCGTTTTCCTCGGCGTGCGCGCCACCGGCGGCAACGTCAAGGTGATCGCCAAGGCGGTCAGCCGCGCGCCGATCCGCTACGACTCCGACGATCCGGGCCTCAGGCCCGCCTATTGCACCGGCATGGGCCGCATCCTGCTGGCGTTCTGGGACGACGCCGCGGTCGATGCCTATTTCGCGCGCACCAGGCTCAAGGCCTACACGCCGCACACGGTGACGGACGAGCGCAAGCTGCGCGCCATCCTGGCCAGGATCCGCAGCGACGGCTATGCCGTGCTCGAGGAGGAATTCGTGCTGGGCGGCTCGGCGACGGCGGCGCCGGTCTACCGCGGCGACGGCAGCGTGGTCGCCGCCTTGAACGTCGGCACCGTCTCGTCGCGCTATCCCGCGGCCAGGGAGCAGATCATCGGCGGCGTCGTGCGCGCGGCGGCCACCATCAGCCAGCGCCTCGGCCATCGCCGGGCAGCGTGACGAAAGCGCAAGGAGACAAGGTGAGCTATCGCATCGGCGTCGACATCGGAGGCACGTTCGCGGATTTCTGCGCCCTGGACGAGGCGACCGGCAGGCTCGCCACGCTCAAGGTGCTCTCAACCCCGGACGAGCCCGGGCGCGAGGTGATCACGGGACTCGAGGAGCTGGAGCGCCGCTTCAAGATCCGCCCGGACGAGATCGCATACTTCACGCACGGCACCACGGTCGGCATCAACTCGGTCATCCAGCGCAAGGGCATCCGCCTCTGCCTGATCACGACCGAGCACTTCGTCGACGTGCTGGAGCTGGCGCGGCTCAAGATGCCCGACCCCTATCACCTGATGTCGAGCCGGGCCGAGCCGCTGGTGACGCGCGACCGCGTGCTGTCGGTCAGCGAGCGCATGCTGGCGGACGGCAGCGTCGAGCAGCCGCTCGACCCCGCGAGCGTGCGCCAGGCGCTCGCGCGCGCCCAGGCGCTGGGTGCCGAGGGCATCGTCGTCGCCCTGCTGCACGCCTATCGCAATCCCGCGCACGAGCGCGAGGTGAAGCGGCTGATCGGCGAATGGGCGCCCGGCCTGCCGGTGTTCTGCTCGAGCGAGATCTGGCCGATCATCCGCGAGTACGAGCGCACCACCACGGCCACCATCCACGGCTATGTGCAGCCGCGCGTCGCGCGCTACCTCGCCTCGCTGCAGCAGGCGCTGAAGGCCGGCGGCGTCGCGGCCGAGCCGATGGTGACCAAGTCGAACGGCGGCGTGATGACCGCCGAGCTCGGCAAGCAGGCCTGCCTGCAGATGCTGCTGTCCGGCACCGCGGCGGGCGTGATCGGCGCCAGCCTGGCGGCGCGCCAGGCCGGGCTCGACAAGGCGTTGAGCCTCGACATCGGCGGCACCTCGGCCGACGTCGCGATCATCATCGGCGGCGCGCCCAGCTACGGCATCGGCGAGAAGGTCGGCGAGTTCCCGATCTTCATCCCGACCGTTTCGGTCACGTCGATCGGCGACGGCGGCGGCTCGATCGCGCGCGTCAACGAGTTCGGCGTGCTGTCGGTCGGCCCCGAGAGCGCCGGCTCCTTGCCGGGGCCGGCCTGCTACGGGCGCGGCGGCACCAGGCCCACCATGACCGACGCCTTCGCCGCCTGCGGCTACATCGGCCACGGCAACCTCGGCTACGACGCGGTCACCGTCGACGTCGCCAAGGCCCGCGCGGCGGTCGCCGCCATCGGCGAAAAGCTCGGCCGCGGCATCGACCAGGCGGCCGAGGCGGTGATCCAGGTGGCCGTGGCGGGCATGTACCGCGAGGTCTCGAAGCTCGCCTCGCGCCAGGGCATCGACCCGCGCGAGTTCGCGCTCCTGGCGTTCGGCGGCGCCGGGCCGATGCTCGGCTGCTTCCTCGCGCGCGAGCTCGGCATGAAGCAGGTGCTTATCCCGACCGCGCCGGGCGTGCTGTCGGCGCTCGGCGGCCTCATCGCCGACATCAAGAACGACTTCATCAGCACGGCCTACTATCCGCTGGCGGCGCCGGGGCTGCCGCGGCTCAAGCGCGAGTTCGAGGCGCTGGCGGAGCAGGCGCGGCGCTGGATCACGCAAGAGCAGAAGTTCGCCGGCACCTACGCGCTGCAGCCCTCGGCCGACATGCGCTACCAGGGCCAGTCCTTCGAGATCGAGGTGCCGCTGTCGATGGAAGCGATCCTGGCGGGCGACCTCGATCGCATCGCCGCCGCCTTCCACGCCGAGCACGACCGCATCTACGGCCACAGCGACGCCAAGATGCCGGTGCACCTGATCAGCCTGCGCATGGTCGTGGTCGGCGCCTCGCCGCAGCCGCGCTTCCCGACCCAGCCGAAGCGTAGCGACCAGCCCAAGCCCATCAAGGAGATCGAGGTCTGGCTCGACGGCGCCCGGCGCCGCGTGCCGCTCTATCGCCGCGCCGACCTCGGCCACGGCCACCGCTTCGCCTGCCCCTGCGTCATCGCGCAGGAGGACACCACGACCTGCGTGCCCGCCGGCTTCGAGGGCCACGTCGACGCCTACGGCAACATCGTGCTGACGCGCACCTCTTCGAACGGCACGGAATGATGAAACACGCCGCTGCTCCCTTCGGTCCCCCCCTCCCCTTGCGGAAGGGGGGACGGAAAATCAACATTCGTTCCGCCCTCTGAGGACGCCAACATGCGCATCGACCCGGTCACGCTGCAGATCTTCGCCAACCACGCCCAGGCCGCGGCGGACAGCACGGCGTTCACGCTGTTCCGCACGGCGCACTCGACCTTCGTCAAGGAGACCGAGGACTTCACCACGGGCCTGGCGACGCCGGACGGCATGACCTTCGCGAGCCCGCGCGACCTGGGCGCCACCTGGTTCATCGGCCTCGACTACGCCAATGCCGTGAAGATGATCCCGGACTACAGGCCGGGCGACATCTGCATCACCAACGACCCCTACTCCGGCTACGTGTGCACCCACACGCCCGACCTGCACATGTGGAAGCCGATCTTCTGGGAAGGCGAGCTGATCGCCTTCACCGTCAGCCACATCCACAACACCGACGTCGGCGGCGCCGTGCCCGCCTCGCTGTCGCGGCAGCTGACCGAGGTGCACCAGGAGGGCATCCGCATCCCGCCGGCCAAGCTCTACGAGGCGGGCAGGCTCAACCAGGCGCTGCTCGACGTCATGCTGACCAACGTGCGCATGCCCGAGCAGAACTACGGCGACCTGCAGGCGCAGATCGCGGCCATGAACACGGGCGAGCGCAAGGTGCACGACATGGTGCGCAAGTTCGGCATCGACGTGTTCCGCCAGGGCGTCAAGGACCTGCTCGACCTGGGCGAGCGGCAGGCGCGCAACCTCCTGAGCCGCATCCCGGACGGCGACTATTTCTTCGCCGACTACCTCGACGAGGACGCGCCGGGCGGCGTGCCGGTCCGGCTGGCGCTCAACCTCAAGATCCGCGGCGACGAGGCGATCCTCGACTTCACCGGCTCGGACCCGCAGCTGCAGTCCTCGCTCAACGTGCCGACCGGCGGCGCCGAGCGGCACATCCTCCTGATGGTCGGCTACACCTACTGCATGTACAGCCTCGACCCGTCGATCCTCTTGAACGGCGGCATCACGCGGCCGGCGCGCTGCGTCATCCCCGAGGGCACGATCCTCAACCCGAAGTTCCCGGCCGCGGTCGGCATGCGCAGCATGACCTGCGGCCGGCTGCAGGGCGTGACGATCGGCGCCTTCCAGGCCGCGGTGCCCGACCTCCTGCCCGCGGGGCCGGCCGGCAGCAGCGCCATCATGAACGTCAAGACCGTCGACAACCGCACCGGCCGCACGATCATGGCCTCGATCGACCCGATCACCGGCGGCGCCGGCGGCTGGTCGGGCGGCGACGGCGCCGACGGCTCGGGCGCCAACTCGAGCTTCCTCAAGAACACCCCGGTCGAGATCAACGAGACCGAGGTGCCGATCAAGGTGCTGCGCTACGGCCTGGTGCCCGACTCCGGCGGCGCCGGCAAGCACCGCGGCGGCCTGGGCACGTTCCTCGAGTTCAAGCTGTTCACGCCGAACTCCGTGGTCACGGCGCGCAACCGCGACCGCACGCGCTTCGCGTCCTGGGGCTCGAACGGCGGCATGCCGGGCAAGACCTCGGGATTCTGGCGCAACAAGGACACCGCGAAGGAGGTCGACCTGGGCAACACCGACGTCGTTGCCTGCGATCCCGGCGACGTGATCCTCGTGGCGTCCTGCGGCGGCGGCGGCTGGGGCCCGCCTTGGGAGCGCGACGCCCATTCGGTGCTGTTCGACGTGCGTCAGGGCAAGGTCTCGCTCGAATCCGCCGCCGACGACTACGGCGTCGTGATCCGCCCGGATCCGGTCGATGGGGGCCGGATCGACGACACCGCGACCGCGGCGCGGCGCACGCGCCTGGCGGCCAGGGCCAAGCCCGGCCAGTTCGCCTTCAACGACCAGCGCGTGGACTACGAGCGGCAATGGACCGACGCAAACTACGCGGCGCTGACCGAGGTGCTGGCCACCTTGCCCGTGCACTGGCGCCACTACATGAAGAAGCGCATCTTCGCCGCGATGGACGAGCTGCCGGCACACCAGCGCCGCGGCGACGGCAGCGACGTGCGCCGCGCCTTCGCGCTGGCGGTCGAGGAGTTCCCGCAGCTGCGGCAGGCACGGGCCGCGGAATGACCACGGCGGAGCGACGCAAGCCGGAGTGATGGGCGCGTGGACATCTACTTCGACGGCCAGACGGTCATCGTCACCGGCGCCGCGCGCGGCATCGGCGGCGGGATCGCCGAGGGATTCGTCGAGCGCGGCGCCCGCGTCTGGGCCTGCGACGTGCTGGAGGACGAGCTCGCGGCGCTCACGGCCAGGGCCAGGCCCGCGCGCGGCGGCGCGCTGGAGACGCGCAAGGTCGATCTCACCCGCTCCGGCGAGGTCGACGCCTTCGTCGGCGAGGCGGAGCGCGCGACCGGCGCTGTGGACGTGCTGGTCCACGTCGCCGGCGGCGTGCGCGGCCAGTCGAGGCGCCCGGTCGAGGAGATCACGGACGACGACTGGCGCGCGATCTACTCCGTCAACGTCGAGGGCGCCTTCTACGCCAGCCGCGCCGTGGTGCCGGGCATGAAGAAGAAGGCGCGCGGGCGGATCGTCGTCATCTCCAGCCGCGCGGGGCTCGGCGTCAGCCTGACCGGCATCCAGTCCTATGCCTCGGCCAAGGCGGCGCAGCTCGGCCTCGTGCGCCAGCTCGCGCACGAGCTGGGTCCGCACGGCATCACCGTCAACTCGGTGGCGCCCGGCTTCCTACGCACCAGCCCCGACTACGAGCGGCAATGGCAGTCCTACGGGCCCGAGGGCCAGAAGGCGATGATCGAGCGCGTCGCCATGCGCCGCCTCGGCGAGCCCCGGGACATCGCCCATGCCGTCATGTTCCTGGCAAGCCCGTACGCGTCGTGGATCACGGGCCAGGTGCTGCCGGTCACCGGCGGCCCGATCGCCTGAGCAAGCAGAAGGGAGAGACCATGTCCGCTGCACGTCCCGCCGTGGTTCCGAAGCCGGAGGAGCAGGAGCAGCCCTGGCAATGGGCCGAGCAGCGCTGGCGCCGCATCGTCGAGCGCGTGCGCGCGGGCCGGACGCTCCGGCCCGACGCCTGGCCGGGCGGCGCGCGCTGCGCCGTGGCGCTGTCGTTCGACTCCGACCACGAGACCGGCGAGCTGCGCGAGGGCGGCGAGTCGCCCGGCCGGCTGTCGCAGGGCCAGTACGGCAACCGTGCCGGCATCCCGCGCATCCTGAAGCTGCTGGCGAAGTACTCGGTCCCGGCGACCTTCTACGTCCCGGCCGTCGCGGCCATGCTCTATCCCGACGAGCAGCGCCGGGTCGCGGCCGAGGGCCACGAGATCGGCATCCACGGCTGGATCCACGAGCGCAACTCGGTCCTGCCGGAAGCGGCGGAGCGCGACCTGCAGATGCGCTCGGCCGATACGCTGGAGAAACTGTCGGGCCAGCGCCCGGTCGGCATCCGCACGCCGTCCTGGGATTTCTCCCCGCACACGCTCGCGATCACGCGCGACATGGGCCTGCTGTACGATTCCTCGCTGATGGCCGACGACGACTGCTACGAGCTGCTGCTCGACGGCAAGCCGACGGGCGTCGTCGAGATCCCGGTCGAGTGGATCCGCGACGACGCGGTCTACTTCAACATGAACCGCTTCTCGGCGCTCAGGCCCTACACGCCGCCGTCCGCCGTGCTCGAGGTCTTCCGGCGCGAGTTCGACGCGGCCTATGCCGAGGGCGGGCTGTACCAGCTCACCATGCATCCGCACATCATCGGCCATCGCTCGCGCATGATGATCCTGGAGGAGCTGATCCAGCACATCCGCGCGCATGCCGGCATCTGGTTCGCCACGCACGCGGACGTCGTGCGCTACGTGAAGGATCCTTCGAGACGGCCCTCGGCCGCCTCAGGATGACGCGTCCTTCCAGATGAGACCGTCATCCTGAGGAGCGAGCCCCTTCGACAGACTCAGGAGCGAGCGTCTCGAAGGATGGCGAGCTCGACGACACCCGCAATTCTCGGGGGCAATGGAGAGGGAGAGCAGGGAATGAAACGGACCACACTGGCATTGCTGGCCGCCGTCGCCTTGGCGGCGCCGTCGCTGGCTTTCGCGCAGGGCAAGTACGTCCACGCCAACAACAGCGGCTACGACAACCTGGATCCGCACGCGATCTTCGACGTCGGCCGCGCCGCGTCCCGCATCAACTTCTACGACGGGCTCTACCGCTGGGTCGACAATCCGCCGAAGCTGATCCCGTGGCTGGCCGAGAGCCACGAGGCCTCGGCCGACGGCAAGACCTACACGTTCAAGCTGCGCAAGGGCGTGAAGTTCCACGACGGCACCGAGATGACCGCCGACGACGTGATCTACAGCATCGAGCGCATGCTGGCGACCAAGAAGGGCGCGGCGTCGCTGTTCCTGCCGATCATCGCGCCCGGCAGCACCAAGGCGCCCGACAAGTACACCATCGTCTTCACGCTGAAGGAGCCGTCGGCGATCTTCATCTCGACCGTGTCCGAGATCCTGGTGGTCAACGCCAAGCTCGTGAAGAAGAACGAGAAGAACGGCGACTGGGGCGCGGCGTGGCTGGCCAAGAACGTGGCCAGCACGGGCTCGTACAAGCTCAAGCGCTACGACCCCGCGGTCGGCTTCATCGGCGAGCGCTTCAAGGACCACTTCGGACCGTGGCCGGCGAAGCCGTTCGACGAGATCGAGTTCCGCACCGTGCTGGAGACCAACACGCGCGTGCAGGGGCTGATCAAGGGCGACTACCACGGCACCGACGGCTACCTGCCCTACGACCAGATCCTGCGCCTGAAGCAGGAGAAGAACGTGCAGATCCTGGAGCAGGAATCGATGCGCGTCTTCTACTTCTCGATCCACAACGGCCGCTCGCCGCTGAGCGACGTGCACTTCCGCAAGGCGCTGGCCTATGCCTTCGACTACGACGGCTTCATCAAGGACATTCTCAAGGGCGCCGTCGCGCGCAACCCGGGCCCGAACCCGAACAACCTGTGGGGCGCGCCGAAGGACCTCAAGGGCTACAGCTTCGACCTGGAAAAGGCCAAGGCCGAGCTCGCCAAGGTCAAGGAGCCGATCCGGCCAATCGTCATCGGCACGCTCGCCGGCTTCAGCGAGACCGAGCAGGCGGCGACGCTGCTGCAGAACGCCGCGCGCAAGATCGGCATCGAGATCAAGATCGAGTCGGCGCCGTGGCAGGTGGTGCAGAGCCGCATGCAGGACCGCGACAAGAACTACGACATGGTCCCCTTGTGGAAGAGCACCTACTACGTCGACCCCAACAACTGGGTCGGCGAGCTGTACGGCTCGCGCTATCTCGGCACGCGCAACTACTCGTACAACAAGGACGAGGAGCTCGACGGCTGGATCAACGAGGCGCTCAAGATCACCGACCAGGAGAAGCGCCGCGTGCTGTACGAGAAGGCGGCCAGGAAGGTGACCGACGAGGCGATGGGCATCTTCGTCTACAACACGAAGTGGTACGGCCCCTACGCCGCCAACCTGACCGGCATCCGCTTCTGCCCGATCGGCAGCGGCCAGGACATGCGCTGGGCGTCGTTCAAGTAGGAGCATGAGCGCGCGGCGCCCGTCGCGAGACGGGCGCCGCACCGTTCGCGCTTCTCATCCTTCGAGACGCTCGCTGCGCTCGCTCCTCAGGATGACGCGTCGTGCTGGCGCCAATCCAAACGCGTCATCCTGAGGAGCCCGCGCTTCGCGGGCGTCTCGAAGGATGATGGGCTCGCTGCCACCGGACAGATAAGTCAGCAAGATGCGCCGCATCGAGATGATCCTGTCGCGACTGGCCTGGTTCGTGCCGACCTTGGCCGGGCTGATCGTGATCGTGTTCCTGATCTCCAACGTGATCCCGACCGACCCGGTCAGGATCATGCTGGGCGAGAACGCGACCCAGGAGCAGGTCGAGGCCATGCGCGTGAAGCTCGGCTACGACAAGCCGATCCTCGTGCAGCTGGTCAATCACTTCCGCGACGTGCTGACGGGCAACCTCGGCACCAGCATCTACAGTCAGCGGCCGATCTCGGAGGACCTCGCCTCGCGCGTGCCGGCGACGCTCGAGCTGGCGCTCGCCGCCATCGTGCTGGCCGTGCTGATCGGCATCCCGCTCGGCGTCGTCTCGGCGCTCAAGCGCAATTCGGCTCTCGACCAGATCGTGCGCCTCGCCAGCGTCTCGGGCCTCGCCATCGCCGCCTTCTGGCTGGCGATGCAGCTGCAGTTCCTGTTCTCGATGAAGCTGCGCGCGGCGCCCTTGAACGGACGCATCGACGGGTTCGGCCCGGACACGATCACCGGCCTGATGATCCTCGACTCGATCCTCGGCGCCGACTGGGAATCCTTAAGCGGCGCGCTCCGCCACATAGCACTGCCCGCCATCACGCTGGCGCTGCCGGCCGCGGCCACGATCGTGCGCTTCACCCGCGCCGGTGTGCTGGAGGTGATCAACAGCAACCACGTGCTGTACCAGCGCGCCATGGGCGTGCCGCCGCGGCTGATCGTGTGGAAATACGTGCTGCGCAACGCGCTGATCTCGACCGTGACGCAGATCGGGCTCATCTTCGGCGTGCTGATCACCAACTCGGTCGTGGTCGAGACGGTGTTCGACTGGCCGGGCCTCGGCACCTTCGTGGTCAACTCGATCCTGCAGTCCGACCACAAGGCGATCATCGGCTTCACCATCTTCACCGGCGGGCTGATCGTGATCGTCAACCTCCTGGTCGACATCGTGCACACGCTCCTCGATCCCCGGGGCACGCGATGACGGGCGCAAAGGGCCTCGGCGCGACCGTGCGGCGCATCGCGCAGGACCGTGCGGCGCTGATCGGCATCCTTCTGATCGCGCTGCTGCTGTTCGCCGCGGTGTTCGCGCCGGTGCTCTCGCCCTATCCCGAGGACGTCCACGAGTTCCACACCGAGAACCGGCTCAAGCCCCCCGACGCCGTCAACTTTCTGGGCACCGACCGCATGGGCAGCGACGTGCTGACGCGCATCCTGTTCGGCGCGCGCATCACGCTCGCCATCGCGTTGATCGCGGTCGGCACCGCGGTCGTGGTCGGCGTGCCGATCGGGCTGGTCGCCGGCTACTATGTCGGCTGGCCGAGCAACCTTCTGATGCGCGTCTCCGACATCTTCCTCGCCGTGCCGCAGATCGTGCTGGCGATCGCCATCGCCCAGACGCTGGGCCCGTCGATCGAGAACGTGATCCTGGCGCTCAGCATCACCTATTGGCCGTTCTGGGCGCGGCTGGTCTATGCCGAGACGCGCTCGCTCAAGAACGAGGTGTTCATCGAATCCGCCATCGCGCTCGGCGCCTCGCCGGCGCGCGTGATGCTGCTGCACATCCTGCCCAACATCGCGTCCGCCATCATCGTGCGCACC
>JAKLKW010000116.1 GCA_023150455.1 Alphaproteobacteria bacterium | reverse complement strand
GTAGCGGAACCGCTTCCAGGCCGACGCCCCGTCGATCGTCGCCGCCTCGTAGAGCGAGGGCGAGATCGTCTGCAGGCCCGCCAGCAGGGTGATGGCGACGAACGGTATGCCGCGCCAGATGTTGGCCGCGATCACCGACCAGCGCGCGTTCCACGGGTCGCCCAGGAAATCGATGTGGCGGTCGATCAGGCCGAGGTCGCGCAGCGCCCAGCTGATCATCGAGTTCTGCGAGTCGTAGATCCACCAGAAGGCGATCGCCGACAGCGCGGTCGGCACGATGAACGGCATCAGCACGATGGCGCGGATGAACGCCTTCCACGGGAAGTGGTTGTTGAGGATCAGCGCCAGCCAGAGCCCGAGCGCGAACTTCACGATGCTGGCGACGACGGTGTAGAGCATGGTGTTGAACACCGACAGCCAGAACACCTGGTCTTCCGCCAGCCAGACGAAATTGCCGATGCCGACGAATTCGCCGGGACGGCCGATCTTGGCGTCGGTCAGCCCCAGCCATACGCCGAGGCCGAGCGGATATGCCAGGAAGCCGAGCAGCATCGTTGCCGCCGGCAGCAGGAACAAGAGGCCCAGCAGGTTGCGGCTGTGGTTCAGCCGCGACCACAGGCCGACCGCGGGCTGGCCGGCGGCGCCGGCTGCGATGACCGCCATCAGAATGCGTCCTTGCGATCGTGGCCCGTCGCCGTCATGGGAAGGGGAAAGGGCGGCGCGCCGGCGGTTGCCGGCGCGCCGCCGGCTGCCGCGATCAGACCTTGTAGTACCGCTCGGCGCGCTTCTGCGCGTCTTCGGCGGCCTGCTTCGGCGACTTGGCGCCGGTGGCGACCTCGGCCACCATGTTCACCGCCACGAAGTCGGCGAACACCTGCGACGCCGCGTAGCCGAGCGAGCCCGCATGCGAGAACGGCAGGCTGCGCACCGCCACGTCGCGGAACGGCAGCCGCTTCTTGTCCTCGGTCCAGACCGGGTGCTTGTCGTAGGCCTTGAGCGAGTGCGACAGGTAGCCGACCGCGCCCTGCAGGAACTTGTCGTATTGCGGCTTGTCCATCATGTAGGCGAGGTAGGCCTTCGCCGCGTTCTTGTACTTCGAGTGCTTGTAGACCATGAGCGGGAAGTTGACGTGGAACTCGGTCGGCTTCCTGCTGGCGCCCATCGGGTAGAAGGCGTGGTCGGTGTCGTCCGCCAGCGCCTTGTTGCCCTGCGCCTGGGCGGCGGCATAGATCGAGATGCCGTTGTTGGTCAGGCTGCACTGGCCGTCGAGGAAGGCCTTGTTGTTGGACGGGTCGAGCCACGACGCCGCGCCCGGCGCGAAGGTCTCGGCCAGCTGCTTGCCGTACTCCAGCGCCGCGATCGTCTCGGGGCTGTTGATGACGACGTTGTTCTTCTCGTCGACGATCTTGGCGCCGTGCGCCCACAGCAGCCACAGCACCCACGAGTTGCCGTCGCCCGAGGCGTTGCCGAGGGCGAAGCCGCCCGGCGTGTTGTTCTTCTTCAGCGCCTGCATCAGCTTCAGGAAGTCGGGCAGGTTGTCGGGGAACTTCTCGAACCCGGCCTTCTTCATGTGCGAGATGCGGTAGTTCATCAGGTTGCCGCTGATCGTCGCCGGGATGCTGTTCCACTTCCCCGCCCGCTTGCCGTAGAGCTCGGCGATCGGGAACCAGCCGCCGCCGCGCTTGCCGATCCAGTCGGCCACGTCGCTGACGTCGACCAGCGCGTCGGGATAGAGGTGGTTGTCGGCGTGGATGTTCCAGATGATGTCCGGGCCGGTGCGGGCGTTCGCGGCGACCGCGGCCTTGGGCCTGAGGTCCTCGAAGCCCAGGCTGTCGACGCGGATCTTCACGCCGGTCGCCTTGGAGAAGGCGTCGGTCAGGGCCATGAAGTTCTCGCCCTCGGCGACGACGAAGCGCTGCCAGCGCAGGATGCGCAAGCTGGCGCCCTTCTCGGGCTTCCAGGGCGCTTCCTGCGCGAAGGCATGCGCGGCATCGAGCAGCACCTTGCTGCCCAGGCCCGCGGCGGCGAAGCCGACGCCGGTCTTGAGTGCGTCACGGCGGGTGAACAATGTCATGAGCGTCTCCTCCTTCCCTTTGGGATCTGGCGATCTGTGTTCTGGTTATCCCGCGTGACGATCGGCGCACGCGGCTTGAGCTGCCGTACTGCTGAATCCGCCTGCGGTCGGGTCACGCCAGGCGCCGGCCCGATTCGGCGTCGAACAGGTGCACCTTGTCGAGCATCGGCATCATGGGCACGCGCTGGCCGGGCTTGAAGCTGTGGCGCTCGCGGAACGCGGCCTGGATCTCGGTCTTGCCGAGCTTGCCGACCACCAGCGTCTCGGCGCCGGTCGGCTCGACCACGACCACCTCGACGTCGAGCGCGCCGTTGCCGGACCCGAGCGCGATGTGGTCCGGCCTTATGCCGTAGATGACGCTCATGCCGTCGCGCGCGCCGCCGGCGAACCCGAGCGGCAGCGACAGGCCCTCGTCGGTGACCACGCGCGCGCCGCCGCCCGCCTGCTTCACCGCGCCCTTGACCAGGTTCATCGCCGGCGAGCCGATGAAGCCGGCGACGAACAGGTTGTCGGGCCGGTCGTAGACCTCGAGCGGCGCGCCCGACTGCTCGATCCGGCCGTCGCGCATGACGACGATCTTGTCCGCCATGGTCATCGCCTCGATCTGGTCGTGCGTCACGTAGATCGAGGTCGAACGCAGGCGCTGGTGCAGCTCGCGGATCTCGGTGCGCATCTGCACGCGCAGCTTGGCGTCGAGGTTCGACAGCGGCTCGTCGAACAGGAAGACCTGCGGATCGCGCACGATGGCGCGGCCCATGGCGACGCGCTGGCGCTGGCCGCCCGAGAGCTGGCGCGGATAGCGGTCGAGATACTCGGTCAGGTTCAGGATGCCGGCCGCCTGGCGCACCTTGTCGTCGATCGTCTTCCGGTCGACGTTGCGCAGCTTCAACCCGAAGGCCATGTTGTCGAAGACCTTCATGTGCGGGTAGAGCGCGTAGTTCTGGAACACCATCGCGATGTCGCGGTCCTTCGGCGGCACATTGTTGACAATGCGCCCGCCGATCGAGATCTCGCCCGCGGTGATCTCCTCCAGCCCCGCGATCATGCGCAGCAGCGTGGACTTGCCGCAGCCCGAGGGGCCGAGCAGCACGACGAACGATCCGTCGTCGATCGTCACGTCGATGCCATGGATGACCTGGACGCTGCCGAAGCGCTTGAATACGTTGCGAACGCCGACGGAAGCCATGCGGCCTTGCGTCTCCCTCCCGGTCCGGGTCGGCACGGGGCCCGGATGTCTTGCCTGTGGCCGTGGCGCCAGCCCAGCCCGTCCGGTCGGCCATGGCCGCCGGCTCTTGTCGGGCCGTCATACTAGCCCGGCCAATCCATTGCGCAATCGGATTGTTGTCAGGCCGAGGGCGGCGCATCGTGAAGGTACAGCCGGCATCCCTCGCGCATGGCGCGCCCGGGCGCGATCCGCCGGACCGCCACGCCGAACCGGGACAGCGCGACCGAGTAGCGCTCCGCCGGCAGGCCCGATCCGACCAGCGCCATGGGACCGCCCAGCTTGCCCAGGCGCAGCCCGCGCGCGCAGTCGTGTCCGATCAGGACGCCGGCCAGCAGCGCGCCCGCCGCCGCGCCCTGCGTTTCGCCCGCCGTCACCCGCGCCATGGCGCGGCCGAGGCCGCCTTCCAGGTCCTCGCCGTCCTCCGCCAGGCTCAGGCCGCGCTCGAAGGCCACGTCGTCGTCCTCATCGCGGGCGCCGGCAACCGCCGGCCGCAGGCGATCGAGGGCGTCCAGCAGCGCCGCGCCGATCGGGGAGACCGAAAAGCGCCGCAGCTCCCCATCGGCGCAATGCACCCAGGCGACCGAGCCGTCGGCGCGGCAGTCGCAGATCAAGAGCGGCCGCGCGCCGGGCAGCGGGCCGCGCATCAGCCGCAAGGCGCCGATCGGCCGCGCCGCGCCGCGCAGGATCGCGCCGTCGGCGGAGACGAGAGCCGGCAACATCATGCGCAGCCCCGGCCCGGCCTGCTCGGACCGGCAGGCGGGAAGGACCCAGTCGGGCCCGACCGGAAGATCGACCGCCCCGGACTGCGGCGCGCCGTCGATATAGACGAGCAACGGCTCGAAGCCGGCCCGGGCGACCGCCTCTTCCACCGACCCCGCGGCGATGGCGTCGCCGATCCAGGCCCCGTCGTCCGCCGGCCAGGCGGTCACGCCCGGGCCGGCGGCGTCGACGAGGAGTATCCGGTCGTCCTCGCTAGTGGTTCTCGCGCGGGACAAAGCGGCCGCTCTTGCCGACCAGGAAGTCGAGGTCGGCGCCCTTGTCCGCCTGCATCACGTGGTCGGTGTAGAGCTTGGCGTAGCCGCGGTCGAGATAGGGCTTGGGCGGCTTCCACGCGGCCTTGCGGCGCTTGAGCTCGGCATCGTCGACGTCGAGGTGCAGGCGGCGCCTGGCGACGTCGAGCTCGATCATGTCGCCGTCCTTGACCAGCGACAGCGGGCCGCCGACCGCCGCCTCGGGCGCGATGTGCAGCACGGCCGTGCCGTAGGCGGTGCCGCTCATGCGCGCGTCCGAGATGCGCACCATGTCGGTCACGCCCTTCTTCAGGATCTTGGGCGGCAGCGGCATGTTGCCGACCTCGGCCATGCCCGGATAGCCCCTGGGCACACCACGGCGCGGCCGCGGTGCCGCAGGAGCTTCGGCGTCGCCGCCGAGGGCTTGATCACCGCGCCGTCGGGGCAGAGGTTGCCGCGCAGCACGGCGATGCCGGCCTTCTTCTTGAACGGCTTGTCCAGCGTGTAGATGACGTCGCGGTTCCAGCACTGGGCGGAAGCGATCTCCTCGCCCATGCTGCGCCCGCTGACGGTCGGCGCGCCGCGATGCAGAAGGTCGCCCAGCTCCTTCATCACCACCGGCAGGCCACCGGCGTAGTAGAAGTCCTCCATCAGGTACTTGCCGGACGGCATCAGGTTAACGATGCAGGGCAGGTCGTGCGCCAGCTTGTCGAAGTCCTCGAGCCTGAGGTCGACGCCGACGCGGCCGGCGATCGCCAAGAGGTGCACTACCGCGTTGGTCGAGCCGCCGATCGCCGCGTTGGTGCGGATCGCGTTCTCGAACGCCTGGCGCGTCAGGATCTTCGAGATGGTCAGGTCCTCGCGCACCATCTCGACGATGCGCCGCCCGGCCATGTGCGCCAGCACGTAGCGGCGCGAGTCGACCGCCGGGATCGCGGCGTTGGTCGAGAGCGCGATGCCGAGCGACTCGGCCATGCTGGCCATAGTCGAGGCGGTGCCCATGGTCATGCAGTGGCCGGCCGAGCGCGACATGCAGGCCTCGGCGTCCATGAAGTCGGCCAAGGTCAGCTCGCCGGCGCGCACCATCTCGCTCAGCTTCCACACATGCGTGCCCGAGCCGATGGTCTGGTCGCGCCAGCGCCCGTTCAGCATCGGCCCGCCCGAGACCATGATGGTCGGCAGGTCGACCGAGGCCGCGCCCATCAGCTGCGCGGGCGTGGTCTTGTCGCAGCCCGCCAGCAGCACGACGCCGTCGATCGGGCAGGCGCGCAGCGTCTCCTCGACGTCCATGCTCATCAGGTTGCGGAACAGCATGGCCGTCGGGCGCATCAGCACCTCGCCGGTCGAGAAGGTCGGGAACTCGAGCGGGAAGCCGCCGGCCTCGTACACGCCGCGCTTGACGTGCTCGGCCAGGTCGCGGAAATGCGCGTTGCACGGCGTCAGCTCGGACCACGAGTTGGCGATGCCGATCACCGGCCGCCCGTCGAACAGGTGGTTCGGCAGGCCCATGTTCTTGGTCCAGCTGCGATGGGCCATGCCGTCGCGGTCCATCTTGCCGAACCATTCCGTCGATCGAAGCTTGCGGCGAATCTTCGCCATGTGACGCGTTTCCCCTTGGTTTGAGCCTGGCTGGACTTGGCGATTCTAGACCGGCGCGCCGGCCGCGTCCAAACGGCAATGCGGCCGGTCAGCCGCCTACTTCAGCAGGCCGGGCAGCCAGAGCGAGAACTGCGGCACGTAGGTGATGATGGCGAGCGCGATGATCATCGCGCCGTAGAACGGCCACAGCTCCTTCGAGACCTGCTCCATCGTCACCTTGCCGATGGCGCAGCCGACGAACAGCGTCGGCCCGACCGGCGGCGTGATCAGGCCGATGCCGAGGTTGGTGATCATGATGATGCCGAAATGGATCGGGTCGACGCCGAGCTTGACGACCATCGGCAGCAGGATCGGCGTGCAGATCAGCAGCATCGGCGCCAGGTCCATGAACGTGCCGAGCGCCAGCAGCAGCACGTTGATCAGCAGCAGCATGACGTACTTGTTGGCCGTCAGCGCCAGCATCGCCTCGGACGCCAGCGCCGGCAGGCGCATCAGCGCCATCATGTAGCCGAAGGCGGCCGAGAAGCCGATCAGGATCATCACCATCGCCACGGTCTTGACCGTGCGGTGGACGAGGTGATGCAGCTCGTTCCACTTGTAGTCGCGGTAGATGAACATCGTGACCAGGAAGGCGTAGACGCAGGCGACCGCCGCGGATTCGGTCGGCGTGAAGATGCCGCTGAGGATGCCGCCCATGATGATGACGACGGTCAGGAGGCCCCAGAACGCGTCGAGCGCGATCTTCAGCGCCTGCCGGAGCGGGATCACCTCGCCGGCCGGGAAATCGTGCTTGCGCGAGGAATAGACGACGAGGCCGATCAGGCAGAGGCCGAACAGCAGGCCGGGCAGGATGCCGGCCATGAACAGGCCCGCCACCGAGATCGTGCCGCCCGCCGCCAGCGAGTAGATCACCATGTTGTGGCTGGGCGGGATCAGCAGCGGCTGCAGCGAGCCGCAGATCGTGATGTTGACGGCGAAGATGCGCGGATAGCCGTTCTTGATCATCTGCGGGATCATCACGGTGCCGATCGCCGCCGTGTCGGCGACCGACGAGCCCGAGATCGCGCCGAACATGGTCGAGGCCAGCACGTTGACCAGCGCCAGGCCGCCGCGGATGAAGCCGACGAACACCTTGGCCAGGTTCACCAGCCGAGCCGCCATGCCGCCCTCGGCCATGATCGCGCCCGCCAGCACGAAGAACGGGATCGCCAGCAGCGCGAAGTCGTCGGTGCCGTCGGAGATCTTCAGCATCACCGCCTCGAGCGGGATGTCGATCCACAGCGCCGCGAACAGCGAGCTCAGGCCCAGCGCGTAGGCGACCGGCATGCCGAGGAAGCACAGAAGCGCGAACGAGCCGATGTGGATGAGGATCGCCATCGGCTACTCGAGCCCCATCGGCGCGTCGCTGTACATGACCGACTCCGGCGGCGGCAGCCCGGCCCACACCCGCTCGACGATGAACAGCAGCGTCAGCGCGCCGCAGAGCGGGATCGGCATGTAGGTCCAGCCGGTCCTCAGCCACGGGAAGTCCGCGATCACCTGGTTCCAGGTGATCTGCACGAGGTGCGCGCCGTAGACCAGCATGAACAGCGCGACGACCAGCATGCAGACGTGGACGACCGCGTTCATGGCGCGGCGCGCATGCTCGGGCACGGCGTTCAGCAGCGCCGTGACCGCCATGTGCGCGTTGGCGCGATAGACGGCGGCGCCACCGATGAAGCTGAAATAGATCATCATGATCGTGGCGGCGGGCTCGGGCCAGGCCAGCGCGCTGTTGAGCGCGTAGCGGAAGAAGACGCCGACCGGGATGATGATCGTCATGACGATCATGCAGAAGCCGGCGACGACGATGCAGAGGATGTAGATCGCCTCCATCGCCCGCACATAGGCCGCTTTCATCGCTTCCCCCTGCCCCGAGCCCTGCCCTGACGCAAAACGGCCGCCGGGCGAGTCCGGCGGCCGCTTCGGACGGTGCGACGCTACTTGACGTCCTGGATCCGCTGCACCAGCGCCGTGTACTTCGCGCCGTACTTGTCCCAGACCGGCTTCACCGCGGCCTGGAACTTCTTCTTCTCGTCGGGCGAGAAGGTGATCACCTCGATGCCCTGCTTCTTCAGCTCCGCCATCGAGGCCTTCTCGCGCTCGTTCCACAGCGTGCGCTCTTCCTTCTGCGCCTCCTTGGCGAGCTTCGTGAGCAAGGCCTGGTCGTCCTTCGACATCTTGTCCCAGGTCGCGCGCGAGAACACCAGGATCTCGGGGATGATCAGGTGCTCGCTCAGCGAGTAGTACTTGGCGAACTGGTAGTGCTTGCCCGACTCGTAGGACGGCGGGTTGTTCTCCGCGCCGTCGACGACGCCGGTCTGCAGCGCGCTGATGAGCTGGTCGAAGCCCATGGCGATGCCGTTGGCGCCGATCGCGTTGGCCGTGTCGACGAAGATGGGATTGCCCATCATGCGGATCTTGAGGCCCTTGAGGTCGTCGATGGTCTTCACCGGCTTCTTGCTGTTGTAGAAGCTGCGCGCGCCGGCATCCATCCAGCACAGGCCGACCAGCTTGCTGGTCGGGCTGTCGGTCAGCTTCTTCAAGAGCTCGTCGCCGATCGGGCCGTCGATCACCTTGTTCATGTGCGGCACGTCGCGGAACACGAACGGCATGTTGAAGACGTTGAGGTCGTCGACGATGCTGCCCATCGGGCCGACGCTGATGCGGGCGTATTGGATCGCGCCGACCTGCGTCTGCTCGATCATCTCCTTCTCGCCGCCGAGCTGCATCGACGGGTACATTTGGATCGACAGCCGCCCGTTGGTCGCCGTCTCCAGCTTCTTGCCCATGCGCACCACCGCCTCGACCGTGGGATATCCCAGCGGATGCACGTCGGTGGCCTTCAAGACCTGCTTGGATTGCGCCAGCGCCGCCGGTGTGGCGCCCAGGCCCGCGGCCAGGATGGCCGAGGCCGCGATCAGACCAGCGAAATTCCGTCTGTCCATGAGCGATTTCCTCCTCCGTTGCGGCGCTTGGACCGCGCGCCTGTTCCCAACTTGTATGACGACCGAACGACCGGGCGCAAGTACCATGCCCGCGCGCCCGGTTCAAGGCGTCGAATGTCCTATACCTATCACGAGTACGGGGATCGCGGAGCGGCCGGCGCGCGTCCGGCGCTATTCCATCTGCAGGCGCTTGGCGCTCGGCGCGGCTGCGGCGGGCTTCCTGTCGTCCTTGGCCGCGGCGTCCGCCGGCTCGTCCCCGGCCGGCTTCTTGTCGCCGCCGCCCTCCTCGCCCGGCTTCGCCCCGCCCTTCGGCACGTTGAAGCCGCGCGACACCATCAGCTTGTAGCGCAGCGCGTTGTAGTGCTCCTCGGCCTTCGGCTCGATGAGCGACAGCATGCCGGCCTCGGTCGCCTCGGCGCGCGACTTCATCGACATCGTTCCGTGCGGCGTGTTCCAGGCGATGGTCCGGACCTTCAGCTCGTAGCCCGGCCGGATCTTCCAGATCGAGTCCTCCTTCGTGTGCGGCGCGCCGTATTGCTTTTCCAGCGCGTCCTCCAGCTTGCCGAAATTCTCGCTCGGGAAGCCCATCTGGAAGCCGACCAGCTTGCGGTCGAGATAGCGGTAGTTGAGGTAGCTGACCTCGACCCCGCGGTAGCGCAGCGAGCGCACGCCGTTCACCAGGCTCGAGATGCTGTCGTCGGTGCAGTCGAGGAAGCCGGGCAGGCCCGCCGTCTCGCGGCACAGCGCCATGCCGAACTCGTCCTTCTCGTCGGGATCGGGAAACACGCTCTCGAGCGGATCGCCGATGCGGTTGCCGAGGAAGGCGAAGGGCCCGCGCTGGTTGGGCGGGTCGCGCGTGGTCCACAGCTTCTCCTTGCCGACCATCTCGGGCTTGGCGCCCGGCTCGAGCGGCTTCTGCTTCAGCGGCCTGAGGCCGCTGCGGCGCTCCTCGTTCTCGTCCTCCAGCACGTCGGGCGAGCCGGGCTTCTGCGCGGCCGCCTTGGGCGGCTGCGGCATCGCCGGCTGCGGCAGCGGCGGCGGCGCCTGGTAGCGCTCGGGATTGCGGTGATGGATCATCGGCTCCTCGGCGGCGGCCGGGCCGGCGCCGACGGCGGCCAGCAGCAGCACCAGGATCCCCGCGGTCTTCATGGCCACGCTCCGCATCGCTCTCACATCGTCGCGCCGATCTGCCACGGCACGAACTCGTTGTCGCCGAAGCCGAGCTGCTCGCTCTTCGACTTCTTGCCCGAGGCGACGTCGAGGATCAGCTTGAAGATCTCCTCGCCCTTCTCGGCGATCGAGACGCCGCTGTCGACGATGTCGCCGCAGTTGATGTCCATGTCCTCTTCCATGCGCTCAAACATCGGCGTGTTGGTGGCGAGCTTGATCGACGGCGCCGGCTTGCAGCCGAACACCGAGCCGCGGCCGGTGGTGAAGCAGATGACGTTGCCGCCGCCGGCCACCTGGCCCGTGGCCGAGCACGGGTCGTAGCCGGGCGTGTCCATGAACACGAAGCCCTTCTCCTTGACCGGCTCGGCGTACTTGTAGACGGCGGTCAGGTTGGTCGTGCCGCCCTTGGCGGCGGCGCCGAGCGACTTCTCGAGGATGGTGGTGAGCCCGCCGGCCTTGTTGCCCGGCGACGGGTTGTTGTTCATCTCGCCGTCGTTGCGCCGGCAGTAGTCCTCCCACCACTTGATGCGCTCGATCAGCCGGTCGGCGACCTCGGGCCTGGCGGCGCGGCGCGTGAGCAGGTGCTCGGCGCCGTAGATCTCGGGCGTCTCGCTCAAGATCGCCGTGCCGCCGTGGCGCACCACCAGGTCCGACGCGGCGCCGAGCGCCGCGTTGGCGGTGATGCCGGAATAGCCGTCCGATCCGCCGCACTGCAGCGCGAGCGCGATGTGCTCGGCCGACACGGTCTGCCGCCTGGCCCTGGCGGCGTCGGGCAGCATCTCCCTGATCTGCGCCACGCCGCGCTCGACCGACTTCCGCGTGCCGCCGGAGTCCTGGATGGTCATGACCTGGAAATGCGGCCCCGGCTTGATGCCGTACATGTCGAGCAGATAGGAAAGCTGCGCCACCTCGCAGCCGAGGCCGACCATGACGACCGAGGCGAAGTTCGGGTGGCTGGCGTAGCCCCACAGCGTGCGCTGCAGGTTCATGTACCCGTCGCCCGAGCCCGCCATGCCGCAGCCGGTCGCGTGCACGAAGGCGGCGACGCCGTCGACGGTCGGATGGTCCTGGAGCGCGTCGCCGCGGTTGAACTGATCGGCGATGTAGCGCGCGACCGTCGCCGAGCAGTTCACCGAGGTCAGCACGCCGATGTAGTTGCGCGTGCCGACGCGGCCGTTCGGCCTGACGAAGCCCTCGAACGTCGCCCGCGCATCCCCGGTGAAATACTGGGTGGGGCGCGCGTCGCTGCCGGCGGCGTAGTCGCGCTCGAACGCCTGGAAGGCGACGTTGTGCACGTGGACATGGTCGCCGGGCCGGATCGCGTCCTTGGCGAAGCCGATGATCTGGTCGAACTTGCGCACCGGCTGGCCGGCGGCGACCGCGGCGGTGGCGACCTTGTGGCCGGCGGGGATGCGCTGGCGGCACTTCACCCGTTCGCCGGGCAGCTCGACGCCGTCGAGCAGGTCCGCCCGGGCCACGACCACGTTGTCGGCCGGGTTGAGGCGGATGGTGAGCGGCGACGCGGTCGACATGGCGCTTCGAGGCTCCGGCGGGACGATTGCGGGGATAGACGCCAATCTACGCTTTCCGGCCGGTCGAGGCAACGCAAGCGGCTCATTTCGAACGCCCGTCGAACTTCACGATCGTCAGGTCCGACGTCTCCACCCCGTCCAGGCAGCGCACGTTGACGGCGGCCATGGCGCGCCCGCCCGGGTCGGTGCCCTCGCTGAAGGGCGCGATGCCGCAGTCGCGGCAGAAATGATGCGCGAGCTTGCGTGTGTTGAACCGATAGGTCGCGAGATCGGCCTCCGGCGTGGTCGGCTTGAGCTGCGCGCGCGGGATGAACCACAGCAGCCCGCCGCGCTTCCGGCAGAACGAGCAGTTGCAGTCGAGCACCTGCGCGATTTCGCCTTCGGCTTCGAACCTGATGTGCCCGCAATGGCACCCGCCCTGGTACTTCATGCTGCCTCCATTGTTTGCACGGCTGTTTGCACGGCCGGACGACGGCTTGTACAGATAGCGCCGCTTGAGGGGCAATTCGAAGGAGTTTCCGGGCGATGGCCAACCGGCTGCAGGGCAAGACCGCTTTTGTCACCGCGGCGGCACAGGGGATCGGGCGCGCGACCGCGCTGGCCTTCGCCGCCGAGGGCGCGCGCGTCGTCGCCACCGACGTCAACCAGGCGAAGCTGGCCGAGCTGGCCGCGAACAAGAGCATCGCCACCCGCACGCTCGACGTCACCGACGCCGCCGCGGTCGCCGCCGCCGTCGCCGAGGCCGGCCGCATCGACGCGCTGGTCAACGTGGCGGGCTTCGTGCACCACGGCACGATCCTGGACGCCGAGGCCAAGGACTGGGCGTTCTCGTGGAACCTGAACGTCCTCGGCATGGCGAACACGATCAAGGCCGCGCTGCCCGGCATGGTCGAGCGCGGCGGCGGCGCGATCGTCAACATCGCCTCGGTCGCCTCGTCGCTGAAGGGCATCGTCAACCGCTGCGTCTACGGCACGACCAAGGCCGCCGTGATCGGGCTCACCAAGTCGGTGGCGATCGACTTCGTCGGCAAGGGCATCCGCTGCAACGCCGTCTGCCCGGGCACCGTGCAGACGCCGTCGCTCGACCAGCGCATCGCCGCCTTCGCCGATCCGGTCGAGGCGCGCAAGGCCTTCATCGCGCGCCAGCCGATGGGCCGCCTGGGCACGGCGGAGGAGAT
This sequence comes from Alphaproteobacteria bacterium, assembly GCA_023150455.1. Taxonomy (GTDB): domain Bacteria; phylum Pseudomonadota; class Alphaproteobacteria; order JAEULC01; family JAEULC01; genus JAEULC01. The sequence goes on along the minus strand of JAKLKW010000116.1, from coordinate 8,069 downwards.
CGCGGCCATGTGCGTCTACCTCGCCAGCGACGACGCCGTGTTCGTCACCGGCCAGGCCATGTCCATCGACGGCGGCTTGACCATCTGATGCGCGCGCCGGTGCTGCGCAGGTGACGGCGGCGCCCGACCTGGGCTATCGTTCGCCCTTCCCCGGGGCGTCGCGGTGGGGAGGCGCGCCATGTCGGACATCCGCTCGTCGTTCGAACGCCTGATGGCGCTGTTCCGCTATCGCGGCCTCGATCCGGGATCGCTGCTGCCGGGCCGGAACAACACGATGGAAGCGCTGCTCGAGGCGGGCAGGCGCGTCGCCGTCGACCTCGAGAACCTGGCGCGCCGCCAGGCCGAGCTGATCGAGACCTCGACGCGCGAGCTGATGGGCAGCGCCCAGGCCATGACCCAGCCCGACCGCTTCAAGGACGCGACGCAGAGCAACCTCCGCACCCTCACCAACGCCGCCGACGCCACCATGCACCACCTGGGCGAGCTGACCGAGCTCTTGATCGAGTACAACGGCGAAGTCGTGTCGGCGCTGAACCGCACCGTCATGGAGAGCATGGGCAGCCTGGGCCAGATGGCGGACTCCGGCGGCGGCCAGCCCGCGGCGCCGGTGCAGGCGGAAGCGGCCGCCGCGCCGAAGCGGCGGAAGGCCATGCGCAAGGCGCCCCGGCGCGCCGCCGAGGCGCCGGCAAAACCCGCCGCCAGGCCGCGCAAAGCGGGTCGCCGCAAGTCCTGACCAGCCCGCCGCGCTCGCGCTTCGCCCGGCCCCAATCCGGGGCGCGACAGGGAATCCCGATGCAGTTCATCGACACCGCGCTGCCCGAGGTGAGGATCGTCGTTCCGCCGCGCTTCGCCGACCCGCGCGGCTACTTTACCGAGACCTGGCAGCGCGCGAAGTTCCGCTCGGCCGGCATCGACGTCGATTTCGTGCAGGACAACCAGGCCCACAACCGCGCCGCCGGCACGGTGCGCGGCCTGCATTTCCAGTCGCCGCCGGCCTGGCAGGCCAAGCTCGTGCGCGTCGTGCGCGGCCGCGTGTTCGCCGTGGCGGTCGACCTGCGCCGGCGGGGCCCGCGCTTCGGCCGGCACGCCGGCGTCGAGCTGACGGCCGCGCGCGGCGAACAGATCTTCGTGCCCATCGGCTTCGCCTTCGGCTACTGCACGCTTGAGCCGGACTGCGACGTGATCTACAAGGTCGGCGCCGACTACGCGCCGACGCTCGACCGCGGCCTTGCCTGGGACGACCCGGCGCTGGCGATCGCCTGGCCCGTCGACCCGGCCCTGGCGATCCTGTCGGACAAGGACCGCAAGCACCCGCGCCTGGAGGATCTGCCGCGCGAGTGGCTGATGGACATGCCGTCCGCGTCTCATCCATGACCCCGGCCACATGAGCGAGCCCCGCCGCATCCTGGTGACCGGCGCCGGCGGCCAGGTCGGACACGCCCTCCTGTCGCTGCCGCCATCGGCCGACCTGGAGCTGGTCGGCGCCGACCGCGCGGCGCTCGACATCCGCCGCTCGGACCAGGTGATCGCGGCGCTGACCCATTCCCGCGCCGAGCTGGTGATCAACCTTGCCGCCTACACCGCCGTCGACAAGGCCGAGGACGAGCCGCTCGAGGCGATGGCCGTCAACCGCGACGGGGCCGGGCTTCTGGCCCAGGCCTGCCAGCGCCGCGGCTCGGCGCTGATCCAGGTCTCGACCGACTACGTGTTCGACGGCGCCAGGGCCGGCGCGTGGCGGCCCGGGGACAAGACGGCGCCGCTCGGCGTCTATGGCCGCAGCAAGGCCGAAGGCGAGGAGCTGGTGCGCGACGCGCTGCCGGCGCATGTCATCCTGCGCACGTCCTGGGTGTTCGGCGCGCATGGCGGCAACTTCGTGCGCACCATGCTCGGCCGCATCGGCAAGCAGACCGAGCTCCGTGTCGTCGACGACCAGCGCGGCTGCCCGACGGCCGCCGACGACCTGGCGCGCGCGCTGGTCGCGATCGCGCGCGCGGTGCTGGCCGATCCAAGCGCGGTCGCCGGGACCTACCATTACTGCAATGCCGGCTCGACGACCTGGTACCGCTTCGCCCAGGCGATCTTCGCGCGCGCCGCGAGCCACGGGCTCGAGCCGCCGCGCCTGGTGCCGGTCCCGACCGCCGCGTACCCGACCCGCGCGCGGCGCCCGGCCAACTCCGAGCTCGACTGCGCGACGACGGTCGCGACCTTCGCGGTGGCGCGGCCGTCCTGGCGCGACAGCCTGCCGCCGGTGGTCGACGCGATCCTCGGCCGGCGCTGACGGCGTCTACCGGTCCAGCGCGGCGTCGGCGAGCACGGCGCGCGCGTCGACGGCGTCGAGCGCGTGGGCGATCCGCCGCATGCCGCGGTCGCGGAAGCGCCGCGTGCCGCCGAACTCGCGGTTCAGCACCATGGTCGCGTTGTTCACGTGCAGCACGTGCCGGCCGAGCGCGGCGGGATCGAGGAACACCAGGCGGTATCCGAGATCTTCCAGCCGGCGATGCATCGCCTTGCCGGCCGGCAGCTCGCCCTCGGCGAACGACAGGCCGTGGCGCTTGAGCAGCTCGGTGCGGTAGAGCGCGCAGTGGCTGCGCAGATAGAGGTAGTTCTCGCCGTGCCCTTCGATCTTGCCGTGGCCCTTGCCCAGCAGCGGCAGCACGGCCAGCTGCGCGCGGCGCTCGATGCCTTTGAGCGCGCGCCGCCAGCGCGGGCGCTCTTCGATCTCGAGCTTCCAGCTGCCGACGCCGGCCACCTTGGCGTCGGCCGCGATGGGATCGAGCAGGCAGTCGAGCCAGCCCGGATCGCGCACCAGCGTGTCGGTGTGGATCGACAGCACGTAGGGCGTCGCCGCGCGCCCGAGGCCGAGGTCCAGCGCGCGCGCATGCGCCACCCACGGCTTCTCGCCGGCGACCCTGGGCCGCTCGATCAGCGTGATCCAGCCGAGCGAGCGCAGGTAGGCGGTCGATTCGTCGCCCGAGTCGTTGTCGATCGCGACCACCGCGATCCGCCCCGGCGGCGTGTGCTTGCGCAGCAGGCGCAGGCACAGCCGCGTCAGCTCGGGCGTGCGGTAGTTCGGCAGCAGGACGGTGACGGAAGCGCCGGCCAAGGCCCGGCTCACGTCGCGCGGCGGCGCAGCAGCATGACGCCGATCGTGAAGCTCATGAGCCCGATGCCGACCAGCGTGGAGCACGGCCGCAGCACCTCGCGCCAGCTCAAGCCCCGCCACAGCGTGCCCTCGAGCACCATGATGGCCCAGCGCACGGGGCTCAGCTGGCCGAGGTCCTGCATCCATTCCGGCATCAGGAAGTAGGGCATCATCGCGCCGCCGAACATGGCCAGCACCAGCATGACGGCCCAGCCGGCCGAGGCGACCGCCATCTCGCCGCGCCCGACCTGGCTCAAGAGCATCATCAGCCCGACGAAGCCGGCGGAGGACGCGGCGAAGGCCGCGAGCAGCGGCCCCGGGGCGCCCGGCCGGATCTTGAAGAACAGCATGCCGACGGCGAGCAGCAGCAGAAGCTCGGCCATGCAGGCGAGCCAGCACGCCAGCGCCTTGCCGGCCAGGATGTCGCCGCGCGACAGCGGCGCAGCGCGCAGGCGCAGGAACGTGCCGGCCTGGCGCTCGCGCACGATCGACAGCGCGAAGGTCGCGACGCACCCGATCAGCCCCCACGCCATGCCGGCGGGGAACGACAGCTCGAACGGCGTGCGCGGCCGGTCGCGCCCGCCGGCGACGGCGACCACGTCCAGCCTGGGCGCGGTGGGCACGCCGGCCGCGGCGCGCAGGCCCGGCACCAGCTCCATCGGCTGCGGCACCACGATGTTGGCGATCGCCGCCTCGGCGATCAGCCCGCGCAGGACGCCGAGCTCGGCGCGGCGCGACGGGTCGGCGCGCAACTCGAGCGCGGCCTCGTCGAGCTTCTTGCCGGAAAGCGCCTTGTCGAGGCCGGCGCGCGCGACCAGCAGCGCGACCACCTGGCCGCGCCGGACCGCCGCGTCGCCGGCTTCCAGGTCGGCGGCGTGCTGCACCTTGAGCGCGGGCGATTCCTCCAGCGACTTCACGAAGGCGCGCGAGCCCGGCGTGCCGTCCTGGTCCAGCAGCATGACCGGCAGCACCGCGACGCCGCGCAGGCCGCCGCCGAACATCACGCCGAACAGCACCGCCACCGCCACCGGGAACAGGAACACCCAGAACAGCGCCGCCTTGTCGCGCCACAACAGCATCAGGTCCTTGGCCGCGAGGGTCAGGATTGCCGGCATGGTTCCCCCGCGGCCCGGCGAAGACGCCGATGGGAATCGCGCGATCGAATGCACGGCGCGTTCGCGCTGTATTCTCGTCCCCCCTCCCCTCGCGGGAAAGGGTTAGGGGGAGGGGGCGCCCCGGTCAGAGCGGCGCCGGTCTGTGTATCGCGTGATGTCGAGGCTGCTCCTCTGGCCGTCCCGCGCATCGTGACGACCCCTCCCCCTAACCCTTTCCCGCAAGGGGAGGGGGGACAGGAATTCACGATCGTTGCCGGCCTCGAACCCATCAGTCGCGCGGCCTCCGCCCGGTCAGCGACAGGAACACGGATTCGAGGCCGGGCGCGTCGACCCGGACCGACAGGAAGTCGGCGCCCTCGGCCGACAGCCGCGCGAGGTAGCCGAGCGGATCGTCCGACTGGAACTGCCAGGTCCGCCCCGCCACGTTGCCCGGCAGGTCGCCCATCCAGGCCGGCGGCGGGCCCGCGAACTCGACCTCGACCTGGGCCGGCCCGCCGTAGCTCGCCACCAGGTCCTCGACCGTGTCGAGGGCCAGGATGCGGCCGTCGTCGACGATCGCCACGCGGTCGCACAGCTGTTCGGCCTCGGCGAGGTAGTGCGAGCTGTAGACGATGGTGCGCCCATGCGCCTTGAGATGGCGGATGTTCTCGAGCAGCAGGTTGCGCGACTGCGGGTCGACGCCCGCCATCGGCTCGTCCAGCAGCAGCACCGGCGGGTTGTGCACCAGCGCGCAGGCGAGATTGAGCCGGCGCGCCATGCCGCCGGAGAAGGTGCGCACCGGATCGCGCTTGCGTTCGCTCAGGCCCACGAAGTCGAGCGCCCAGGCGGCATGCTGGTCGAGCTTGGCGCCGCCGAGGCCGTAGAGGCGGCCGAAGAACAGCGCGTTCTGCTCTGCCGTCAGGTCCTCGTACAGCGCCAGCACCTGCGGCGCGATGCCGAGATTGCGCCGCACCGCCTTGCGCGTGGGATCGGTCATGTTGGCGATCTCGATCTCGCCGGAATCGGGCGCCACCAGGCCGGCCAGCAGGTGCATGGTCGTGGTCTTGCCGGCGCCGTTCGGGCCCAGCAGGCCGAACGACTCGCCGGGATCGACGTCGAACGACAGCCCCTCGACGGCGACGCGCGCGCCGAAGCTCTTGCAGAGGTTGCGGACGCGGATCATGGCCCGATCGCGGGGACCGGGACCGTCACCCGGCGCGCCGCGGCCAGCGCGGCAGGTAGCGCCCGGTGCGCGCCGCGTAGGCCGCGTAGGCGGCCGCCAGCGGCGAATCCCTGAACTTCGCCTCCTCCGCCAGGGCGGCGCGATGGTAGAGCCAGCCGAGGACGACGACGGTCGGGCCCAGCGGCCACTGCCCCGTCGCCAGCATCCCCGCGATCCAGCAGAGCACGTAGGAGACGTAGAGCGGATTGCGCACGACCGCGTAGGGCCCCTCGGTCACCAGGTGCTCCGGGCGGTCGTGCGAGAAGGCGATCGACAGCGGCCGCCTGAGGTTCACCGCGATCGCCCACCAGAAGAGGGCGAGCGAGACGGCATAGAGCGCCATGGCCGGCCAGAACCGCCAGGCCGCGAAGTCGAACGCGAACAGCATGGTGGCGACGTGGGCGACCACCGCCAGCGTGGTGGCCGCCTTGACCAGCTGAATCTCGCGCCGCGATCCGCCCGGGTCGCGGAAGAACCGGACCAGGCCCCACCCGTAGCTCGCGAAGCAGGCCGATGCGGCCAGCAGCACGGCAAGCTGCGGCGCGGTCATGCCGACGCTCTCCCAAGCGCTGCCCTACGGCCCCGGTCACGCAAGTCGGCTGTTCACCCAAATGGGCTGGTCATCCCCTGACGATCCGCCGTCGCTCCACTCGAGCGACGGCAAATCGGCGTTCGGCCCGATCGGCCCTCAACGACGAATCGTCGGCAATTTGACATGAGGCCCGCCGCGCCGGCAACCGTCGCCGAACGCCTGCGGCGCCTGGATTCCATGGATAGCGCTCGCAATCCACAGCAGGCCCCGCCTATTCTTGCCGCCTGCGTTCGGGCCGCCGCCAAGGGCGATCCAGCGCGGCGCGCCCGGCGGCAAGACCGGGCCGGTCTTGGGTCGAATGGCCCTTGGGCAGAAGCTACGGGGGACTTCCAGGCATGGGTGCTGCGCGGACACGCACGCCGCGCGTCGTCGTGATCGGTGCCGGGCCGGGCGGCCTGGCGGCCGCCATGCTGCTGGCGCGCGCCGGGCTCGACGTGACCGTGCTCGAGGCGCAGCCGCGCGTCGGCGGGCGCACCGGCACGTTCGAGGCCCAAGCCGGCTCGGGTCAGAGCCGGTCGGGCACGTTCCGCTTCGACATCGGCCCGACCTTCTTCCTCTATCCGCGCGTGCTCTCCGAGATCTACGCCGCCTGCGGCTTCGACCTGGCGCGCGCGGCCGAGATGGTGCGGCTGGACCCGCAATACCGGCTGGTATTCGGTCAAGGCGGCGCGCTCGACGCCACGCCCGACATCGCGGAAATGGAGCGGCAGATCGCCGCGATCAGCCCGGACGACGCCAAGGCGTTCCGCCGCTACATGCAGGACAACCGGCTGAAGATGGAGCGCTTCCGCCCGGCGCTGGAGCGGCCCTTCCTCGGCTGGGCCGACCTGCTGCGGCCGGCGATGCTGAAGCTGCTGCCGCTCTTGGCGCCGCACCGCTCGCTGATGAAGGTGACGTCCGACTATTTCAGCGACCCGCGCATCCGGATCGCCTTCACCTTCCAGGCCAAGTACCTGGGCATGTCGCCGTTCCGCTGCCCCAGCCTGTTCTCGATCCTCGCCTTCCTCGAGTACGAGCACGGCGTGTTCCACCCGGTCGGCGGCTGCGGCGCGGTCTCGCAGGCGATGGCGCGCGCGGCGCAGGCGCTCGGCGCGCGCATCCACCTCGGCGAGCCGGTCGAGGCGCTGACGTTCGAGGGAAGCCGCGTGGTCGGCGCGCGCACGCGCGCGGCCGAGTACCGCGCCGACGCCGTGGTGCTGAACGCCGATTTCGCCCATGCCCTGACGCGGCTGGTGCCCGATGCGCTCAGGCGGCGCTGGCGCGACGCCAAGGTCGCGCGCAAGCGCTTCTCGTGCTCGACCTTCATGCTCTATCTCGGCCTCGACGGCGCGCCCGACCCGCTGCCGCACCACACGATCTACATCGCCAGGGACTACCGCCGGAACCTGCGCGAGATCGAGCACGGGCACGTCCTGTCGGACGATCCGTCCTTCTACGTGCAGAACGCCTGCGTGACCGATCCGACCCTGGCGCCCAAGGGCTGCAGCACGCTCTACGTGCTGGTGCCGGTGACGCATCGCCATCCCGATGTCGACTGGTCGGTCGAGACCCAGCGCTACCGCCGCATCGCGCTCGACCGGCTTGCCCGCGTCGGGTTCACGGACGTCGAGCGGCGCATCCGCTTCGAGCGCGTCATGACGCCGACGCACTGGGAGGACGAGATGAACATCCATCTCGGCGCCACCTTCAACCTGTCGCACAGCTTCGACCAGATGCTACATTTCCGTCCCCGCAACCGGTTCGAGGACATCGACGGGATGTACATCGTGGGCGGCGGCACGCATCCCGGCAGCGGACTGCCGGTGATCTACGAGGGCGCGCGCATCTCCTCGCGCCTGCTGCTCCAGGACCTCGGACGCGATGCTTCGTTCCTGGACCGGCACGTCGCAGCGCCTGCCCCGGCGACGGAGCTGCGCGCCGCCGAATGACCCCGGCGGAAGCCGTCGCCGAGGCCCGCGCCGCGCAGGCCGCCTGGGCGGCGACGCCGCTTGCCCGCCGCCTCGATTGCCTCAGGCGCCT
>JAKLKW010000279.1 GCA_023150455.1 Alphaproteobacteria bacterium | reverse complement strand
TACTTGATGCCCTTGAGGTCGGCCAGGTTCTTGATCGGCTTCTTGAACCAACCCATGCCCTGGGGATAGTCGGTCGGGATCGGGAAGGCGACCAGGTTCAGCTTGATGACGTCGCGGTAGAACTCCTCCAGCAGCGCCATGCCGCCGCCGTCGTAGTACCAGCCGAAATAGTCGACGCCGTCCATGCCGAACAGCGGCCCGTGCGACAGCGGGATGCCGACCAGGCTCTTGCCCAGGATGTAGCCGAACGGCGCCATGCCGAGGTCGAGCACGCCGCGCGAGGCCGCGTCGAAGGTTTCGAAGGCCGGCACGATGGCGCCGGCGGGCAGCGTCTCGATCTTCAGCCGGCCGCCCGACATCTTCTCGGTCGTCTCGGCCCAGAGCTTGAAGATCAGGTGGAAGTTGGATGCGGCCGGATGCGAGGACTGGCCCTTCAGGACCATCGGCTTCGGCGCAGTCTGGGACAGCGCCGGATCCGGCGCAGCCAGCAAGAGCGCCGCTGCAGCGACGGCAGACAGAATCGCGGAGCGAAAGTGCATGACGATATTCCTCCCGTTGGCGCGCCGGATTATTGTTATGGCGCGTGCATACCCTCAATGTGTTGAGGTCATACCAAACTACGGCGAGGACACCGGACTGTCAATTCATCACACGTCATCATAGGTTAACTCGTGCTCGGGCGCCGACCGTGAGGTGTCGGCGCGCAGCGCCATGACCAGGATCCTCACGCCGCTCGCCGTGCTTCTAGACCATTGCGCGCACAACGGTCCGCGCGTCGAAGGCCCGGCAGAACGCCGCCGCCGCGTTCTGCGGCAGCGCGTGGAGCCGAAGCTCGGTGCAGACGCTCTCGCGCGCCTCGCACGGGGCCGCAGCCAGGAGGCGACGGCGGTTCGGCGAATTCAGAGTGACGCGCGGCGTAACGCGGTTCAGGCGTTCTCGCGCAGCATGCTCAGGCCGCAGACATAGCCCCAGGTCAGGCACGGGCCGATGGTCGTGCCGGCGCCGACGGCCTTTGAGCCGATCGGGTTTGCCATGGCGTTTCCCGCGGCGTAGAGCCCCGCGATGCGGCTGCCGTCCGGTCGCAGGACTTGGCCATGCTCGTTGGTGCGCGCCCCGCCCTTCGTGCCGAGATAGGCCGCATGGTACGGGATGGCGTGGAACGGCGGCTCTTCGATCGTGCCGAGCACGGGGCAGGGACGGTGCTTCGGGTCGCCGATCGTGGTCACATCCCAGCAGTGGCTGCCGCGGCCGAAGTCGTCGTCCCGGCCCGCGCGCGCGAACGCGTTCATGCGGCGCGCGCTTTCCTCGAGGCCGGCCGGATCGACGCCGATGAGGCGCGCGAGCCCGGCCAGCGAGCCGGCCGTATAGAAGCCGGGCGGCTTGCGGCTCATCGGCAGCACGCGCGGGTATTTGCGCGCGTATTGCCGGTCGAAGATGCGCCAGGCCGGCAGGTTCACCGGGTATCCCGTCGCGGGGTCGCGCTCGGCGAAGGCGAGACCGATGTTGACCTGAACCTCGTTGACGAAGCGCTTCCCGTGCAGGTTGACCAGCATGATGTGCGGCAGCTTGAGGTCCGAGCTGGGCGCACCCGCCTGCCGGCCTTCATAGGTCGTCTCCTTCACCGGGTGGATCAGCGCCTGGTCCATGTGCGCGAGCTCGGCGCCGACCGCCTCGGCCATCCTCTGGCCATCGCCGGTGTTCGTGCTGGGCGAGGCCGTCAGCTCGACCGGCCCGGGCAGGTAGCGGGCCATCAGCTCGGGGTTCCACTCGAAGCCGCCGGTCGCCAGCAGGACGCCGCGGCGCGCGCGGATCGTTTCGCTGCCGCCCGGGGCCGCGACTCGCGCGCCGACCACGCGCCCATGCTCGACGATTAGCCCGAGTGCCGGCGCTTCGAGCCTGATCTCCACGCCGTGGTCCAGGCAGCCGCGCACGAGGCCCGCGATCAGCGCGCCGCCCATCGAGCGCCGGCCGGTCAGCTTGTTCCAGAGCGCGCGCGGGCCGAAGCGCAGCAGCACCGGCCAGGGACGCGCGGCCGCATGGTGGTCGGCCAGGTCGTCGTAGTTGAAGCTCTGCATCATGGTCGATGGACGGATGCGGTCGGCGAAGGACCCGGCGATGCGCATCGGCAGCGGGCGCGGCGAGACGCAGCGCCCGCGCTTCTTGCCGCCGGGCG
>JAKLKW010000115.1 GCA_023150455.1 Alphaproteobacteria bacterium | reverse complement strand
GACGCGCGCCGAGGCGCGCGCGATGCGCGGCTCAGCCTGCGCCAGCATGACGGGCGAGGGCGGCGCGGCGGGGGCAGCGGGCGCGGCGGCGACGACCGCGCCGCCGGCCGACGGGATGCTGGCCGAGCAGACGACCTCGCCGCCGTCGGGCTCGAGGGTCAGGCTTGGCCCGGTCGTGCCGCGCAAATGGGCCACGCGCTCGTCGCGCCCGAGGCCGAGGCCGACCGTGAACGCGCCGTTGCCGTCGATCGGGCGGTTGAACCGCGAGCTGCCGATCTTGACTTGGATCTCCTGGCCCTTGGCCTCGGCCTCGACCGGCACGGCGAGCGGATTGCCCCAGCCGTCGGTGCAGTCGAGCGTGCCGGCCCACTTGCCGTCGGCGGCAAAGGTGGCTGCCGGCAGCAGCAGGGCGGACAGCACGAGGGCGCCGGTACGGACGGGACGGTGGAACGGGAACAGGCCAGGGCGTGACGTCATGAGGGCGTCCTCCGCGCGAGACAGGTGGTGAGGTCGGGTGTGGCGACGGCCATCGGCCGCCCCGGGCGCGCATATTAGCCCGTCCGCAGGGCGGACGTGTGAGGGTGTTCACTGATCCGGGCGGGCGGATGCGGCGTAGAATCGCTCCCCGGGGTCGTCCACGGACGCACGCGAGCGCCGGCAGAGGCTCAATGGGCCAAGGCGTTGCGCGGCGGCTGCCGGCAGTCAGTGGATGGAGAAACCAGCGAGTCATTGCCGGCCGCTGCCAGCCCGTCACGCATCTCGCCCCAGTCGGCATGCGTCGCGTCAATGGGACCGGCGCTGTCGATCCGTGGCGGCGACTTTGGCGGTCGATCGGCGCGCGCATAGATCGGCGCGACTGCCCTCTGGCTCGAATCGCACAGAGCGAGCGGCAGTGCTCGAAATGCAATGTGAAGGATTTACTTTTTCTCTAATTAGAAGTGAAATCCGTTGCAAGAGTTCGAATTGCGTGCCCTCATTTTTCGAACGCTATATCGCACGGAGCACGTCGTGATCCTGGGAATCGGAAACGCGGAGCCGATCGGCTCTCTGTTCTTCAACGGTCAGTTGGGACCGGGGTATGGGGGCGGCACTACAATCAATCAGGTGATTTCGCCCGCGGACAATACCAACGGGCTGATCATCAGAACGATGAACGCGATCCTGCACATCGGCGGAACGAATACCGCCGGCGGCTTGCTGATCTACGCCGACACGACTGCTCCCAGCTCATATTACGACGCGGCCCGACGGATCATCTGGCACGCTGCCAGCAAGGCAACGACCAACCCGATCCAGATGCCGGTCCAGTCGATCAACTATCCGCTGGCAATACCGAAGGACTTGGGCATCTGGGCGACGGTATCCGGTGGCCCTGGCACCGACGTGGGCGCTGCAAGCCTCCTTCTCACAGGGGATGTTCTGACGCTTGCCTGAAAGCCGATATCGCGAAATTGGGTTTGCTCCTGTGGGCGCCCGTTGAACGATGAGGAGAACAACCAGTGGGCATGCAAGCGTTCCTGACCTCCGGCACGTTCATCGTCCCGGCCGGTGTAACGACCGTCAAAGTGCGCGTTTGGGGCGGCGCCGGCGGCGCGGCGAGCGGCGGGCAAGACGGCGCAGCGGGTGGATCATCGTCGTTCGGTTCGTTCTGCTCGGCAACTGGTGGCGGTGGGGTGTCGGTTCCGCTGCCAATGGAACATCCGGTGTATCTGGGAGCGGTTCCGGCGGCCAGCTCAACTTGACTGCCAGCGGCGCCGGTAGCGGCGGGAATTTTGGCACTTCCATCATTGGCGGCATGGGGGCTGGTGCTCCATTGGGTAGTGGGCGCACGGGATTGACGGTCGGGTTCGCCAACTCTGGTACGCCGCCGGGTGGCGGCGGCGGCGGCGGAGCAAACAACTTTCAGGGTGGCGTCGGTGCAGACGGCCTTGTGATCGTCGAGTGGTACTCGGTTGCGAACGCGTCCGGAAGCTCGATCTCGTAAGGGCCGAGTTCGGCTATTGCATGCCCTGGCGCGTGGAGGCACTTATGTCGACCGACGACTTTGCTCCAGTTGGACCGAATTTCTCCAGGAACGCGATCTACTTCGGACAATCTTGCGGCGCCGCTGTCACAGAGACCTCAACATTTCAGGTCGCTCCGATGCCTGCCTGCGATTGCGTATTGGACGAGCTACCATGTTCGGCAACCCGCCGCGGCTCGGCATGAGACGCCCGGCATAGGCGTATGAACCCCAAGGAATGAGCATCGACGATCGACCAGAACTGGTTCATGAAGGTCACGCGCTGCAGGGCCATTTGCATGGCGGGAACGCGTGCCTCGACTGTCGTCTTGTGGTCTGGAAAGAGCGTCGGCGGCGGTTCAGCGGCCGCTTGAATCAGGTTCTGCAATAGATCGTTGCGGTCGCGATGCATTGTCTCTTCCGGATACACCTCGGCCGCCAGTGTTCCCAGGCAGCCCATGGCGAAGAGTTCGTCCTGCCAGAACATGTCCCGATCGAGGCCGGGATTTTCGAAGATCGCCCGCCTCCTCGCGATCGTCCAGGCTTCTTCATGCCAGGGATATCCATAGAGGGTTTCTTGGTCGAGCGCGGGATCGTCGGCATCAACGCCAAGCAGCCTGCAAAGCTGCCCGAGGGTTCCCCGCCGATCGGCCTTCAAGTCCTCGAGGCGAATGCCCACGGCCGTCATATCACTTGCGGCAGCAACCCGGGTCCGGAGCCAGTCCTGCGCCAGCAGGCGCAGCAGGCGTTCATGGAACTTTACTTGGTCGGCGCCGCTAGGATTCACGCCAACGGCGATCGCCGGGTATGACCGCAGGATGGCATGAGGAGACCGAAGCGATACGAGAAGCAAGTCGGGCCGGAGCCCGATTTGAAGTGCATGTGGCGGATTCAACCCGAAGAGATTGAAGCGGTCGATCAGAAGGTCGGGCCACAGCCAGTCACCGTGGTGCAGATGATGAAGGACGACGCGGACGTCCGTCGTATCGCGACCACGACACCATTCGTAGGCTAGCACCGCCGCGTAGAGGATGCGGCGCGGATCGGCGGGGCATCCATCCAGAGCGTTCGCCATTGCATGCTGGAACGCCCCGCGGCCGACCAGGATGGTGACGTCCCCGCTCTTGCCGAGCCGAGCCGCCAGCGACCCGGGGCAGCGGGTGTCGAACAGCATGTCATGAGCCGGAAACTCGATGAAGGCGCGGGCGACCTCGCCAGAGCTCGCCCCCAGAACATCGAAATTCGCGGCCAGGAAATCGTGAAACTTCCAGATTGAGGGTATTTGCGCAATCTGTCGATGATCGTCCAGACACGCGTGGATCAAGCTTGAACCGCTGCGCCCTGTGATGATCAGGGTAGCATACCGGCATTGCATCAACCGGTCGAGGTCAGCCGCCGTTGGCAATGGCCGAACACGTTCCGGCAGGATGATGATCTCGGACATGCGGCAATCGGCTAGCAGCGGCTTGCTTCGAGCGCGGGTTGCCGGAGCGCACCGCGCGCCAGCATCGCCTCGTACAACGCCAGATCGGATTGCTGGTCGACCTCGCCCCACGGCCCCGGGATCGCCACGCCGCGAATATCGGCGCCGGCGGCAATCAGCCGCCGGAACAGGCCGGTCATGTCGAGCCTGTCGCGGACGGCCGGCTCGAGTCCGTCGAGGAAGGTGGCGATCCGTTCCCAACCGGCCGGCGTCAGGCGGAACAGGCCGACATACTGGCCCTCGATGTCGGCGGCGTCGCGCGTCTTGCCGCCGATCTCGCGGATGCGGCCGGCGTCGTCGATGCGGCCCGTGCTCTCGATTCGAAACGTCTCCGCGTCCGCGAGCGGATCGGCGAAGCGCTGCGACCACAGGGCGAGCCAGTCCGGATCGTAGCCCAGCACGATCTCGCCTTCGGCCGCCATCAGGCGGCGCACGGCCTCGGCGGGATAGAAGATGTCGGCGTAGCTGACCACTGAGGGCGCCGATGCGAGCCAGGCCCGCGCGGTCGCCAACGAGGCGACCATGTTCGTCTCGGCCCAACGCGGGTTGTCGAACAGCGTCAGGCCGCGCCCGTCGAAGGCCGCGCCCCGGTAGCCGCGCACGAGGCCAAGCTCCCGGATGCCGGCGCCGCGCATAGCGGCCATCTGCCAGTCGAGCAGCGCCACGCCGCCGAGCGTGACCAGCGCCTTCGGCCGGTCATGGGTGGCTTCGGCCATGCGGCTGCCGCGGCCGGCGGCGAGGATCAGGCCGCGCATTTCTTGGCCCGCGAAGCGACGGCGAAATGCGCGCGGAACAGCGCGACGTCGTGCGCCTGCGGCTCCGCCTCGCGCTCGGGATGCCACATGATCCCGTGCCAGAAGTGCCCACGGTGCCGCACGGCTTCGACGGCGCCGTCCGCGGCACGGGCGAGGACGTCCCAGTCGTGCCCAGGCACGCGCAGGGCGGCCCGGTCGTGATAGGAGTTCACCGAAACCGGCTTGCCGCCGACTCTTAGGTCGTGCTGCGTGCGCACGTGCCCGGTCACGCGCTCCAGCGCCACGCCGCCGAGATGCAGCAGGTGCTGCATGCCGCGGCACACGCCCAGCACGGGGCGGTCGCGCGCGCTGGCCCAATCGACCAGTGCCGTCTCGGCCGCGTCGCGCTCCGGCGCGTCGCCGCCATAGGCGGCGAGATCGCCGCCGCCGGTCAGGATCAGGCCGGCCGGATCGAGGCCGCGCACGAGGTCGAGCGCTGCGGCGGTATCGTTGGGCAGGATCAGTGCGCGCAGGCCCGACGCCGCCAGGAATACGTGCCAGCGCCGGTCCAGGCAGTCGCGCCGCTCGCCCGTCCGCGCGTCGGTGGCGACGCGCTGCGTGACGGCGATCAGGGTCGGGCCTAAGGGCGTCAGCACAGCACCTGGACCCGGCGGTTGGCGGCGTCGATCTCGACGATCTCGGCCGCGCCCCATTCGCGGAACAGCGTCTCGCCGACGCCGATCGCGGCGGGGATCTCGAGCTCGCCGGCGCGGATCGCCATGTGCGAGTTGACGCCGCCGTACGCGGTCACGAATCCGGCGATATCGTGGCTGAAGATCCAGTCGTAGCCGGGATCGGCACAGGGAATGAACAGGATCGAGCCGGCAAGGTCCTCGGTCTGGTCGGGCCGGCGCACGGCGCCGCGGCCGGTCTTCTGCGTGATGAAGTTCGGCTCGGTCGGCGGCACGTGGAAGGCGTAGACCTGCTCGTGCCCGGTGATCAGCGGCGGCAGGGTCAGGCGCAGGGTCTCGGCATGGCGCGCGCGGCCGCGGCCGATATTGCCGCGCAGCAGCTTGTCGGCGTCCGGGCAGCCGCCGTGCAGCTCCTTCAGCGCGGCGATGTCGAAATAGGCCATTTCCTCCTTCGATATTCCGTGCTCGGCGCCGAGCTGCCCGAGCAGCACCAGCACGTCGCTGAGCGAGTGCGTGAACACGAACTTGGCATGCTCGCGGCCCTTGATGCCGGCCTCGATGAAGCCGAACAGGCCGACGACGTCGAGGTCGAGCGCATGCTCCTTCAGCAGCCGCTCGATCGTGCGCATCTGGTCGAGCGACAGCGAGAAACGCCGGTGCCCATCGCGCGGCTCGGCCGGAACGGCGCCGGGGGTCTGCCAGTCGAAATACGTGTCCGGCGCCTCGTCGTAGCGCGGCGACAGGATGTCGTAGGTGCCGGGGCGCAGATGGCCGTAGCGCGCCAGGAACGCCGGCTTCGGCAGCGCGCGCAGGTCCTGCACCATGCGGTTGCTGACCGTGTCGAGCCCGGCCATGAACGCCGCTTTCTCGGCCGGCGTCAGCACGCCGACATTGACCAGCGAGTCGAGCAGCTGCATGGCGATGAAGCCGGCGCGCGCCAGCCCGGCGAAGGGCAGGGTGCCGTGGCGCTTGCAGTCCTCGATCAGCCAGTAGATGCGGTCGACCGTGCTCATGCCGGCCGCCAGCACCGTCTCGCGCCGGCGCTCGAGGTCGGCGATGCGGTCGAGCTCGGCGATCCACAGGCCTTCGTCGCGATGCGACACGCGGTTGGTCAGGCGGCGCAGGCTCTGCTTCAGCATCGCGCGCTCGTCCGGCGCGAAGCCGGCTTCCGCCAGCTTCTCGAAGCGGCGGTCGATGTCGAAGGTGTAGCAGGACTGCACGATCTCGAACTCGACCTTGTCGTGCAGCGACGGCGCGTCGATCAGGCGGTCGATGTAGTAGGCGACCAGCCGGTGCGCCATCGGGTCGGGGATGTCCTCCGGCACGAAGGAGTTGAAGCTGACGCGCACGTCGATGTAGGGCAGGCCGTGGAAGTCGACCAGGATCGGGAAGCTGCGCAGGTTGCGGTAGCCGTAGTTGCTGCGCTGGTAGGCCCAGATCGAGTCGGTGATCAGCTCGCGATAGAGCGACAGCGCCAGCGGCTTGGGCCGGACGCCGACGATCTCGGCCGGGTTCCAGTCGGGCATCACGCCGTAGACCGTGCGCGGGCCGCAGAGATAGGGATGCGGCCGGTTGGCATGCTCGATCTTGCGGGCGATGCGCTCAAGGATCGGCGCCAGCTTCCTGGCCTCGACCGGCGCCGTGCGCAGCACCAGCGGCCGGCACTGCAGCAGCACCAGCTCGCCGCTTGTGTCGAGCGCGAACTCGATGTCGAGCGCCTCGCGCCCGGTGACCTGCATCAGCTCGCGCGCGAGCGCGGCGACGCCGGCGAGCAGCCTGTCCTGCGCGCGCGTTGATCCGCGCGCGCTTGCATTCGAGTTGGCGGCCGGATCGTCGGCCGCCGCGGGCGGCGCGGCGTCGCGCCAGAGGTGGAACGTCTCTAGCGCCGCCGCCTTGCCGCTGGTGGTGGCCGCGGTGTCGCCGTCGCGCTCGTAGTTGATCACCAGGTACGGGCTGCCGGTGTTGGGATCGACGGTGAAGGCGACGCCGCTCGCGACCGGGCGCTGCAGCATCGGCTGCACCAGCACGCGATGGCGCGACAGGGCGGGGCCTTCCGCTGCGCCGTAGGAGTCGATGACGCGCTCGATGGCGTCTGCAAGGTCGTCGCGATCGACGTGGAGCACGGACAGGAACTGGCCGGCCATCGACAGGTTTGCGCCGTCCTCGCCCTCGGCGCTGGAGCGCACGATCATCGCCTGCCGGCTCCAGGGCTGCGCCAGGATGCGCTTCGTCACCGCCGCGCGCCGGCTCCGCCATTCCGCCACGGTGAAATGGACCGACGCTAGCACGCGCGCGGTCTTGATCCGCGGCGCCAGGCGCTCGAGCGTCTCGGCCTTGGTGGCGAAGGCGAAGGGTAGGGCGCCCATCGATCAGTCTTTCCGCGGCCGGGCGGCCCAGGCGCGGGTCAGGTAGGTCGTCTCGATCGCGTCGACGCCGTCGATGCGCCGCGCGACGGCGTCGAGGAAGGCCTGGAACTTCTCCGTGCCGAGCTGCACGCGCACGTCGTTCACGCTGCGCCAGGCGCCGAGATACTGCTGCGGCGTCTGGCGCGCGACGTGCCGGCCTTCGAGATAGACCACGTCGTCGAACAGGCCGCAGGACCAGAGCTGGTCATTCAGCGTGTCGGTCAGGCCCGAGCGGCCCGACGATACGCGCTTGGCATTGGCCGGCATCATGCCGTTCAGCATCGCCTCGATCTCGACCAGCAGCGGATTGGCCTCGATCATGCGCGGGTTCCACAGCGCGACGAAGCGGCCGCGCGGCCGCAGCAGGCGGTGGAACTCGCGCGTGCCGACGCCGAATTCGACCCAGTGGAACGAGGACGCCATGCTGACGAGATCGGCCGAGTCGTCGGCCAGGCCGGTCTTCTCGCCGCTGCCCTTGACCCAGGCGATCGGCAGGCCGCGGCTGTCGCGCGCGCCGGTCGTACGCATGTCGTCGTTCGGCTCGACCGCGGTCAGGCTGTGGAAGCCGCGCCGCGCCAGCATGCGCGTCCAGATGCCGGTGCCGGCGCCGACGTCGGCGGCGTTCAGCGCCTTGGCCGGCCGGCCGAGTAGGCCGAGGATGGCGTCGAGCACGCTCTCGGCATAGGCCGGGCGATAGGCCGAGTAGTCCTGCGCCAGGCCGGTGAACTCGCCGTGCTTGATCGCGAGTGGCTTGATCTTGAGGGGCTCGAGCTTCAGGGCGGCGGTCATGCGGGCACCTTCTCGCGGGCGTCCGCCCGCAGTTTCCAGATCAGATCGACGGCCTGGTCGGGCGTGAGCCCGCCGTCGTTGTCGATCACGAGGTCGGGGTCGCGCGGCAGTTCGGGCGCGAGGTCCTGGCCGACGACGAACGGCAGCGCGCCTTGCGCGTGGCGCGCGTAGAGCCGCTTCGGGTCGCGCGCGCGCAGCACCTCGGGCGCGACGCGCAGGTAGATCTCGCGGTAGTCCCCGATGTTGGCCCGGTTCCAGTCGCGCACCGCCTGGAACATCGAGATCGTGGCGCAGACCACGTCCGGCCCCTGCGCGGCGATCTCGCGGCACAGCCGCGCGTAGGTGAAGGCGAGATGCCGGCGGTCCTCCTGGGCATAGGCGGCCTGCGCGCCGAACACGGCGCGCAGGCGGTCGCCGTCGAGCAGCACGGCGACCCGGCCGCTGCGGCGCAGCCGTTCGCACAGAAGCGACGCCAGCGTGGTCTTGCCGGCGGCCGCCAGTCCGGTGATCCAGAACACGGTCCCGGGTTCGACGGGTTCTGCTGCGCCCAAACTTGGTCCCTCCGATGGCCGCCCCAACGACGACCGAAGCGCGTCGACGCCGAAATCCCCCGTATCGCGCACGCCTGGACGTGGAAACACGCGTCAAGAATTGTGGGAAACCGGTTAATAACCCATTTATGGCGAAACCCCGATTTCGCGAATGCCGGCTAATCACCGGGATGCCGGCAAAGCACTTAACCGTCCATTCACCATGATCGCGGCAGGATGCGAACGGACCGTCAAAGGAATTCCACATGAAGCTGCCGTTCTTCTTTCACGTCGGCAATTCGGGCGGGAATTCGTTCTTCCGCGCAGTGGGGGCGTTTCGCCTCGCGGAGGACGAAATCCTCGTCATCAACAACGATGCCGAATTCCAGCAGCAGCGGCCCCGTTTGCGGCCGGAGCTTGTTTCACGGCTGTCGTTCGCGCTGGGTCATGCCATTCATCTGGCCGAGCCGTGGGCGCAAGACCGGTACGAAATGACCATGCTGCGGTGGCCACAGGCCGTCTTCTGCGCCAACAGCGTCTTTTCGCACGAGCATCCGCCCTACGACCCCCTCCCCGAGATATGGGCGATCGAAGACGATCATGAGCGCTTGCGCGCCTATCTGGGCCATCTCGAGCGGGGCGGGACGACCCATGGAGCGATGTTGCCCTCAATCTCCTGGTTCAACAGGCGGCACAAATTCGCATGCAGCGACGATCCAACCAGGACGGAGCGACTTGCGCTGGTCGAGGAATGCGACCGCATCCTGCGCGATCGATACCACTTCGTCGGGATCACGGAGCTCATGGACGAGTCGCTGTTCCTGTTCCAGGTGGATTTTCCAGACCGGCCGATCACGCCGTGGGTGCGCAATCGGGTCAACAAGAAACGTCACGACCCGTTCACGCTGCCGGCGGACATCGTTTCGCGCTTCGAGCGCGAGTTCGAGAGCGATATCGTTCTCTACGATCGTGCCCGCCGGCGCCTGCTCGAGCGCTTTGCCGCCCTGTGGCGGGAGCGCCCGAACCTCCACGACTACTATCTCGGGTTCAAGACCGCGATGATCCTGACGGACCCGTTGCTCATGTCGCGCTTCGCGGCGGGCGATCCGCTGTACTTCCCGCCGGAGCTTCCGCTGGAGCAATTGCGAGGCTTGGTCGTGTCGAAGCTGGACCGGGCGCACGAAATTCGCGCGACCGTCATGCGCGCCTACGGCTGAAGGCAGGGCGCAGCGAGGACCTTCGTCCGTGCGCGTTCCCTTCTTTTTCCATATCGGCAACGCAGGAGGTCTGTCCTTCGCGCGGGCCGCGGCGGACATCCACCGGTCGGACTGGGTCCTGGTCGTCAATAGCGCGGAGGACCTCAAGCGGGTACGGTCGCGCCTGACGCCCGAGGCCGTCGCCGGCATCGAGTTCGTCTTTGGCCACGCCGTCCAGCTCGCCGAGCCGTGGTTCGCCGAACGCTACGAGCTGACCATGCTGCGCTGGCCGCAGGCGCTCCTCTGCGCCAACAGCGTCTACGCGCACGAGCATCCGCCCTATCACCTGCCGGCGATCCACGGCATCGCCGACCATCTCGAACGCCTGCGCGCCTATCTGGAGCATCTTCGGCTGGGCGGCGATGCCAACCTGCGGACGACGGCGCACTGGCTGATCGAGCGTCACAAGCTGGACGCCTACCCGGCGCCGAAGCGGGCGGAGCGCCAGGCGCTGCTTGAGACCTGCGGCCGGCTGCTCAGCGAGCGCTACGACCTCGTCGCGATCACGGAGCTGATGGACGAGTCGCTGTTCCTGTTCCACGCCGACTTCCCCAGCCTGCCGCCGCGCCCGTGGGTGCGCCAGCGGGTGAACAGCCGGCGTGTCGACCCGTTCGACCTGCCGCGCGACATCGTGGCGCAGTTCGAATGGGAGTACGAAGCGGATATCGCGCTGTACCATCGCGCGCGCCGGCGCCTGCTCGCGCGCTTCGCCGATCTCATGCACACGCGGCCGGACCTGCGGGCGAGCTATCTCGACTACAAGGCAACGACCATCCTGACCGACGTTGTGCTGATGAAGCGCTTCGCCGCGGCCGACCCGCTGTTCTTCCCGCCCGAGCTGCCGCTGGAGGAACTGCGCGCCGCGGTGGTCGCCCGCATCGATCGCGCGCACGAGATCCGCGCGAGCGTCATGCGCGCCTACGGCTGAGCCTGCGGTCGCTCGCGCAGGGTTCGTCTATCGCTTCACTCCGAGCAGGACGTAGCTCGGCCGGATCCAGAAAATCTGCACGAAGTGCCGCGACCAGGTGCGCCATTGCCGGTGGACGGCATTGACCACGCCGCGGGTCGCGGGGAAGTCGGTCATCGGGCCTTCGGCCGGGCAGAAGTCGTGCCACAGCATCAGCCCGCCCGGGCGCAGCAGCGGCAGCGCCTTTTCCGTGTCGCTGGCGACCACGTCGCTGTGGTGGCCGCCGTCGATCAGGATCGAGTCGAAGAAGCCGGGCGCGAAGTCCCTGGGGTCCCACTCCCGGCTGTCGGCCAGGATCTGGTGCACGCGATGGGCGAGGCCTGCCTTGCGGTAGCGCCAGCCGATGAAGGCGCCGGCGTCGGTCTGGTACGTGGCGCCGTCGCCTTCGATCGGCGTGGCGCCGTCGGGCCGCTCCTCGCTTTCCCGCATCTGGCGCGAATAGGCCATCTGCCCGGCGGCATTGCGCTCGCCGTCCGGATGGTTGAGGGTCCAGACCTCGGCGTCGCAGTTGGTGGCGCAGAGCGTCGCGCCGAAGCCTTCCCAGGTGCCGAACTCGAGGTGCCGCGCCGGGCGGTGGTTGCGGTAGAGATAGGCGAGGATCGGCGCGTCGTCGGTCTCCATCTTCCACGCGCGGAAGTCCTTGCCGCGATCGGTCGCGATGCCGCGCGACGGCTCGGCATGGCCGAGCGCGCGGTCCAGCTCGTCGATCGCGACGGCGCGCACGAAGACCGGCACGTCCGGCTTCGGCTGCGGCGCGTCCGGCGCCTCGTTCTCGCGCGCGATCGTCGCCCAGTGCCGGCGCACGATCGCGCTCAGCGGGATCACAGGTCCGTCGACGCCGTCCGACTGTCGCTCGGTCAACTCTTCGGCCGAACGGCAGGCCAGGGCCAGCCGCGTGACCGCGAACTCCGAACGGACGTCGCCCGCCATCGCGTTGCGGAACATCAGGCGGTACTTGGCGAGGCCGGCGGGGCAAGGCAGCACGACCTTGTATGGCGCGTCACGCGGCACCAGCAGGCGTTCCTGCCCGACGAAGTTCTGCAGGTCATCGGCCAGGATGCCGACGCCGACATGGCCTTCGGTCACCAGCACGTCGGCCTCGATCACCGGCAGCACGTCCTCGGCGCCCGGCGGCACGATCTGGCCGAGCGTGGCGGCGCCGATCGTGCCGTGCGCGGCGTAGGACCAGATGCGGGGCGACGTGCGGACCCGGAGCGCCGTGCCCGCCGCCGTGCGCTGCTCGGCGATCTCGCTGCCCGGATGCACCTGGAAGGCCGAGGCCTGCAGGCCGAGCGCATGGCTCGCGCGGCCGGCGCCGCTCAGATAGCTCATCGCCTTCTGCCGGTCGGGCACCGCGTCGAAGCGCAGGTCGAACCAGTTGAAGTCGTCGTTGTAGAAGTCGAACGCCAGCAGCGGCGCGAACTGCGCCGGGGCGAAGCGCTCGGCCAGCCGGTCGCGGTCGTACCACTCCGCCCACGGCGTTTCGTCGCCATCGGTGACGCGGCCCCAGTCGGCGAAGGGCGGCCGGCGATCCCGTTCCCAGCGCGCGCGCGGATAGCACAGCTCGATCCAGCGGCCGCCGGGCGTGAGATGCGGCAGCAGGTGCAGCGCCAGGTGCCGTGCGAACGCGAACGGCAGGCGGGTCAAGGCATCGTGGCAGAATATGAAATCGAAGTCGCCGGGCAGCGCGTCGAGCGAGCCGAGGTCCTCGACATAGGTGATGCCGTCGCAGTCGTAGCCGAACGCGTCGAGCAGGCGGCGGATCAGGCGGAGGTTGCTCGGCGCGATGTCGGCGAAATGCCACTTCGCGCCGTGCGCGATGAAGTGGAGCGCGTCGATGCCCATGCCGCTGCCGACCTCGAGCACGCGCTTGCCGCGGAACTGGTCGCGATAGAGCTCGTGGTACCAGCCGCGCACGGGATAGGCCGGGCCGGTCGACGCTTCGTGATGCACGCCCCGCCAGAAGTCGCGCAGCTCCCAGTCCGACAGGCCGAGGACATGCTCGGTGTCGACCCGGCCCATCAGCCCGCCGGGCACTTCGTGCCACTTCTCGCGCAGCAGGTCGAACAGGCGGCGGCCGCGGTCGACGGCGGCATTGCCCGCGGCTTCGGCGAACTCCAACGCCTGGCCGTCCGCGCGCGGCATCGCTTGCAAGCTCATGGCATTCATCGGCGATGACGGTCCCCGGTGCAGCAGCGATTGCGGGCGCCGGGTGCCCAGTCCGGCAGCCACGGTGATACGCCGGCAGGGATTAACAATGCCTTTACCTCGTTCGCCGCGGCTTCCCCGCCCGGCGGCGCGCGCATTCAGGGAAATTTAACAAGGCGCTCGCACGATAAGGCCGTGGGCAAAGGCCGGTCGCGAGGGCAGTCCGGGTCGGTCGCCCCGTAAAATCGAACGTGCAGGAGATCGGGGGCGATCTTGGATCCTTCGAACAACACCGTGCCACCCGTGCCGATGCGGGTCTCCGTGGTCGGCCTCGGCAAGCTGGGCGCGCCGCTGGTCGCGGTGCTGGCGAGCAAGGGCCATCGCGTCATCGGCGTCGACCTCGACCGCCGCGCCGTCGACCTGCTCGACGCCGGCAAGGCGCCGGTCGACGAGCCCGGGCTGCAGGAGCTGCTCGACCGCGCGGCCGAGCGCATCTCGGCCACGACCGACATCTCCCGCGCCGTGCTCGGCAGCGAGATCACGCTCGTCATCGTGCCGACGCCGACCGGTCCGGACGGGCGCTTCGTCAACGATTTCGTCATCAGCGCCGTCTGCGGCGTCGGCGAGGCGCTGAAGCGCAAGCGCGACTACCACACCGTGGTCGTCACCAGCACGGTGATGCCGGGCTCGACCGAGGGACCGATCGCGGAGGCGCTGGAGCGGCATTCCAGGCGCACGGTCGGGCGCGACGTCGGCCTGTGCTACAGCCCCGAGTTCATCGCGCTCGGCTCGGTCATCCGCGACATGCTGCGGCCCGACATGATCCTGATCGGCGAGTCCGACCCGCGCGCGGGCTCGATGCTCGAGCGGCTCCTGGTCGGCACGGTCGACAACCGGCCGCAGGTCCGGCGCATGAGCCTGGTCAACGCCGAGATCACCAAGATCGCCGTCAACACCTACGTCACCACCAAGATCGCCTATGCCAACATGCTGGGCGAGCTGTGCGAGCGCCTGCCCGGCGCCGACGCCGACGTGGTGACCGGCGCGCTCGGCATGGACACGCGCATCGGACCGAAATACCTGCGCGCGGCGACCGGCTACGGCGGCCCGTGCTTCCCGCGCGACAACGTCGCCTTCGCCACGCTGGCGCGGTCCTTAAGCGCGCGCGCCGACCTGGCCGAGGCGACGCATGCGCTCAACAGGCACCAGATCGACCGCCTGTCGGCCCTGGTCGCGCGCCACGCGCAGCCCGGCGCCACCGTCGCCGTGCTCGGCCTCAGCTACAAGCCCGACACCGAGGTGATCGAGCAGAGCCAGGGCGTGATGCTGGCCGAGCGCCTGGCCGGCTCGGGCTATCACGTGCTGGTGCACGACCCGAAGGCCGCCGCCAACGCGCGCGGCGTGCTGGGCGACAGCGTCACCTATGTCGCCGACCCGTCCGATTGCCTGAAGGCGGCGCAGGTCGTGGCGATCACCACGCCGTGGGCGGCCTACCGCGACCTCGCCGTCGACACGCAGGCGCTGCCCGGGCGGCGCACGGTGATCGTCGATTGCTGGCGCGTGGTCGATCCGGCGCGCGTCGAGGCGGGCGCCGATCTCGTCTATCCCGGCCGCGGCGCAGCCGCGGACGCCGACGTGCATGCGGAAGCGGCCCCGGAACCCGGCCGCGCCGTGGCCTGAACCAAGGACACCAGACAATGAGCGATTGCGAGGACATCATCCTGGTCGCCGGCGCCGGCGGCTTCATCGGCGGGCACCTGGTCAACCGGCTGCTCGAGCGCGGCCACAAGGTGCGCGCGGTCGACATCAAGCCGGTCGCCGAATGGTACCAGCTCTTCCCCGCGGCCGAGAACCACGTGCTCGACCTCAAGAGCCTGGCCAACTGCCGCACCGCCGTGGCGGGCGCGGCGCGCGTCTACAACCTCGCCGCCGACATGGGCGGCATGGGCTTCATCGAGACGCACAAGGCCGAGTGCATGCTGTCGGTGCTGATCAACACGCATCTGCTGATGGCGGCGCGCGAGGCCGGCGTCGACCGGTTCTTCTACGCCTCTTCGGCTTGCGTCTACGCCGCCGACAAGCAGACGAATGCCGACGTCACCGCGCTCAAGGAGGAGGACGCCTATCCGGCCATGGCCGAGGACGGCTATGGCTGGGAGAAGCTGTTCTCCGAGCGCATGTGCCGGCATTTCCGCGAGGACTACGGCGTGACGACGCGCGTGGCGCGCTACCACAACGTCTACGGGCCGAACGGCACCTACGACGGCGGGCGCGAGAAGGCGCCGGCCGCGATGTGCCGCAAGGTGATCGAGGCGAAGCTGTCGGGCCGGCACGCGATCGAGATCTGGGGCGACGGCGAGCAGACGCGCAGCTTCATGTACATCGACGACTGCCTGACCGGCACGATGGCGATCATGGCGAGCGGCATCGTCGACCCGATCAACCTCGGCTCCGCGCAGCTGGTGTCGATCAACCAGCTCGTCGACATCGTCGAGAACATTGCCGGCATCAAGCTCAAGCGCAGCTACAACCTCGGCGCGCCCAAGGGCGTGCGCGGCCGCAACTCCGACAACACGCTGATCCAGAAGAAGCTGGGCTGGGAGCCCTCGATCCGTCTCGAGGACGGCATGGAGCAGACCTACCGCTGGATCTGGGACCAGATCGCCGCCGGCAAGGCGGAGCGCAAGCTCGCGTCGTAAGCTTCGAGCTACGGTCACAAGACGAGGACGGGCGACGCCGAGCTGCGCGCCAACCGGACCGACCACGCGGTCAGCGCGGGTCTGCGCTATCGCTGGTAGAGTAGCCCCGCCTTTCTGCCGGCGCCGGCCTCGATCAGCGCGATCGCCGCGTCGAGCCGGTCCCGCGCCACCGCGAGCAGGAGCGGGGTCTGCCCGGTCGCGTCGCGCGGATCGACCGGGGCGCCTGCGGCAATCAGTTGCTTCAGCGCCGCCGCGTCGCCGCGCTCGGCCGCCGCGAACATCTCCTTGTCGGTCATCGATTGCCCGTTGCCGCGCCGCTCGACACGGCTATCGCAATCGCCGCGGCGGCACCCCGCCATCGCCGACAAGCCATCCGCAGGCCGTTCCGCACCCCGGCATCTCCAATTTCCGGAGGACCGTCCGGGGCACGGTATCGTTTTTGCGTCGGAGCCGACAATCGCTATCGCCGGTGGCGAGCGGAGAATTATCTAGGTAGAATTTCGGAGTTCGATCCGGTCCTTTGCCGCTCGCGTCGAGCATCTGGGGGG
>JAKLKW010000114.1 GCA_023150455.1 Alphaproteobacteria bacterium | reverse complement strand
ATCGGCCGCTCCGACGTCCTGACGTCCCAGTCCTTGAGCAGCGCGAGGATCGAGTCGCGCGTGATGCCCGGCAGGATCGTCCCGGTGAGCGGCGGCGTGATCACCTCGTCGCCGATCTTGACCATGATGTTCATGGTGCCGACCTCGTCGATGAAGCGGCGATGCACGCCGTCGAGCCACAGCACCTGGGTGAAGCCCTGCTTCTTGGCCTCCTCGGCCGCGTAGAGGCTGGCGGCGTAGTTGCCGGCGGTCTTGGCGGCGCCGAGGCCGCCCTGGACCGCACGGACGTACTTGTCGGTGGCCAGGATCTTCACCGGGTTGATGCCTTCGGCGTAGTAGGCCCCGACGGGCGACAGGATCAGGAAGTACTTGTAGGTCTTCGCCGGGCGCACGCCGAGGAACGGCTCGGTCGCGACGACGGTCGGACGCAGGTAGATCGACGTGCCGCGCTTGCGCGGCACCCATGCCTCTTCGAGGCCGACCAGCGCATGGAACGAGCGCAGCACGGTGCCCTGGTCGAGCAGCGGGATGCAGAGCCGCTCGCAGGACCGGTTGAGACGCGCGGCATGCGCCGGCGCGCGGAACAGCCGGACCACGCCGTCGCTGCCGCGGAACCCCTTGAGCCCGTCGAACACCGCCTGGGCGTAGTGCAGCACGGCAGCGGCCGGGTCGAGTTGGAACGGCTGGTACGGCGTGATGCGCGGGTCGTGCCAGCCGCGTCCTTCCGTATGGTCCATGACGAACATGTGGTCGGTGAAGACGGTGCCGAACTGCAGCGCGTCGTCGGCCGGCCGCGCCTTGAGCTTGGCCGCGCGCGTGATCGCGATCCGGTCGTTCGCCGGTTGGCTGGTCTTGGCTTTGGTCAGGGGCGCGGACATGGACGTTCCTTCACGGATAGGGGCGCTTGCGCCGATTATACGATGCGGGCGACGGGGCGGCCAATCGCCCGGCGGCGAGCCTAGATGGCGCGCCCGGCCCCGCCGTCGGCGTCGACGATGGCTCCACGGATGAACTCCGCCGGCGCGCCGGCCAGGTAGCAGACCATGTAGGCGATGTCCTCGGGCCGGCCGATGCGCGCCTGGCCCAGCTCCTGGCCGAGCTCGGCCCGGGCGCGGTCCTCGTCGACATTGAGGCGCTGCATCTTCTCGCGGATGCGGACCTTGAGCCGGTCGGTCTCGACCGCGGCGGGGCTGACCGCGTTGACGCGCACCCCGTCCTTGACGCCGCGCCGGGCCATGACCTTGGTGAAGTTGTAGAGCGCGGCGTTCACCGAGCCGCCGATCGCGAACTCGATGTCGGCATAGCGGCCGCCCTGGCCGATGATGTTGACCACCGCGCCCGACACCTTCACCAGGTGCGGCCAGGCCGCGCGCGTAAGGCGCACGGCGCCCATGAACTTGAGCGCGAAGCCGTCCTGGAAGTCCTCGTCCGTCAGCGCCAGGAAATCGCCGCGCTTGGTGGCGCCGGCGTTGTTGACCACGATGTCGATGCGGCCGAACGGCTCAAGGCAGGCCGCGGCCAGTCGGGCGGGCGCCGAGGGTTCGCGCAGGTCGGCGGCGTGCGCATGCGCACGGCGGCCGAGCGCACGGATCGCGCCGGCGGTCTCGTCCAGGAGCTTCGCGTCGCGCGCGGCGATCACCAGGTCGCAGCCCTCGCGGGCCAGCTCGATCGCGATGGCGCGGCCGATGCCGCGGCTCGCCCCGGTCACGATCGCGACCTTGCCGTTCAGTCCCAGATCCATGCTTCCCCCGAATGTCTAGAGCGGCAGCACCGTGCCGCGCCCGGCCGCCCGGGCGCGCTCGTAGACGAGTATAGCCGCCGCCAGGTCGCCGAGGGCAAACCCGGGAAACAGGAAGGCGATGCGCTGACGGTCGCTCGCGCGACCCGGGTGGGCGCCGGTGGCGAGATCGCCGAGATCGGCCGGGATCGGGCCCGCGAACTTGATGCGCCCGCTCTTGCGCACGTATTCGCACTGCGCGCGGTCGTCGGTCGCGACCAGGTCGAATTGCCCCAGGCTCTCCGCGCGCCAGGAGCGGCCGAGATCGACCATCGACACGAACGCGCCCGGCGCCACGTCGGCCGCGTCGAGCGCCGGCAGCTCGCCCACGCCCTCCGGCACCGATGTGATGATGATGTCCTGGTCGCGCACCGCGTCGCGCGGCGCCGCGACAGCCGCCGCCTGCAAGCCGCGCTTGCGGCATGAGGCGGCGAATGCCTCGGCGGTTTGCTTGCGGCGGCTGCAGGCCGCGACCGATGCCAGCGGGAACAGCGCCTGGAACACGACGAGGTGGCTTTCCGCCTGCACGCCGCAGGCGACGAAGCCGATGCGGCGGCTGTCCTTGCGCGCGAGCCGCCTGGCCGCGGCCCCCGACATGGCGGCGGTGCGCATGCCGGTGATCCAGGTGCCGTCCATCACCGCGACCGGCGCGCCGGTCGCGCCGTCGAGCAGCGTCACCAGCGAGCCGATCGCCGGCAGCCCGAGCGCCGGATTGCCGGGTGACAGGCCGACGGTCTTGGTCGCGGCAAATCGCGGCTCGTCGCTCGCCGCCACCAGGGTCTGGAACAGCCTGCCGCCGCCCGGATAGATGCCGAGCTTGGGCGGACTCTGCGCCCCGCCCTTGGCCTTGGCCGCGAACAGCGCATCGACCGCGTCGACGAGGTCGACGGGCGCGATCGCCAGCGCCTCGACCTCCGCGCGCGACAGATAGAGCAGCGAGCGCCCGACGACCGGTCCGTCCATCCCCTACTCCGCCGCGCGCACGGACTGCGCCTGACGCTCGATCAGCCTCGCATAGAGCCCGCGTCGCGCCAACAGCTCGCCATGCGTGCCCGCCTCGCGCACGCGGCCCTCGTCTAATACCACGATCAGCCGGGCGTCGCGCACGGTCGACAGGCGGTGCGCGATGACGAGCGTCGTGCGGTCGCGCTTGAGCGCATCGAGCGCCGCTCGCACCGCGCGCTCGCTCACGGCGTCGAGATGCGAGGTCGCCTCGTCCAGCACCAGCACGGGCGCGTTCTTCAAGAGCGCGCGGGCGATGGCGATGCGCTGGCGCTGGCCGCCCGAAAGCTGCATGCCGCGTTCGCCGACGCGTGTCTTGAGGCCGTCGGGCAGCGACGCCACGAACTCGGCCAGCGCCGCGCGCTCGACCGCTTGGGCCAGCTCGGCGTCCGTCGCATCGGGCCGGCCGATGCGGATGTTCGCCTCGAGGTCGTCGTTGAACAGATACGTGTCCTGCGCGACCAGCGCGATCTGGCTGCGCAACGCGTCGAGCTCGAGCTCGCGCAGGTCGACGCCGTTGAGGCGGATCGTGCCCCCGGCCGGGTCCCAGAAGCGCAGCAGCAGCTGCGCGATCGTGGTCTTGCCGGCGCCCGATGGCCCGACCAGCGCGACGGTCGCGCCCGCGGGCACGGCGAAGCCGGCGTCGACCAGCGCGTCGCGCGGCGCGGCGGGATAGCGGAAGCGCACGCGGTCGAGCGCGAGCGCCGGCACGCCGGCGCCGGGCGGCGCCTCGGCGCGCGGGCCGTCGGCGACGACGGGCTTCTCCTCGTGCACCTGGGCCAGGCGCTGCGTCGCGCCGAGCGTGTCGGCCAGCTGCCGCCCGACCTGCGCGATCTCGGACACGGGCAGGAACGCCGCCATGGCCAGCAGCGCGGCGAGCGGCAGCAGGCCGGCCGCGACGGCGCCGCCGGCGGCCAGCGCCGCACCGGCCAGCACGACCGCCAGGCCGCCGAGCCCGGTCAGCAGGTCGAGCGACGCGGACTGCCGCGACAGGTCGGCCATGAAGGCGGTGCGCGTGCGGCCGAGCGCGTCGGACAGCGCCGCCAGGGCGGCCCGGCGCGCCGGCTCGGCCTGGAAGGCGGCGATCTCGGCGATGCCCTGGATCGTGTCGACGGCGTGCGCGTTGAGCGCGCCCAGCGCACTGCGGCTGTCGGCGCCCAGCGCGTCGATGCGCCGTCGCGCCAGCACCGGTCCCAGCCCCGCCAGCAGCAGGAAGGGCAGCAGCGCGAGGGCGAGCCAGGGATGCATCGTGCCGAGGGCCGCCAGCACGGCCGCCGGCACCAGCACGGCGACGAAAGCGGGCGCCAGCGTATGGGCGAAGAAATACTCGACCATCTCGATGTCGTGCGTCGCCATCGCGACCAGATCGCCGCTGCGCCGCCGCAGGAGATAGGCCGGCGCCAGCGTGTCGAGCTTGGCGAACAGCTGGATGCGCATCTCGGCCAGCAGGCGGAACGCCACGTCGTGCGCCAGCCACGATTCGGCCCAGTGCAGCAGGCCCGCGGCCGTCGACACCGCGGCCAGGCCGACCAGCAGCGTGCCGGCCGGCCCGCCCGCCTGCACCGCGCGCACGGCCATCGCGCCCAGCACGCCGACGCCGATGAAGGCCGCGACGCGCGCGATGCCCAAAAGCAGGGTCGCCGCCAGCGGCGCGCGCCATGGCCGCACCAGGCCGAGCAGCGCGGCGATCACCGCGAGCCAGCCCATCTTCTTGCCGCGCAGCACGTCGTCCGCCGGCTGGTCGGAAAGGATTTCCGTTCTCGCCGCTTCGGCCGGCACGGCCTCGTCATCCGCCGCGGCGCGGTCCGGGCCGTCGGACGCGGCGATGCGGTCGTCGCCCTCGGCCTGCTCGCGCATCAGCGCGTAGTAGGCGCCGCGCCGCGCCATCAGCTCGCCGTGCCGGCCGCTCTCCGCCACGCCGCCGTCGCCCAGCGCCAGGATGCGGTCGGCGCCGATCACGCTCGACAGGCGATGCGCGAAGATCAGCGTCGTGCGCCCCTGCATCAGCCGGTCGAGCGCCTGCTGGATCACCGCCTCGTTCTCGGCATCGACCGCCGACAGCGCCTCGTCGAGGACCAGGATCGGCGCGTCGCGCAGCAGGGCGCGCGCGATGGCGATGCGCTGGCGCTGGCCGCCGCTGAGGCGCAGGCCGCGCTCGCCGATCACCGTGGCGTAGCCCTGCGGCAGCCGCGTGATGAAGCCGTGCGCGTTGGCCGCGCGCGCGGCGGCCTCGATCTCGCCCGCCGACGCGTCGGGCTTCGCCAGCCGCAGGTTCTCCGCGATCGAGCCGTGGAACAGCATCGTGTCCTGGCCCACCACGGCGACGTGGCGGCGGATCTCGTCCAGGCTCAGCTCGCGCAGGTCGACGCTGCCCAAGCGCACGACGCCGGATTGCGGGTCGTGGAAGCGCAGCAGCAGGCGCATGATGGTCGACTTGCCGCTGCCGCTCGGACCGACGATGCCGACGCGCTCGCCGGCGGCGACCGCGAAACTCATGCCGCGATGCGCCGGGCCGCGCCCGCCGGGATAGGCGAAGCGCACGTCCTCGAACGACACGGTCGGCGCCAGAACGCGCGGCGCCGCCGGCGCGGGACGCGCTTCGATCGTCGGCCGCTGCGCCAGCAGCTCGATGATCGCCTCGGCGCTCGACTGGCCGAGCATGCCCGTGTGCAGAAGCTCGCGCAGCTCGCGCAAGGGGCGGAACACCTCGACGCCGAGCATCAGCACGACGACGAGGCTGGCGAAGGGCATCGCCCCTTCCGAGACGCGCCACACGCCCAGCGCCAGGGCGCCGGCGGCGCCCACGGCGATGCCGAAATCGGTGACCAGCCGCGTCATCGTGCTGGCGGCCAGCACCCACATGGTCGAGCGGTGCACCTGGCGCGCCAGCTCGGCCATGCGCCGGGCGCGCGCGGCGCTCTGGCCGAAGGCCTTGAGCGTAGCGAGACCCTGGATCGAATCGAGCAGCTCGGCGGCGAACTCCTTGTAGTCGCGCGAGCGCTGGATGGCGCTGCGGCTGTTCATGCGGTGCAGCGCCGCCGGCGCCAGCAGCGTCGCCAGCGCCGCGGCCAGCATCACCAGCGCCACCGGCAGGTCGAGGAAGGCGAGGAACGCGAAGATCGCGACCGGCGTCAGCGCGGCGACGGCGAGCTGCGGCAGATAGCGGCCGAAATAGGTGTGAAGCTGCTCGACGCCCTCGGTCAAGACGACCAGCATGTCGCCCGAGCGGGCGGCGCCGATGCGCGCGGGCCCCAGGCGCATGAGCTGGTCGTTGAGCGCGAGCCGGAGCCGCGACTGCACCCGGGCCGCCGTGCGATTGGCGACGACGGCGCGCCAATGGTCGAACCCCGCGCGCGCGAACATGGAGGCCGCGGTCGCCAGCGCCATGAGGGCGAGATCGCCCGCCGGCCGGCCGGCGATCGCCGCCGCGATCAGCCAGCCGAGCAGCGCCAGCCGCGCGATGCCGGCAAGCGCGCTCATGAGCCCGATCGCCGTCGACCAGGCGATGTCGCCGCGCACGCCTTCGGTGAACCGCCACAGGCGACGGTCGAAATACATGGCCCCTCCCCTTCCGCCTACCTTGGCATCGCGCGCGCGGCAGGTAAACCGATGCCCCGCCAGCGGCAGCTACTGTCCGATTCCTGGGCTATGCCCAATCGCCGACCAAGCCTCTGTCGTTTTTTTCGCCAGTTCAGCCGGCGGAATCGGGCGCGGAT
Source organism: Alphaproteobacteria bacterium (assembly GCA_023150455.1). Classification (GTDB taxonomy): domain Bacteria; phylum Pseudomonadota; class Alphaproteobacteria; order JAEULC01; family JAEULC01; genus JAEULC01. The sequence continues at coordinate 10,096 of JAKLKW010000114.1, read as the reverse complement.
GGCTGGCCCGAGTCTTGCTGCCATGCACCTGATCCGGCCCAGCCCGGGTCGGGGGCATTTCGGAACGGAGGTTGATAATGGGCGTAACCAGCAAGGTACTGGGGGGCGTGGCTGCTGCCGCGATTTCGGCCGCATTGACGGTACCGGCGTTGGCGCAGGGCACGATCAAGGTCGGCGTGCTGCACTCGCTGTCCGGCACGATGGCGATCAGCGAGACGACGCTGAAGGACACCATCCTGATGATGGTGGAGGACCAGAACAGGAAGGGCGGCCTGCTCGGCAAGAAGCTCGAGGCGGTCGTCGTCGACCCGGCCTCGAACTGGCCGCTGTTCGCCGAGAAGGCGCGCGAGCTGGTCCAGAAGGAGAAGGTCGCGGTGGTCTTCGGCTGCTGGACATCGGTGTCGCGCAAGTCCGTGCTGCCGGTGTTCGAGGAGCTCAACAGCCTGCTGTTCTATCCGGTGCAGTACGAGGGCGAGGAGAGCTCGCGCAACGTGTTCTATACCGGCGCCGCGCCGAACCAGCAGGCGATCCCGGCGGTCGAATACTTGATGAGCAAGGAAGGCGGCGAGGTGAAGCGCTGGGTGCTGGCCGGCACCGACTACGTCTATCCGCGCACGACCAACAAGATCCTCGAGGCGTTCCTCAAGGCGAAGGGCGTCTCGGCCGACGACATCATGATCAACTACACGCCGTTCGGACACTCCGACTGGCAGACGATCGTCGCGGACATCAAGAAGTTCGCCTCGGCCGGCAAGAAGACCGCCGTCGTGTCGACCGTCAACGGCGATGCCAACGTGCCCTTCTACAAGGAGCTCGCCAACGCCGGCATCAAGGCGTCGGACATCCCGGTGGTCGCCTTCTCGGTCGGCGAGGAGGAGCTCGCCGGCATCGACACCAAGAACCTGGTCGGCCACCTGGCGGCGTGGAACTACTTCCAGTCCGTCAAGAACCCGACCAACGACGCCTTCATCAAGCAGTGGCAGACCTTCATCAAGAACCCGAAGCGCGTGACCAACGATCCGATGGAAGCGCACTACATCGGCTTCAAGATGTGGGTGCAGGCCGTGCAGCAGGCCGGCTCGACCGACGTCGACGCCGTGCGCCAGGCGATGTACGGGCAGAAGGTCAAGGCGCCGGGCGGCTTCACCTCGGTGATGAACACCAACCATCACCTGTCGAAGCCGGTCTATATCGGCGAGATCCGGCCGGACGGCCAGTTCAACGTCGTCTGGAAGACCAAGGGCCCGGTCAAGGCCGATGCCTGGTCCAAGTACATCCCCGAGAGCGCCAAGCTGACCGCGGACTGGTCCTATCCCTGGGTCTGCGGCAACTGCGAGAAGCCGAAGTTCGCGGCCAACTGAGCCGCGCGCGGCCGCCCTCCCCCGCCGCGTCCGCGGCGGGGGAGGACCTCGGGCGGCCGCAGGAGCAACCCCCGTGAATCCGCTGAAGCGTTTTGTCCTGTCCGGTCTGATCTGGCTGCTGCCGGCGACGGGCCTGGCGCAGGACCTCGCCGCGCTGCTCGCCGGGCTGGCAGATGCCGATCCGAAGCCGGCGATCGAAGCGCTGCTCAAGAGCGACGACGCCAAGTCCAAGGCGGCGCTGACCGCGCTCGCCGAGGGACGGCTGTTCAAGCGCCTGGCCGACGGCGCCGTCGTTTCGGCCGAGAAGGACGGCCCGATGTACGTCGTCACCAATGCCGCCTCCGGCGAGATCGAGGACATGGCCAAGGAGGAGGAGCTCGAGCCCATCGGCCTCGATGATGACGCCAAGGCGCTGCTCGCCCACTTGGGCACGGCACCCGCGGACAGGAAGGAGGCGCCGCTCGATTTCGCCGGCGCCGTCAACGCGCTCAACGCCGAGTCCTTCAGCGAGAAGGCGAAGGCGATCGAGCGCCTGACCCAGTTGGGCGACGGGCGCGCCGTGCCGGTGCTGCAGGCGCTCGCGGACGGGCGGCTGTTCACGCGCCGCGGCGACGGCGCGCTGGTGATCGGCGACCGCGCCGGCAACGACCTGCGCCTGACCGCGGCGACGACGCTGGAGCGCGGCGACGTCGTCAAGCCGGGCGCGATCGAGCCGGTGGTCATCAACAACAACCTGCGCAACGTCGTGCGCGAGGCGGTCGGCCGGCTGGGGCTGGTGAGCCCCGACGCCGCGGCCCGGCGGAACGCCGCCGACGCGCTGATCGGCGCGGCGACGCCAGAGGCGGTGACCCTGCTGCGCGAGGCCGCGGCGAAGGAGAAGGACCGCGCCGCCAGGGCGGCCATGATGCTGGCGATCGCCGCGTCCGACCTGAACGGCGCGGACAAGGCGCTGCGCCTGGCGGCGCTCGACGTGCTGTCGGCGTCGACCGACCTGCGCGTGCGCTCGCTCTTGCAGGCGCGCCTAGCCGCCGAGACCGACCCCGAGATCAAGGTCGCGCTCGACAAGGCGTTCGCCGGCGTGCAGCGCAAGCTGATGGTGATCGGCGTCGCCGAGAACCTGTTCCAGGGGGTCAGCCTGGGCTCCGTGCTGCTGCTCGCCGCGATCGGGCTCGCCATCACCTTCGGCGTCATGGGCGTCATCAACATGGCGCATGGCGAGATGATCATGCTCGGCGCCTACACGACCTTCGTGGTGCAGGAGCTGTTCCGCGCCTGGATGCCGCCGTCCTGGTTCGACTACTACCTGCTCTACGCCATCCCCGCCGGTTTCGCGGCGGCGGGCCTCGCCGGCATCGCGCTCGAGCGCTCGGTCATCCGTTTCCTCTACGGCCGTCCGCTCGAGACGCTGCTCGCGACCTGGGGCATCAGCCTGGTCCTGCAGCAGCTCGTACGCACGCTGTTCGGCGCGCCGAACAAGGAAGTCGCCAACCCCGCCTGGATGACCGGCGGGTTCGAGCTGACCGGCGGGTTCCTGGTCGTCTACAACCGGCTCTACATCGTCGTCTTCTGCTTCATCGTGCTGGCGGCGATCGCGGTGATCCTGCGCCACACGACCTTCGGCCTCAACATGCGCGCGGTGACGCAGAACCGCGACATGGCCTCGGCCATGGGCATCCGCGCCGGCCGCGTCGACATGCTGACCTTCGGGCTCGGCTCCGGCGTCGCCGGCATGGCGGGCGTCGCGCTCAGCCAGATCGGCAACGTCAGCCCCAATCTCGGCCAGATCTACATCGTCGACAGCTTCATGGTCGTGGTGTTCGGCGGGGTCGGCAACCTGTTCGGCACGCTGATCGGCGCCATGACGCTCGGCGTGGCCAACAAGCTGCTCGAGCCCTTCGCCGGTGCGGTGCTCGGCAAGATCGCCGTGCTGGTCGCGATCATCCTGTTCATCCAGAAGCGGCCGCGTGGCCTGTTCGCGCTGAAGGGCCGCGCGGTGGAGGCGTGAGGCCAGCCATGACGCCGCTGACGTTCCGCCTCGCCCGCCTGCTCGATGCCCGCGGCTGGGCGGCCTTCGCCGCGATCGCGGTCGCCGCCGCCATGGTCGTGCCGCTGCTCAACACGGCCCTGCCCGCGGGGCATCCGCTGCGCCTGCCCGACTACATGGTGCCGCTGCTCGGCAAGTACGTGTGCTACGCCATCCTCGCGCTCGCGCTCGACCTGTGCTGGGGCTATGCCGGCATCCTGTCGCTCGGCCACGGCGCCTTCTTCGCGCTGGGCGGGTACTGCATGGGCATGTACCTGATGCGGCAGATCGGCACGCGCGGCGTCTATGGCCATCCGGTGCTGCCGGACTTCATGGTGTTCCTGAACTGGAAGGAGCTGCCGGCCTACTGGTACGGCTTCGACATGTTCTGGTACGCCCTGCTGATGGTCGTGCTGGTGCCGGGCGCGCTCGCCTTCGTGTTCGGCTTCCTCGCCTTCCGCTCGCGCGTCACCGGCGTCTACCTCTCGATCATCACGCAGGCGCTGACCTTCGCGATGATGCTGGGGTTCTTCCGCAACAATTTCGGCTTCGGCGGCAACAACGGGCTGACCGACTTCAAGGAGCTGCTGGGATTCGACGTGCAGGCGCGCAGCACGCGCATCGGCCTCTACGTCGCCTCGGTGCTGGCGCTCGCGCTCGCCTTCCTCGCCTGCCGCTTCGTCGTCACCTCCAAGCTCGGCCGCGTCATGCTGGCGCTGCGCGACGCCGAGAGCCGCGTGCGGTTCCTCGGGTACTCCGTCACCTCGGCCAAGCTGTTCGCCTTCACGCTCTCGGCCATGCTCGCCGGCGTCGCCGGCGCGCTGTACGTGCCGCAGGTCGGCATCATCAATCCGAGCGAATTCTCGCCCGCCAACTCAATCGAGGTCGCGATCTGGGTCGCGGTCGGCGGGCGCGGGACGCTGGTGGGCGCCGTGCTCGGCGCCTTCCTCGTCAACTTCGCCAAGACCTGGCTGACCGGCGCCGCGCCCGAGGTCTGGCTGTTCTTCCTGGGCGCGCTGTTCATCGGGGTGACGCTGTTCCTGCCGCGCGGGCTCGCCGGGCTCGCCGGTCAGTGGCGCGCCGGTCTCGGCGCCGCGTTCAGGCGCCGCCCGGGCGCCGTCGAGGCGCGCGATGCCTGACGCAAACCGGTCGACCGCCGCCTCGGCCGCGGTCGAGGACCGCCAGCTCTATCTCGACGGCGTGACGGTCAGCTTCGACGGGTTCAAGGCGCTCAACGACCTGTCGCTGGTCGTCGCCAAGGGCGAGCTGCGCAGCATCATCGGCCCGAACGGCGCGGGAAAGACGACGTTGATGGACGTCGTCACCGGCAAGACGCGGCCGGACTCCGGCAGGGCGTTCTTCGCCGGCGACGTCGACCTCACCCGGCTCGACGAGGCCGCCATCGCCACGCTCGGCATCGGCCGCAAGTTCCAGAAGCCGACCGTGTTCGAGAACCTGAGCGTGTTCGAGAACCTCGAGCTGGCGCTGAGCGGCCCGCGCGGCGCCTGGGCCACGCTGTTCGCGCAGCTCGCACCGCCCGAGGCCGAGCGCATCGACGCCATGCTCGAGCGCATCGGCCTCGAGGACCGCCGCGCCGTCCCGGCCGGCGCCCTCAGCCACGGGCAGAAGCAGTGGCTCGAGATCGGCATGCTGCTGATGCAGGAGCCGCAGCTGCTGCTGCTCGACGAGCCGGTCGCCGGCATGACCGACCGTGAGACCGAGGAGACGGCGAAGCTGGTCCTGAGCCTCGCCGGGCAGCACACGGTCGTCGTCGTCGAGCACGACATGGAGTTCGTGCGCGCGCTCGGCGCCCGCGTCACCGTGCTGCACGAGGGCCGCGTGCTGGCGGAAGGCTCGATCGACCACGTGCAGAACGACCCGCGCGTGGTCGAGGTGTACCTGGGACGGTAGCGATGCGCGCGTGTCGGCCCCCCACCCTAACCCTCCCCCACAAGGGGGGAGGGAGGGGACAAAGTGCTCTCTGTTTCTATCCCCTCCCCCTTGATGGGGGAGGGTTAGGGTGGGGGTGGAAGACTCGCTGATGCTCGAGGCAAACTCCATCGACCTCTACTACGGCGCCAGCCACGCGCTGCGCGACGTGTCGCTCCGGGCCGAGCTCGGCAAGGTCACCTGCGTGCTCGGCCGCAACGGCGTCGGCAAGACCAGCCTGCTGCGCGCCGTCTTCGGGCTCGAGCGCATCCGTTCGGGCAAGGTCAAGCTGCGCGGCGACGACCTCAGCGGCCTTGCGCCCTACGAGCGCGCGCGCCGCGGCATGGCGCTGGTGCCGCAGGGCCGCGAGATCTTTCCGCGCCTGACGGTGCTGGAGAACCTGATGACCGGCTTCGCGCCGCTGCCGCGCGGCCAGCGCCGCATCCCCGACGACGTCTTCGCGCTGTTCCCCGTGCTGCAGGGCATGCTGCGACGGCGCGGCGGCGACCTCTCGGGCGGCCAGCAGCAGCAGCTCGCCATCGGACGCGCGCTCGTCCAGCGCCCGAAGCTGCTGGTGCTGGACGAGCCGACCGAGGGCATCCAGCCCTCGATCATCAAGGACATCGGCCGGGCGCTCAAGACGCTGGCATCGCGCGGCGACATGGCGATCGTCCTCGTCGAGCAATACTTCGACTTCGCCCGCGAGCTCGGCGACGTGTTCCACGTCATGAGCCGCGGCAAGATCGTGCTGTCGCAGACGGCGGCGGAGGCGAAGGACGACGAGATCCGGCGGCTGCTGACGGTATAGGCGCGAGCGGCATGATCGTGGTCATCGCACTGCCCAACCTTCGAGACGCTCGCTGCGCTCGCTCCTGAGCTTATCGAAGGGGCGGGCGTCTCGAAGGACGGATGGCGCAGCCATCTCACGCCTCTCCAGGTTTCCCCTTCGCGCGCTCCTTCAAGCGCTTCATCTCCTCGTACCGCTCCGTCACGTCGCGGATGATCGCGCCGAGGCCGCGCATCACGCCGTTGTCGTTCTTGATCGGCACCAGCGTGAACTCGACCGAGATGCGCTTGCCGTCCTTGCGGATGGCGGGCACGGCGAGCAGGCGGTCGGCGGCGTAGCGCGAGGTTCCGGTCAGCATCACCTCGCGGTAGCCGGCCCAGTGCCGCGCGCGCAAATTCTCCGGGATGATGAGGTCGAGCGAGCGCCCGGCCGCCTCGCGCGCGGTGAAGCCGAAAACGCGCTCGGCGCCCGCGTTCCAGAAGCGGATGATCCCCTCGGCATCGGCGTAGATGATCGCGTCGGGTGCGAGCTGCACCAGCGCTTGCGGGAACTGCTCCATCTTCTTGCTTGGCATCCTGCCGCTCCGCATTCCGTCTCACGCCGCCGCTGTGGCATGGTAGCCCGCGAGGACGGGGAGACAAAGCCCATGACCGACCAGCCGAGGACCGACCGCACCACCGTGATCCGCAACGCCGCCTGGATCGTCGCCTGGAATCCGGAAGCCGGACAGCACCGGTATCTGCGCGACGCCGACCTCGCCTTCCGCGGCCGCGACATCGTCTTCGTCGGCAAGCGCTACGACGGCTCGGCCGACGCGGCGATCGACGGGCGCGGCACGATGCTCATGCCGGGGCTGGTCAACGTGCATTCGCACCCGACATCGGAGCCGGCCAACAAGGGACTGCTGGAGGAGCTCGGCAGCCCGGGCCTGGGGCAGAGCTCGCTCTACGAGTTCATGCCGGTTTTCCGCATCTCGGAGAAGGCCGCGACAGCGGCGACGCAGGTCGCGGTGGCCGAGCTGCTGCAGAGCGGCGTCACCACGATCTGCGACCTGTCCGGCGCGCGCGAGGGCTGGGCCGACGACCTGGCGGCGACCGGCATCCGCGCCGTGCTGTGCCCGATGTTCCGTTCGGCCGGCTGGCGGACGCGCGACGGGCATTCGGTCGAGTACAGCTGGGACGAGCCCGCCGGCGAGAAGGCCCTGCGCGCCGCGCTCGAGGCCATCGACCGCGCCAACCAGCATCCCAGCGGCCGCGTCTCGGGCATCCTGGGCCCGTCGCAGATCGACACCTGCTCGGAGGGCCTGTTGAAGGAGAGCCTGTCCGAGGCGCGCCGGCGCGGCGTGCCGATTCAGATCCACGCCGCGCAGAGCCTGGTCGAGTTCGGCGAGATCACGCGCCGCCACGGCAGGACGCCGATCGAGTGGCTGGATTCGATCGGCCTGTTGGGACCGGACACGGTGATCGGCCACGGCATCTTCTTGAACGACCATCCCTGGGTCACCTGGCCGCATGCCGACGATTTCCGCCTGCTGGCGAAATCGGGCGCACAGGTCGCGCATTGCCCGACCGTGTTCGCGCGCCGCGGCATCGCGCTCAACACGCTGGGGCGCTACATGGACGCCGGCATCACCTGCGGCATGGGAACCGACACCTTCCCGCACAACATGATCGACGAGATGCGCAATGCCTGCTACGCGGGCCGCGTCATTGCCGGCAGCTTCAAGGCCGTGTCCACCGCGCACGCCTTCACCGCCGCCACGGTCGGCGGCGCCGCCGTCCTGCGCCGGCCGGATGTCGGGCGCCTCGCCGCCGGTTGCCGCGCCGATTTCTCGGTCGTCGACCTCGCGCATCCCTACATGCAGCCGGTGCGCGACCCCCTGCGCAGCCTGGTCTATTCCGCCGGCGAGCGCGCGATCCGCGACGTCTATGTCGACGGCGCGCGGGTCGTCGCCGACGGGAGGGTGCTCACCTTCGACGTCGCGCCCGCCTTGGCGACGCTGGCGGCGGCGCAACGGGCCGCGCTGGAAGAGGCGCCGCGGCGGGACTGGGCCGGCCGCAGCGTCGCCGCGATGTCGCCGCCGGTGTTCCCCCCGGCGGAATAAGCCTCATCCATGCGACGTTGGGATTCGTATCGGCAGCATCGCAGGCGCGCGCAACCAGGGGTCGGGAGGGGATCATGCCGATCGCATCCAGGGCGGCACGGCTGCTCGGCCTGGCCACGCTGGGCCTCGGGCTGGCGTTGCCGATGGTCGAAGAGGCCGAGGCCGGCGGTCGGCGCGGCGGCGGACAGACTCAGGTCGGCCGCGGCATCGGCCATCACGGCGGCTATCGCCACCACGGCCGGCATCACCGCGGCCATGACCGGCATCACCGGCACCACGGCGGCTATGCGTTTTACGGACTGGGATTGGGCTTCGGCCTCGGTGCCCTCGCCTATGCCGACCCGGTCTATCGCTACGACCCGCCGGCCTATTACGTACCGCCGGCCGCCTACCCGCCGCCGGCGGCCCAGCCGATCGATCCGCCCTACCCTCCGGTGCCCGCCTATCCGCCGCCCGTCCCGCCGGCAAGCGCATCGAACGCCGCCGCAGCAACCGGTGAGGACGACCCCGCTTCCTGGCCGCTGCCATAGACCGGGCGCATTCGTTCAGGTGGCGTTCAGCTTCGTTGCCTTAACCTAGACGCTGGAGTGGTGGGTATCGATCGCCCAGATCTTGCCAACCTGTTGAAAAAAAGAGGAGAGTTCTAAATGATCGGCACGCGGGGACGTTGGCTGGCATCAATCGCCCTGGCCGCAGGCTTGGCCGTCGCCGCCGCGCCGATGGCGGAGGCGCGCAGCCGTGGCCATCGCGGCGGCCATCACCATGGCGGCGGATGCTGCAGCTCGGCCGAGTGGGCCGCGATCGGATTGGGCGCCGCGGCTCTGGGAGGTTTTGCCTATTTGGCGGCCACCCGGTCAAGCGCGCCGGCCGCCACCTACTACGCCCCGCCGCCGGCCTATTACCCGGCCTACTATGGACCGGCCTACTACTACGGACCGGCCTACTATCCGGCGTATTACCCGGCGTATTACGCACCGGCCTACTACTACTACGCCCCGCCGCCGCCGGTCCCCGCGCCTGTGCCGGCGGCCGCGCCCGCGTATCCGCCGCGACCGGCCTATACGACGGTCAACTACTACTACGACCCGGGCACACCGGCGGCGCCGCCGGCGGCGAGCCCTTACGGCAGCACGCCGTACAGCACCACGACGAACGGCACCGTCGTCAATCCGCCGAGTCCCTATCCGACCGGAACGAACTACCAGACGGTCACCGCACCTCGCGCGGCGCCCACGGTTCCGGTCACGCGCGCGTCGCTGGCAACGGTGCCCTGATCGCGCCGAAACGCCGGCAATTCAAGGCTTTCGTGAATCGCCGCCCGGCCTGACCGGGCGGCGATTCTTGTTCAGACGCGGTTCAGCTTCCATTCCCTAGCATCGAATTTGACAGGAAGCGCCGGATCTCCGTCGGGGACAGGACGATCCGGGCAAGGCAACAAGCCGGGGCTCGAGCCCCGGGAGGAGAAGCGACATGAGGCTCGTGACGTCCCCTCTTCGCATCCTGACCGTGGGCGCGCTCGGCGTGGCGCTGACCCTGCCGATGATGTCAGACGCGTTCGCCGACGGGCGCGGTCGCTACCATCATCGCGGCCACCGCGGCGGCAGCAACACCGGCGCCTACGTCGCGCTCGGCCTCGGCGCGGCGGCGCTGGGCGGCCTGCTCGCCTACCAGGCGACACAGCCCCGCGTGGTCTACGAGCCGCCCCCGCCGGCCTATTACGCCCCGCCGCCGGCCTACTCCTATGTGCCGGGGCCGACCTATTACTACGACCCGTCGCCGCCGACCTACACCTACTCGGATGCTCCGTACGAGCAGATGCGCCACTGGGGCAACTAGCCGGCACCGACCCGAGAGGCTGCGAACAAAGACCGACGGCGCCGAAAGGCGCCGTC
>JAKLKW010000113.1 GCA_023150455.1 Alphaproteobacteria bacterium | reverse complement strand
GACGATCAGGTTGATGGTGATGAACATGAACACGATCACCATCAGGTAGGCGACGATCACCGGCCGGTCGAGGCGGCCGATCGAATCGATGATCAGCTTGCCCATGCCCGGCCAGGCGAAGATGGTCTCGGTCACCACGGCGAAGGCGATGGTCGAGCCGAGCTCGAGTCCCAGCACGGTGACAATGGGAATCATGATGTTCTTGAACACGTGCACGCCGATGATGCGCCGGCTTGCCAGCCCCTTGGCCCGCGCGAACTTGACGTAGTCCTGCAGCATCGCCTCGCGCGTGCCCGCGCGCGACAGGCGGATGGTGAGCGACAGCTTGAACAGCGCCAGGTTCAACGCCGGCAGCATGAGGTGCCGCAGCCCGTCGAGCGTCAGGAAGCTGAACTCGATGCCGAACAGCGAGCGGGTCTCGCCGCGTCCCGTCGACGGCAGCCAGCCGAGCTGCACGGCGAAGACCATGATCAGCATCAGCCCGACCCAGAAGGTCGGCAGGCTGAAGCCGAGGATCGAGCCGGCCATGATCGACTTGCCGATCGTGGATTCCGGCTTCAAGCCGGCCACCATGCCGAGCGGCACGCCCAGCAGGACGCCCATGAACGTGGCGGCGAACGCCAGCTCGAGCGTCGCCGGCATGCGCTCGAAGATCAGCTGAATCGCCGGCACGCTGAAGGCGAAGGAATGCCCCAGGTCGCCCCCGACGGCGTTGCGCAGGAACACCAGGTATTGCCGCCACAGCGGCAGGTGCAGGCCGAGCGAGGTTCTGACCCGCTCGATCTCGGCCTGGTCGGCCTCGGGGTTGATGAGGATTTCCACCGGGTCGCCGATCGCGAACACGCCGACGAACACCAGCAGCGACATGACGAACAGCACCGCCGCGCTCTGCAGCAGGCGCCGGATCAGGTAAACCAGCATCTCCCAGCCCCGGCCTTCTCTTGCCCGGTTTTGCGGCAGACCGTAACCGAACGGCGGCGGCGATGCGAGGGAAATGGCTCGGGCCGCCGGACCCACCCGGCCGGCGCCCCGACCGGGCTTCGTATTTCCCGTTGATCCCGGCCACGATCCGGCCGACAACCACCGTCATGGAGAAGCCGTTTCGGAAGGACCTGAGCCATCGCAATTGGGCGCAGGTCTACCAGCGTCAGGCGCTGCGGGCCGATCTGCTCGACGACTGGATCGGCGCCCTCGGGCTAGGGGCCGGCGACCGCGTGATCGAGATCGGCGCCGGCCCCGGCTACTTCAGCCTGGCGCTCGCCGAGCGCGTGGGGCCCAAGGGCATGGTCTACGCGGTCGACCGCTCGGCCGACGCGCTGGCCGAGCTCGAGCGCCGCCAGCGCGCACGCGGCATCGCGCAGATCGAGCGGATCGTCGCGGACGCGTCGGCGCTCGACCCCGCCGCCGTGAAGGCCCGCGCGGCGCTGCTCACCATGGTCCTGCACCACGCCGACGACCCCGCCGGCATCCTCGCGAGCGTCGCCCGGCTGCTGCCGCCCGGCGGTCTCGCGGTGATCGGCGAGTTCCATCCGGACGGCCCGTGCGCGGTGGGACCGTCGCGCGCGCACCGGCTGGCGCCCGCCGAGGTCGAATCCTGGTGCGAGCGCGCCGGCCTCGCGCGCGTGGCCTACAAGCGGCAGACGCCGGAGCATTACATGATCGCGGTCCGGCGGGACGGCTGATACGCGTCGGTCGCGCGATCGGCAGTGCCCGCGACGATCGCTATTCCGCCGCCCGGCTCGCCGGCTGCGGCCGCGGGAACAGCGCGACGCGCGGTCCGTAGTGCAGCAGGTTGCTCTCGTGCGAGCCGAGCACGCCCGGCCGGCTGTTGAAGGCGAGCACCGACTGCAGGCGGCGGCGCTTGCCGCGGCAGGGCGCCACCCGGTGCAAGGAGCGCCGGCCGCGGAACAGCACCAGCATGCCGGGCTCCTGGGCCAGGCGCACGACGCGGCTCGCGTCGCCGTCCAGCACCCTCGTCACCGCCTCGTAGTTCTCGTCCTCCTCCGAGCGGATCAGCGGCACGTACTCGAACTCGCCGCCGGCCTCCGCCGCCTGCAGCAGCAAGGTGATGTTCGATTCGTTGGTGTCGAAATGCCATTGCTGGCAGCCGCCTTCTCCCATCACCGACAGGTTCAGCGCCTGGAAACGGTCGGCGCAGCGGTAGAGCCTCGGCACGTCCAGCGCGCGCGAGAGGAACACGGCGAGCGGCTCCCATTCATAGAGCCGCCGGATCAGCGCCGTCTCGGGGATCAGGTCGTAGGCGACCTGGCTCATGATCCGCGGCGTCTTCCGCCGGCGCGGATGGTCCGCAGGCAGGGACTCGAGCCCGCTGCCGTAGTTGAAGAAATACGGGCTCGCTTCCGCCGGGCCGCGATAGGCGAGCGGCACCAGCGCCTCGGTCTCCGCCGCCAGGCGCGGCACGACCGAAACCTTGAGGAAACCCGGCAGCGCGCACAGCACCGTCTCCGCCATGCGCGCCCGGACCTCGGCGACGAGCGCCGCGCCGGCGCCCGTGTCGAGGTTCAGGATCGGATACCGATCCAGATCGACCAGATCGGCCGGCCCCCAGTCGACCGGCCGATCCAGCAGCGAAAGGGTCATGCCGTGATGCCCAGCTGGTTGCCGAAGATGTAGCCGCTCGGGTGCATCTTGAAGCCCTTCACCTTCTTGTCCATGAAGGTGAACACCGAGCGGAAGAACGGCGGGACCATGACCGCGTCGTCCTGCATGATCTTCTCGAGCTTGCCGACGATCTCCCGGCGCTTCTCGATGTCGACCGTCGCCTCGGCCTGGTCGAGCAGCCTGTCGAACTCCGGATTGGCGTACTTGGTCTCGTTCCACGGCACGTTGCTGCGATAGGCGAGCGCCAGCGGCTGTATGCCGAGCGGGCGGTGGAACCAGTCGGTCATGCCGAACGGCACCTTCTGCCAGTTCTGCGCATAGAGGCTGTTCGGCATCACCTCGAGCTTCACGCGGATGCCGGCCTCCTTCCACTGCTCGATCGCGGCCTGCGCCGTGGCCGAGAACCAGTCGGGATCGGTGCGGCAGTTCATCACCATGTCGATGCCGTTCGGAAAGCCGGCCTCGGCGAGCAGCGCCTTGGCCTTGGCGACGTCGCGCTTGACCGGCGGCAGCTTGAAATACTCCGGATGCACCGGCGCCACGTGGTGGAACTCGCCCGGATGGCCCAATCCCGCGTAGCCGATCTTGAGCAGCGCCTCGGTGTCGGTCGCCGCCTGCAGCGCGCGGCGGAACCTCTTGTCGCTCCACGGCTTCTCGTCGTGCTTGCCGCGGATCACCGCGACCGAGCCCGACGGCGCCTCGTAGCGCTGCACGGTCGGGATGTTGTTCAGGACCGTCAGCTGGCCGATGCCGGCGATGGTGAGCCCGTGCACCTGGCCCGACACCAGCGCCTGGATCGCCGTGGTCGCGTCGTCGCCGATCTCGACGAACTCGAGCTGCTCGATCGCCGGCGCGCCGCCCCAGTATTCCTTGCGCGCCTTCAGCACCACGCGCCGTCCCGGCTCGTTGACGACGAAGTCGAAGGCGCCGGTGCCCTTGGAGCCGACGCCGAGCGTGCCGTCGCCGTTCGGGTCCATCATCACGAACGGATAGGACGCCATGTCCTCCGGGACCGACAGCTGCGGCCGCTTCAGGTTCAGCCGCACGGTGTGCGCGTCGACGCGCTGGATCGCGTTGGCGTCGTAAAGGCGCGTCGACTTTTTCGGATTGCCCTTGTCGTCCTTCTCGCCGGTCTCGAACTCGTCGAGCATGTAGCCCTTCATCAGGCCCATCATCGACGAGCCGACCTTGGGGTCGAGCACGCGCTTGAGGTTCCAGATCACGTCGTCGGCCGTGAACGGGCGGCCGTCGTGCCACTTCACGTCCTTGCGCAGATGGAAGGTCCAGGTCTTGACGTCCGGGCTCACGTCCCATTTCTGCACCAGCGCCGGGCGCGTGATGTTGTCGTGGCCGGTGATCATCAGGTGGTCGCAGACCTGGCGCGACACGTTCGACTGCTCGAAGCGGTAATAGTTATGCGGCGACTTCGGGTCCTGGATCAGCGCCGCGATGCGGATCGTGCCGCCCTTCGGCAACGCCGGCGTCTGCGCCTCCGCCACGCTCGCGAAGCCGGCGATCTTGTCGGCGAAGGCGTAGGCGGCGGTGGCGGACAGGCCCAGCAGCGTCGCGGTGCGCAGGAACTCGCGCCGGTCGGCGCGCCCCTCGGCAAGCTGCCGCTTCAGCAAGGGAATGGCACTGTGCTCACGATCCTCGGACATGGCGTTTCTCCCAGGTGGAAAGTCGTTGTGCATTCTTCCCCGCCGACTATATCAGGGGTGCAAGCGCTTACGAATGCGGAACTGCACGTCGTGGCATTCCCGCAGCGTTTCGTCGCACTGCGCGCGCGCCGGTCGCATCTCCGGTGGTCGACCGCGGGCGTCCCGCCCGCTATCCGCGCACAAGCCGCAGCCGCGACACGCAGCAGCGTGATTGCGCCGGCCCCCGCCGCCCGCCCCGCCGCGGCCGCCGTTCTTGGCGGGCAAACCTGGCGGAATAATCGTCCCCCCGGCGGCGTTGATGATTCCGTGGGCGGCCCTCTGCGGCCGCGCTGATGGGAGGAGACGATGCGTATCGCGAAACTGGCCGCTCTGGCGGCCGTCCTGGCGCTGGGCCTGTCGGCCCCCGCCTTCGCCGGCAGCTGCCCGAAGCACATGGCCGAGATCGACGCGGCGCTGGCCAAGAACCCGAAGCTCTCGGCGCAGCAGATGAACGAGGTCAAGGCGCAGCGCACCCAGGGCGAGATGCTGCACAAGTCGGGCAAGCACGCCGAATCCGTCAACGAGCTGATGAAAGCCAAGAAGACTCTCGGCATCCAATAGCCGGACCGACCGAAGCCGCTCGGGCCGGCCGCGCGCGTCCGGCCCGAGCGCGGCGGCCGCGTGGGCGCGTCGCCTAGTTGCGCCCCGCCCGTCCCGCTCCTGGAACGGCCGGCCGGTCGAGCGCCGCCCCGTCCTCGGCGACGATGCGACCCCGGTGGAACACGAGCTGTCGCGGCGGATGGCCGGCGACGGCTTCCGGCACGCAATCGGCCGCCACGGTGAAGAAGTTCGCCGGCGCGCCGACCTTGATGCCGTACTCCGCGATGCCCATCGCGCGCGCCGCCGCGTCGGTCACCAGGTCGTAGGCGATCATCACCTCGTCGTCGCGCCGGAAGTCGGCGCGCCAGCCGATCAGCGCGGCGCGCGCCAGCACGTCGCCGGTGCCGTAGGGCGACCAGGTGTCGCGGATGTCGTCGTTGCCGGCGAACACGGTCACGCCCGCCTGGCGCAGCATGGCGATCGGCGGCAGCGCCCAGCCGGCCGCCCCGTGCGTGACCAGCGCCACGCCCGCGGCGGCCATCGCCTCGGCGGCGGCGCGCGCCTTGCGCTCGGGCACGTCACCCAGGCAGAAGCCGTGGCTGATCGTGACCTTGCCCTGAAGCCCCGCGGCGCGGGTGCGCGCGCAGATCTCCTGCACGTTGAACAGCCCCATGTCGCCGGGCTCGTGCAGGTGGATGTCGAGCCCGACGCCGCGCCGCTCGGCGATGGCGAAGATGCCGTCGAGCTGGCCCTTGGGGTCGCGGTCGATCTCCAGGGGGTCGATCCCGCCGACCAGCGCCGCCCCCGCGCCGACCGCCGCGTCCAGCAGCGCGAGCGTGCCCGGCCGGCGCATCACGCCGCTCTGCGGGAAGGCCACGATCTGCACCGTGGCGAACTCGGCGCAGCGCGCGCGCGCCTCGAGCACGCCTTCGAGCTTCGAGAGCCCGCTTTCCAGGTCGATGTCGACATGGGTGCGGAGATGCGCCGAGCCCTGCGCGACGCAGCGCCGGATCAGGTTGACGGCGCGCTCCGCGGTCTTGAGCGGCAGGTTGGGCAGGACCTTCTTGTCGGTCTCGATCCGGCTCATGCGGTTGGGCTCGGCCTGGTGCGGGACCCAGGGCAGGCCCAGCAGAGTCTTGTCGAGATGCAGGTGCCCGTCGCACAGGCCCGGCAGCAGCAGCGCGCCGGCGAGATCGAGCACCGGCACGCCCGTGCCGCCGGCCGGTTCGGCCGCGGCGCGGATCGCGGCGACCCGCCCGCCGGCGAGATCGACGTGCGCGCGCCGCCCGTCCGGCAGCAGCGCGTTGGCAAGGACGGATTCGATGGCGGTCACGGCGTTATCCCCCTGAATCACGGCCGATGCCGACATGCAGCTTCGGCCAGCGCCGCCGCTGCGCCAAGGCTAGGCCGCGACGGCGAAACCGTATTGCCGTCCATGCCTGCGGGCGAAACGCGCAATGCGCTCATCATAGGTCACAAGCGGACAGGCAAGATCGATCGCCGTCGCCATCAACAGCCTGTCCGCGGGATCACGATGCTCGAAACGGTGCAGCCGATAACTGCGGGAGGCGGCGCGATGGCCGAGCGGGGCCGCCTCGATGCCGGGGCGTCCCAGGAACCGATCGACCCAAGCCTCGACAGCGACGTCGAGCTCGATCCGCCCAGTATCGACCAGCAACGCGATCTCCCAGACGGTGACCGCGCTCAGGAAAATCGTGCCGCCACTCTGCCAGCACGCGTCGATGAGACTGCGGGTCGCGCGGCGCAGCCGCTCGTCGCCGCTGTCGAGCCACAGCGTGATGTGCGTGTCGAGCAGGAGGCCATCGCTCACCGCTCCAACTCTTTGCCGGTTTCGGCGTCGGGCTCGACGTCCAGAGCCGGCGCGATCAGATCCACGCCTTCACGGACCTGCACCGATCCGCGATGAGCCCCGAACAGCGACCCTTCGCGCGCGCTCTGCTCCAGCAGGCGCCGCACGCCCAGCGCGACGGCCTCCGTCTTGTTGCCGCCGGTCAGCTTGCGCGCGGCCTCCTCGATGAGGGCGACGACCTCCGGACGATTGATCGTTACGACATTTGCCATGGCGTGCACCGGGGCGACTGCCGCGTCATCATTACGACCATACTTATATAATGATCGCCATGGTGGCGCAATATGCCCGCGGCGGCGGGCGCTCCAGCCGGGGATGCTTAGCGCGCGCAGACTCCGAGCAGGCAGATGCTGCTGGCGCAGTCGCTCGGCCCGCGGCACGTGGCGCCGGCGGGTCGGCCGCCGCCCGTCGCCGGCGGCGGCGCCATGCCCGCGCTGGCGGGCGGGGCGCCGCCGGCCGTCACCACCGCCTCGCCGATCACGATGCTGGCGCGCGGGCCGGCATAGTTGTCGACGAAGTGCAGCTCGAGCCGGCCGCGCGGGTTCGCGAGCCGCCCGCTGTTGCTGTAGACGGACTGGCCGCCGCGGTCGTCGTAGTTGCTGCGCGCCACGGAAATCCGGTAGCTGCCGTCGGGCTCGACGCGCAGGTGCGCGAACATCCAGGTGTTGTCGGGGATCACCACGCTGTTCGACCACGAGTGATGCGTGGTCAGGAAACGCACGCCGACGCCTTCGAGCAGGCGCGGGTAGATTCCCATGTACTGGCCGCCGCCATTGGCGAGGAAGCGCAGATGCACGTCGCCGCCGCGCGACAGGTCGAAGCTCTGGGTCGAGAAGACGCGGCTGCCGTCGTAGTAGCCATCCTTGAGCCGGCCGTTGGTCCACGGTCCGCCCTGCACGACGAGCCCGTTCGGCCCGGGCTGCAGCGCACCCCGGTACTGCGGCGCCTGCTGCCAGTCGCTCGCCGGCACCGAGACGGGCTGTGCCGCGAACGGCGCCGGCGCGGGCGCAGGCATCGCAGTCGCGACCGGCGGGCGAGCGGGCGGCGGGTATGCAGGCGGCGCCGCGGGCTGGCCGTAGGGCGGCGCCGTGCTCACGCCGCCGGGCGGGACGATGCCCACGCCGGAAGGCGGCGCGACGCTCGCGCCGGGCCCTTGCGGCGGCGGGACGGCGGGCGCCGGCGGCGCCGCCGCAGCGTTCCAGGTGAGGAACGCCGCACAGGTCCGGTTGCCGGGAATGTTGCGGCTGCAGCCGCATTGCACGCGGGTGTATTCCTGGCAGGTGGTGAAGCCGCGCCGGTCGCGCAGGTCCTGCGGCCCGCGCAGCAGCTCGCAGGCATGCGGCACGAAGCCGCCGGGCTGGCGGTGTTCCAGCTTGAGGAAATTGCCGTCCGCGGTGACGTAGTAGGGCCAGTCGTCCCGGTCGAGATCATGCACGAAGGTCGGCTGCCACTGGTCGTTCGAGCAGGGTGCGGCGTGGAGCGGCGACGACGCCAGCAGCACGGCGAGCACCACGGCGGGCAACGCGCGTTTCGGCATGCAAAGGCTCCCCTGGTGGCTGTCGCGGCATCCTCGAACGACGCTAGGAGCCCCGTCCCCCGGTGGCGATGATCTGGATCAAGGGCGGATGGCGCGTCCTACCCCGCCCGCGCGCGATGATCGGCCAGCACGTGCGCGATCACCTGCGTCACGCGCTTGCCGGTCGGGATGTGCAGGAACTCGTTCGGCCCGTGCGCGTTCGAGTGCGGTCCCAGCACGCCGGTGACGACGAACTGCGCCTCGGGGAAGCGCTCGCCCAGCATCGCCATGAACGGGATGCTGCCGCCTTCGCCCATGTAGGCCGGGGGCGCGCCGAAGGCGGCCTCGGAGCCGCGCGCGAGCGACTTGGCGAGCCAGGGCGCCAGCGACGGCGCGTTCCATCCGTCCGACATCTTGTCGGCCTCGAAGCCGACCTTGGCGCCGTAGGGCGGATCCGCCTCGAGCAGCGTCTTGAGGCTCGCCGTGGCCGCCTTGCTGTCGAGCGTCGGCGGCAGGCGCAGGCTGAGCCGTGCCCGCGTATTGGGCCGCAGCACGTTGCCGGCATTGCCCGGCGTCGGGATGCCGTCCATGCCGGTCAGCGCGAGCTGCGGGCGCCAGGTGCGGTTCAGCACCAACTCGACCAAGTCGTCCGTCACCGGTTTCATGCCCGGCGGGAACGGGAACTTGGCATGGACCTGCTTGCCGAGCGCCGCGGCCGCGGTCTTGGCCTGCGCCAGGCGCTCCTCCGGCACCTGGGCGTAGAACGCGTCCGGCCGGATGGCGCCGGTCCTCTCGTCCTCGAGGCGCGACAGCAGAAGGCGCATGAGGCGGAAGCTCGACGGCACCACGCCGGAGGCGTCGCCTGAATGCACGCCCTCCTCCAGCACGCGCACGTCGAGCACGCCGCCGATCATCCCGCGCAGCGAGGTGGTCAGCCAGAGCTGGTCGTAGTTGCCGCAGCCGCTGTCGAGGCAGACCACCAGCGACGGCTTGCCGATGCGCGGGGCCAGGTGCTCGACATAGTGCGGCAGGTCGTAGCTGCCGGACTCCTCGCAGGCCTCGATCACGATGACGCAGCGCGCATGCGGGATCTTCTGGTCCTTGAGCGCGGCGATGGCGCAAAGCGCGCCGAACATCGCATAGCCGTCGTCGGCCCCGCCGCGGCCGTAGAGCCTGTCGTCCTTGATCAGCGGGATCCACGGCCCGTAGCCGTCGAACCAGCCCGTCATCTCGGGCTGCTTGTCGAGATGGCCGTAGAGCAGGACCGTGTCCTGGCCGTCGCCCGGCACCTCGATCAGGATCAGCGGTGTGCGGCCCGCGAGCCGCACGACCTCGAGCGTCGCCCCGGGCATCGCGTCCAGCTTGGCCTTGGCCCAGCGCGTGAACAGCTTGACCGCGTCCTCCATGTAGCCGTGCGGCTGCCAGTCAGGATCGAAGGCCGGCGACTTGTTCGGAATGCGGATGTACTCGACCAGGGTCGGGACGATCTCGTCGTCCCAGCTCTGCGCGACGAACCTCTGCAGACGGGTGGAATCGACCATGAAGGCGGGCCCCCAAGTTGAAGCGGCGGCGGATGGTAGCGCGAGCGCGCAGCGAGTTCACGCCATACCGGTGCGTTCTCAAATACCGTGCTTGTCGGTCGATCCGATGTGGCGCCCAAAGTCCATCGCATCATGGTGAATGCGCACGACGAATATGCCGCCCGTCTCCCGCATGTAGAAGACGAAGTGCCGCTTGTGCCGGTGCACGAGCAGACCCGGCAGGAGATGTGCTGCCGATCGTCCCTGGCTCGGATTGCCCGCAAGCGCCTGCAAGCAGTCGCGCAGACCCAGGAAATACGCGTCTGCTTGCTGTTCTCCGAAGGTCTGATAGGAGAAAAGATAGATATCGGTCAGATCATCGTCCGCCTTCCTCGAGAGGACGTAGTCAGCCACGGCCGAGTCGCGCTTTGGCTGCGGCCAACACCGCCTCGGCCTTGCGCACGCCGCGTCCGCTGGCCAACCCCTCGCTGATAGCGGCAGACAGCGCCTTGCGCCGCTCCTGATCGTGGCGGATCAGGTCGCGTATATAGTCGCTCGCATTGGCGTACTCGCCGCCCTTCACCTGCTCCTCGACCCACTGTCGCATCGGATCGGGCAAAGAGACATTCATCGTGGCCATGGAAACCTCCGAACCGGAGGATGACATACTTTGGCAAGGTTTGCCAGAAACTCCGGAGCCCGCGCGGCATTTTCGAGCGTCCATTCATCGAGCCAGGCATAGCCCTGCGCCAGCGCGGCGACGAAACTGCGCCCCCGCTTTGCCCCGCGGACTGCCGTCGCGAGCGGGTGTATCCTCGGGTCCGGGGCGCACAAGGGAGACGCAGCATGAAGACCACCAACTACAAGGGCCGGACGCTCAAGAACCACCCGCTGCATCCCGAGACGCTGATGATGGGGTACGGCTATTCGCCGGCGCTGTCGGAAGGCGCGCTCAAGCCGCCGATCTTCCTGACCTCGACCTTCGTGTTCGAGACGGCGCAGCAGGGCAAGGACTTCTTCGACCTGACGGCGGGCCGGCGCAAGCCCCGGCCGGGCGAGAAGTCGGGCCTGGTCTATTCGCGCTTCAACAACCCGAACTTCGAGATCCTGGAGGACCGCCTGGCGCTGTGGGACGAGGCCGACAAGTCGGCCGTGTTCGCCAGCGGCATGGCCGCGATCTCGACCGTCATGCTGGCGTTCCTCAGGCCGGGCGACACGATCCTGCACTCGCGGCCGCTCTACGGCGGCACCGAGACTCTGATCCGCAACCAGCTCGGCGCATTCAACATCACGCCGGTCGGATTCGCCGACGGGCTCGACCGCGCGAAGATCGCCGCCGCCGCCGAGGAGGCGCGCGCCAAGGGCCGCATCGGTCTGGTGATGCTGGAGACGCCGGCCAACCCGACCAACGGCCTGGT
The DNA here is from genome assembly GCA_023150455.1 of Alphaproteobacteria bacterium. Taxonomy (GTDB): domain Bacteria; phylum Pseudomonadota; class Alphaproteobacteria; order JAEULC01; family JAEULC01; genus JAEULC01. Next base: position 5,472 of record JAKLKW010000113.1, on the reverse strand, counting down.
GAACTTGAGCGCCGTGGCCGAGGTGATCGACGCGGTCGGGCGCAAACAGGGCCACCGCCCGCCGATCGCGGTCGACAACACGCTGATGGGCCCGCTCTACCAGAAGCCGCTCCGGCTCGGCGCCGACCTCGCCATCTATTCGCTCACCAAGTATGCCGGCGGCCACAGCGACCTGGTGGCCGGCGGCGTCAGCGGCAACGACGAGCTCTTGCGGCGCATCACGCTCCTGCGCGGCGCGCTCGGCACCCAGCTCGACCCGCATTCCTGCTGGATGCTGCTGCGCTCGCTCGAGACCCTGTCGGTGCGCACCGAGCGCGCCAACGACAACGCGACGAAGGTCGCGGCCTGGCTGCGCCAGCACAAGAAGATCGCCGCCGTGCACCACCTGGGCTTCCTCGACCCGGCCGATCCGCGCAAGCCCGTGTTCGACCGCCAGTGCCGCGCGCCCGGCTCGACCTTCTCGTTCGAGGTCAAAGGCGGCGAGAAGGAGGCCTTCGCCTTCCTCGACAAGCTGCAGGTGATGAAACTGGCGGTCAGCCTGGGCGGCACCGAGACGCTGATCTCGCACCCGGCCTCGACCACCCATTCCGGCGTGGCCAAGCCCCTGCGCGAGGAGATCGGGCTCAGCGACGCGCTGATCCGCATCTCGGTCGGCATCGAGAACGCCGACGACCTGATCGCGGACCTGGAGCAGGCGCTGGGGTGACGATGGCGCCTGCCCCGGCACGCCGCCCGCTCGCCGGCAATGCCGGTCTCTCCCCGGTTGCCAATCGCGGGCGCCCGACGTATATACACGTCGATACATGGGAGGTCCCGCATGGCCGTGGCCGGCAGCCGCACATTTCGAAGCGGGAACAGCGAGGCGGTGAGACTGCCGAAGGACGTCGCCTATGGACGCGTGGTCGAGCTCACCATCGTGCGTTCCGGCGACGTGGTGACGATGTATCCGGCGCGCGCGCCGATCGGCGACCTCATCAAGCGGCTGGCGAAGCTGCCGCGCCCGCGCAAGGTCGAGGTCCGCGACGAGGAGGAGCTGCCCGAACGGCGCGGGCTCTGAGGCGTGGCCTTCCTGCTGGATACCAACGTCCTCATCCATCTGCGCGACGGCGATCCCGTCATCGCATCCAACGTGGCGGCACTCGATGGCGCCATCCTCATGTCCATCATCAGCCGTGTGGAGCTGGAGGGCGGCGTCTATCGTGTCCCATCGGAAGCCGGGCTACGCCGCCCCAGGCTCGACGCGATCCTCGCCGCGTTGCCCGTGTTGGCATTCGACGACGCGGCAGCCGACGCGTATCGCCGGATCGTCGAGGCCGCCGGCTGTTCCCGGCGCAAGATGCCCGACCGCATGATCGCCGCCCAGGCGCTGGTCCATCGCGCGACCCTGGTCACGCTGAACGGAGAAGACTTCGCCGACGTGCCGGGGCTGCAATTGCTGACTTGGCGAGCGTGATGCCCGTCCCTTACGCCCTCAGCCCGCGCCGCGGATCATCTCGCGGCGCGCCTTGGCGCCGTCGATGACGAAGCCGACGTCGCCGCCGCCCAGCATGAACTGCACGCCGAGCTTGAGGTAGCGCTCAATCAGGTCCTTCGAGTAGACGCCGCCCATGCCGAAGAACTTGCCGGCCGCCTTGCAGGCCTGGCCGACCCGCTTGTAGGCGGCCGTGATCTTCTCGTCGCCCAGCTTGCCGGCCATGCCGAGGTCGGCGGCGAGGTCGTTGGTGCCGATCAGCAGCGCGTCGACGCCCTCCGTGCGGGCGATGGCGTCGGCGTTGTCGAGCGCCTGCTGCGTCTCGATCATGACGATGGTCAGCGTCTCGCGGTTGAGCGCCGCCATGGCGGCCGGGTCGGCCACGGGGCCGTATTCGGCCTGGGCCAGCGGGCTGGTCAGCGAGCGCGCGCCCAGCGGCGGGTACTTGGTCGCCACGGCCGCCTGGCGGGCGCGCGCGGCATCGTCGACATGCGGGAAGATGATGCCTTGCGCGCCGGCATCGAGGATGCGCGCGGCCTGGTAGAACTGGTCGGTGCCGACGCGGGCGACCGGCGTGACGCCCAGCGCCATGGCGGCGATCGACATCTGCCCGGCGAGGTCCTCGCTCATGGCGCCGTGCTCGAGGTCGAGGAACAGCCATTCGTAGCCGCAGGCGCGCGCGATCTCGGCCGCCTCGACGCTGCGCCAGCGGTTGACGCCGAAGCCGGCCGCCAGCCTGCCGGCCGACATCACGGCCTTCATCTGGTTGGATCGAATGGCCACGTTTCTCTCTCCCTCTAGGCTTGGCGTGCGGCTGCCCGCGTACCCTAATCCGCCAGCCCCATGACGAAGGCCAGCGCCGCGTTAAGTTGCCCCATTTCCCCTGCGTCGAGCCGGCCGATCCGCCGGCCGATGCGTTCGCGCCGGACGGTGACGGGCTTGTCGGCCATGACCTGCGACCGCGCCCACAGGCCGTTACGCGCTGCCGGCTCGATGGTGACCCGGAAGGCCGGTGCGGCGACGAGCTCGGAAGTCATCTGGCAGACGACGACCGAGGCGTGGCTGTCGGGAAACGCGTCGGTTTGGACGATCACCGCGGGCCGCGGCTTGCCGTAGTCGCCGGCGGCGGCAACCGTCACGACGTCACCGCGCCTCATGCTCGTCGAACTCGGACACCGACTCGATCCAAGCCAGGGCGTCGCGCTCGCTCGCGGGCTTCAGCCGCGCGACCTGCCGCGCGATGCGGCGACGCACGGTCGCCAGACGCGCGTCCGGCACGACCAGACGCAACTCGCGCATGCCCCATGAGCGACGCCGCTCCCGCATGCGCCGCATGCGTTCCGCCGGTCCGGCCATGACGCGCCTCCACTTGCTGCAAGTGGCGGCCAGCGTAACGCGTTACGACTTGAGGCGCAAGGAGCCGTCGGGAGCACGGTTCGTCGCAGCCGCTGGCGACCGAACTCGGGCCGCTCGATCCCTATCCCGCCTTCGCCCCCTCGCCGGCGCGGAACTTCGCGGCCAGGCTGACGAAGGCCTTGACCGCGGGCGAGAAGCGCCGGCCGGCGACCATGGCGAGCGCGACCTCGCGCTCGAGGCGCGGCTCGGCCACGGGCCTGGTCGGCAGGCCGGGGATCATCGGCATGAACTCGGGCATGAAGGCGCAGCCCATGCCGGCCATGACCATGCTCTGGATCCAGTCCTCGCGCTCGCTCTGGAAGCGGATGTTGATCTCGATGCCGCGCGCCTCGCGCATCTCGCGAATCACGTCCTTGAATTCGCAGTCGAGCCGCAGCAGGTAGTTCTCGCCGGCCATGTCCTCGAGCCGGACGGCGCCGGTGTGCTCGAAGCGGTGGCCGGGCGGGAAGGCGAGCACGAAGCGCTCGCGGTAGAGCGGCAGGATGTCGAACCGGTCGGGCAAGGGGTCGGGGCTCGCCAGCACCGCCAGCTCGATCTCCCCGCGCGCGAGGTCCTCGACCAGGTCGGGCGGCGTGCCCTCGTGCAGGTGCAGCTGGATGCCGGGGAAGGCCCGGTGCAGGTGGCCGAGGATGCCCATCAGCCGGGTCGGGCCGATCGTGCACATGACGCCGAGCTTGAGCGGCGCGTCGGCCAGGTTGAGATAGGCCTTGGCCTCCTTCTTGGTGCGCTCGGTCTCCTCCAGCGCGCGCACCAGCGGCTCGCGCACCAGCCGGCCGAGCTCGGTCAGGTGCGTCAGGTTGCGTTCGCGCCGCAGCAGCTCGCCGCCCAGCTCCTCCTCCAGCGCCTTGATGGCGCGGGTCAGGGCCGGCTGCGACACGTTGCATGCCTCGGCCGCGCGTGTGAAGTTCAGCGCCTCGCACACGGCCAGGAAATAGCGGATCTGGTGAATCTCCATGGGCGCATTGTTGCCAGCCCCGGGCGCCACTTTCAACCGATGACCGACTCGCGACGCGCACGCTGGCGCCTGCCGCTGATGACCGCCCTGTCGGGCGGCGTCATCCTGCTGGTGCTGTCGACCGCCGCGCTGATCCACCTGAGCTGGTACAACGTCACGCGCACCGGCAGCCGCGAGCTGGCGGCCGAGATCAACCGGCAGATCGCCGGATCGATCCGCAAGGAGGTCGGCGCCGTCATCGCCAACGCCGAGGCGGCGCGCGAGGCGCTGCGCACGATCTTCTTCCAGAGCGTGATCGAGACCACCGACGAGGCCAAGCGCGAGTTCGTGTTCCTCTCCGCGCTGCAGTCGCAGCCGAGCCTCAGCTGGGTCGCCTTCGCCTGGCCGGACGGCGACTTCTTCGGCGCCCAGAAGATGGGCGAGCACGGCATCGGCATGGTCGAGGTGCGGCCCGAGGGCGAGGACAAGACGCGCCAGCGCCGCGTCGACACCTACAAGACCGAGCCGGGAGACATCATCTTCCAGCGGCGCGAGTTCACGCCCAGCACCTTTCTTTCCACCGAGCAGCCCTGGTACCGACGCGCCATCGAGGAGCAGGCGCCGGTCTGGGTCGAGGCGAGCGAGTTCCCGACGCGCCGGCGCCCGGCCGTCGCCAACGCCATGCCGCTCCGGGTGCACGACAACTTCCTTGGCGTGCTGATGGTGGCGATCGAGCTCGACCGCCTGTCGAGCTTCCTCGCCGATCTCAGGGTCGCGCGCTCGGGGACGGCCTTCATCATCGACCGCAGCTTCCACGTCGTCGCCTTCCCCGATGCCGGCGCGGCGAGCGCCGAAGGCGACCGGCCCGACCTGCCGATGATCGACGCCATGCCGCCGGTGCACGTCAAGGTCGCCGCCTCGGCCCTCATGCAGGGCGGCCGGTCGCGCCCGGCCGCCGGGACGAGCGAGGCCATGCTGCGCTGGGACGACGGCAACGACTACCTGGTCAGCACCACGCCGCTCGGCTTTTCCGGCTGGTCCGTGGTCACCGTCATCCCGGAGAGCGACTTCCTCGAGGAGATCGACCGCAGCACGCGGCGCCTGGCGGTCGGGCTCGCCGTCTTCGCGATCGCCGCCGCCGGGCTGGCGGTGCTGCTGACCACGTCCTTTCTCACCCGGCCGCTGCTGCGCATCGTCGGCCAGCTCCGCCATGTCGAGCAGTTCCGCCTCGACCGCGTCGCGACCGTGCCGTCGCGCCTGAAGGAGGTCGACGACCTGTCCGCCGGCCTCGTGCAGATGAGCCGGGGCCTCAGCTCGTTCCAGAAGTTCCTGCCGACCGAGCTCGTGCGCACGCTGGTCAGGGAAGGCATCGAGGCCCGGCCCGGCGGGCGGCAGCGCGAGCTCACGCTGATGTTCACCGACCTCGCCGGCTTCACGCGGCTGAGCGAGGCGCTCGGCGACCGCATCGTGCCGATCCTCGCCGACTATCTCGGCCGCATGTCGCGTCTGATCCACGACGGCGGCGGCACGATCGACAAGTTCATCGGCGACGCCGTCATGGCCTTCTGGAACGCGCCGCTCGAAGACCCGCTTCACGCGCTCGACGCCTGCCGCACGGCGCTCGCCTGCCAGCGCATGATGGCGGGGCTCG
>JAKLKW010000001.1 GCA_023150455.1 Alphaproteobacteria bacterium | reverse complement strand
ACCCACGTGTAGATCCGGGGCCGGCGCACCAGCCAGTCCTGGACGAAGAAGATCGCCGTGAGGGTCAGCAGCGCGAGCACGGTGATCGCGATCGACGGGATGTTGCCCTTCCAGATGCGAAGCCAGAGCGGCTCGTCGACCGGCGTGGCGGCGGCGGTTTCGTCGCGCCGTGCCGGCTCGGCCGGGGTTGCCGGCGCCGGGGGCTGAGCCGAGGGCGCAGTCTGGGGTGTCGGCTGGGGTGTCGGCCGGGGCGACGGCTGGACGGCCGGCGGCGCGGCGGCGGCCGGCGGCGGGCGCGCCAGGTATCGCTCGGGCAGCGTGTAGCCGAGCTCGAACGTGAGAAAGGCCTTGTCGCGCGCGCCGACGCTGCGCTGCACCAGGAGCTGCAGCTGCCAGGGCTCGGCCGGGTCGAGCGTGAAGTCGTCGGGCATGACGAAGAGCGCGATCTCGCGCAGCTCCGGCGCGCCCTCAGCCGCCAGGGCGCCGAGCCGCGTGTGCTGTTTGTCGCGGAAGCGCGTGCTGGCGCCTTCCTGGAGCAGCTCGATGCGGTCGAAGATGCCGCCGCGCACGTAGCCGGAGCCCTTGAAGGAGTAGGCGCCCTCGCCCGCGACGACGATGGCCTGCTGGCCCGGCTTGAGGCGCTGGGCCAGGCGCGCATAGCCGTCGTCGCCGAGCAGGCTGCGGCCGATGGTCGGCACCGAGACCGGCGCCACGTAGAGATCGATGAAGGTGTCGCCCGGCTCGCCGGACTCCGGGTTCTGCGCCGCCGCGGCCTTGCCGTCCTTGGCGAAGGCCGCGCTGACCTCGCCGACGGTCAGATGCAGACGGCGCACCGAGCCGTCGCCGACAAGGCTCTGCCAGTCGCGCACCTCGCTTTGCCGCAGGTCGACGGGGCGGGCGGCGGGCGGCGGCGCGGTCGACGGAGCGGCCTGCGCCGCGCCGCCGAGGCGCCCGCTGCGGATGATGCGCACCGCCGAGCGCACCACGCTGTCGCCCATCACAAGCACGGTCACTGTCGCCCCGCTGACGATGTCGACCTGTGGCGGCCGCGCGGCACCGGACGCGACGGGGGTCATGTCCCTGCCGATCATGCCGTTCACGGCATCGACCACCTTCTTCTCGGGAATGCCGACCAGGACGATCGGCTCGCTGTGGCCGACCAGCTTCAGGCCGGTGACGACGCCCTTGGGATCGATGCCGACCAGCAGGTGGATCGGCTTGCCCGAGTAGCCGACGGCGTTGGTGAAGTCGGAATTCAGGTAGGCGTGGCCGAGGAGTTGATTGCCCTTGTGGACCGGCACCAGCGGGGGATCGCCCAAGGGCGTGCCGAAGCGGTCGGCGTCGGGAAACAGCTCGGAAGGCTTGGCCTTCGACAGGAACTCCTGCACCCGCCCCGCCGCCAGCGCAGCCGGCGCGACCGGCACGAAGAGCGAAAGCAACACCAATACGACAGCGGCCCGAATGGGGACCCGGCATGCCCGCGTGGCGCGGTTGGCGCCGTGCGTCGAGCCGGTAAGTGCCGCCTCGCCAGCCATTCCTAGCTCCGGCCTCGATAAATGCCGACATGAACCCGAGCGTTACCGCGAGGTTCCCCGGGCACGCTATCGTGGATCATACCTGACCTTTGCGACGCGCCTAGTCCTCAATTGCAGTTGATCCCGCAGTGCAGCGTGTGGCGTTCCCGATGGAGAATCTTTCCGAAGGGTCGCCGCTCGCATACCCATGACGGCAACGAGGTCGTGACCTGCGGCGCATGCCGGTGCACAATGCGCCGTGCGAGGAGGCAGGGATGTCCCTTCTCAAGTCGGCGCCGCCCGCCGCGGTCCGCTCGCTCGAGGAGCTGTTCGCCATCGCCGAGACGATGGAGCACGAAGCCGCGCTGCGCTACGCCGAACTCGCCGAGCGCGCCCGCGCCGACGGCGTTCCCGAACTGGCCGATCTGTTCGAACGCCTCGCCTCGGACGAGCGCGGCCATGAGCAGAGCGTCCGGCGCTGGGCGCAGCGGCGCAGCGGCAAGGCGCCGGATCCGACGAAGATCCGATGGCGACTGCCCGAGACGTTCGATATGGAGACGGCGGGCGAGCTTGCCGCCTCGCGCCTCGCCAGCGCCTACCGGATCCTGTCGATGGCGGTGCGCAACGAGGAGCGCGCCTTCGCCTTCTGGAGCTATGTGGTCGCGGAAGCCGACAACCCCGAGGTGCGCCATGCGGCCGAGCGGATGGCCCACGAGGAGCTGGGGCACGTGGCCCTGCTCCGCCGAGCGCGGCGCCAAGCCTATCACGCCGAGCGCGATACGCGGCACCGCGAGGCGGCGCGTTCGGTATCGACCCTGCTCGCCGAGGCGGCGTTGCTCGAGCGCCGACTCGCGGCCGAGCTCGCCGCCGTGGCCTCGCGGCTCGAGCCCGAGCGCGCGCAGCGTGCCCGCGAACTCGCGGCCGAGGCACGGACGATGGCCGACGAGGTCGCCCGTCTCGCGCCGCGCGTGGCGGAATCCGCCGTCGCCGAATTGAACGCGCCCGCCGCGGCCGAGCGCCTTGCCGAGGATTACCTCGACATCGGCGACCGCTCGCGCGACGAGGCGATCGTCACCGCGGTCCAGTCGCTCGCCAGGCGCGCGATCCTGCGGCTGACCTGGCTCAGGGGGTTGCGCGGCGACGATGCGAAGACCGGCTGAGCGATCCGGGGTGCTGCTTGTCGTCCTTTCGCCCGCGCAGCGCGCTGATCGGCATACCGATCCCGCCGGACGCGCGGAACGCCGGCGTCGCAGTCAGCCCGCCGCCATCGTCAATTCGCGCATGCGGCGGCCCAGGTCGCGACGGCACACATGCACCTGCGTATGGAGCGGCTCGGTGTCCCAGTAACGCTTGAGCGCGGCGCCGTCCTCGACGAACCGCGTTTCTCGGTATTCCGACCGGCTGATCGCCAGTGCCGCCTCAGGTCGTCTGCTCCTTGCGGGGGCCCGGACGGAGATCAACGAAGAAGCCCCGGATGCGCCAGACGCCGTCTCGCTTCAGCAACCCGATGCGAAACGTGGCGTCGCCGTTCTGGAACCGCGCATCGATGGCGTAGTCCGCCTGCACGGTGCTGCCGCCGAGGGTATGGAGGGACTTCCAGCCCTGTGCTTTCGCCTCCGCGAATTCGAGCGGCCGGCCCAGTCGCGAGAGATTCGCGAACCAGGCGTCCAGCTCGGCCGGCTTCGCCGTTGCCGCCAGCTCCGGCGTGGCGCGATCGAGCAGTTCCGCCTTCTTCCAGTCCGCGGCGATCGCGCGCACGGCGGCCTCCGCATACGCCTTGCTCTCCGGGTCACCGGCGGCGCCGCGCATGATCAGCACGCCGATGCCGATCGCGGCCGCCATGAGGACGATCGTCGTCAGCACGCCAAGGACGTAGAAGAATTTTCGCATGATGACTTGTGTCGCCTCGATTTCGCGGCGGGCGGAATCCTGTCTTCCTCTTTCTCTCTGTGCCTCTCGCCCTTCGTCTAGTACGACCGCGGCAGGCCGAGCACGTGCTGTGCGATGTAGGCCAGGATCATGTTGGTCGAGATCGGCGCGATCTGGAACAGGCGCGTCTCGCGCCACTTGCGCTCGATGTCGTATTCCTTGGCGAAGGCGAAGCCGCCATGCGTCTGCATCGCCGCCTCGCCGGCGTGCCAGGCCGCTTCGGCGGCCAGCATCTTGGCCATGTTGGCGTCGGGGCCGCAGTCGCGGCCGGCGGCGAACAGCGCGGCGGCGCGGCGCGCCAGCATGTCGGCGGCCTCGAGCTCGGCATGGGCGCGGGCCAACGGGAACTGCACGCCCTGGTTCTGGCCGATCGGCCGGTCGAACACGCGGCGCTCCTTGGCGTAGTCGACCGCCTTCTTCAACAGCCAGCGCCCGTCGCCGATCGACTCCGAGGCGATCAGGATGCGCTCGGCGTTCATGCCGTCGAGGATGTAGCGGAAGCCCTTGCCTTCCTCGCCGATAAGGTTCCCGGCCGGCACTTCCATGCCGTCCATGAACACCTCGGTCGAGTTGTGGTTGATCATCGCCTTGATCGGCCGGATCTCGAGTCCCTTGCCGAGATTCGCCTTGATGTCGACCAGGAAGACCGAGAGTCCCTCGGTGCGCTTCTTCACCTGGTCGACCGGCGTGGTGCGCGCGAGCAGCAGCATCAGGTCGGAATGCAGCGCGCGCGAGGTCCACACCTTCTGGCCCGTGACGACGTAGCTGTCGCCTTTCTTCTCGGCGCGGGTCTTGAGCCTGGTCGTGTCCGAGCCGGTGGTCGGCTCGGTGACGCCGAACGCCTGCAGCCGGAGCTCGCCCGAGGCGATCTTCGGCAGGTAGCGGTTCTTCTGCTCCTCGTTGCCGTGCCGCAGCAGCGTGCCCATGATGTACATCTGCGCATGCGCCGGGCTGGCGCTGCCGCCGCTGGCGCAGACCTCTTCCAGGATCACCGCCGCGGCGCGCAGGGGCAGGCCGGTGCCGCCGTATTCCTCCGGGATCAGGGCGCCGAGGAAGCCCGCCTCGGTCAGCGCGCGCACGAACTCGGTCGGGTATTGCGATTTCTCGTCCAGCTCGCGCCAGTACTCGCCGGGAAAACGCGCGCAGACCCGCCGCACCGCCTCGCGCAACTCCGGATAGTCCTCGCCGATCTCCATCGTCACCAGATCGGTCGTTCCGCTCACGGTGTCCACGTCATTCACTCCCCAATCGAGGCGATCAGCTTTCAGCGATCAGCCGTCAGCCAGGCAAAGGTTATGCGGCTCACCGCTGACAGCTGATTGCTGACAGCTGAATCCCTACTCCGCCGCCGCGGCGAGGTTGCCGCGCCAGGTCTTGGGCAGGCCGGCGCGGGCGACATCGCCGTGGAAGGCGACGCCGGGCAGGTCGGCCTCGACCTGCTTGCGCACCAGGAGCAGCGCCGGCAGGTCGACGCCCGTCGAGAACCCCATCTGCTGCAGCATGAAGACCGTGTCTTCCATGACCACGTTGCCGGTGGCGCCCGGTGCGTAGGGGCAGCCGCCCATGCCGCCGAGGCAGGCGTCGAACCGGCGCACGCCGACCTCGAGCGCGGCCAGCACATTGGCAAGGCCGAGCCCGCGCGTGTTGTGGAAATGTGCCGCGACCGGGACCTTGCCCGCCAGCCGCAGCACCTGGGTGAAGACGCGCCTGACCTGCGCCGGATCGGCGTAGCCGACCGTGTCGGCCACCATCAGCTCGTCGACCCCGGCGGAGAGTATCTGCTCGGCGATCGCCAAGACACGCTTCTCGTCGACCGCGCCTTCGATCGTGCAGCCGAACGACGTCGCCAGGCCGCAGCCGAGCGTCGGCCTTCTCTCCTTCGGCTGGGCGTCGCGCAGGGCGACGATGCGCTTGAAGTCGTCGATCGATTCCTGGGTCGAGCGGCGGACGTTGGAGCGGTTGTGGCCCTCGCTGACCGACAGCACGTAGTTGAGCTGGTGCACGCCGAGCGCCACCCCGCGTTCCGCGCCCTTCAGGTTCGGGATCAGCGCGTTGACCTTGAGCCCAGGCTGCTTCAGCGCGAAACCGATCACCTGCTCCGCGTCGGCGAATTGCGGGATCAGCTTGGGCGGCACGAGCGAGCCCACTTCCATCTCGCGCATGCCGGCGGCGACCTCGGCCGCGCACCAGGCCTGCTTGCGCTCGGTCGGCATGAACTGCCGGATGTTCTGCAGCCCGTCGCGCATGCCCACTTCGCGCAGGGCGACTGTCTCGGTCATGGTGCTGGCTCCTGTTCCTTCCAAGTCGCGGCCAAGAGCGAGTCCATCATCCTTCGAGACGGGCCTTCGGCCCTCCTCAGGATGACGCGATAGGATGTCGGCCACCAACCATCCGCGTCATCCTGAGGAGCGAGCGCAGCGAGCGTCTCGAAGGATGAATGCCGCTGGCCTTTCATGCGCCTCACCGCCCCTTGAACGCCGGCTTGCGCTTCTCGTTGAAGGCGCGGATGCCCTCGCGGCGGTCCTCGGTCGGCACCGTTCGATTGTAGACCTCGACCTCGAAGTCCATGCCGTCGCGGAGCGTCATGCCCAGCCCGTAATGGATCGACTTCTTCGCCTGGCGCACCGAGATGGGCGCGTTGGCGGCGATGGCCTTGGCCGTCTCGATCGCCTCGCTTAAGGTCGCCCCTGGCTCGCACAGCCGGTTGACCATGCCCCAGTCGAAGGCCTCTTCGGCCGTGAAGGGCTTGCCGGTCAGGATGATCTCCTTGGCGCGGCGCTCGCCGACCGCGCGCGGCAGGGTTTGCGTGCCGCCGGCGCCCGGCATGATGCCGAGCGTGACCTCGGTCAAGGCGAAGCGCGCCGTGCGCGACGCATAGACGAAATCGCAACCCAGCGCGATCTCGAGGCCCCCGGCGAAGGCGGCGCCGTTGACGGCGGCGATCGACGGCATCGGGCAGTCGATCACGGCGCGGATCATGCGCTCGAACACCAGGTGCTGCGCCTGCCATTGCTCGTCGGTCATGCCGTTGCGCTCTTTCAGGTCGCCACCGGCGCAGAAGGCGCGTTCGCCCGCCCCGGTCACGATCACGCAGCGGCAATAGTCGGGCTCGGCCACCAGGTCCGAGAACAGGGCCAGCACCTCGCGCCCCATCAACGTGTTGAACGCGTTGGCCGCCTCGGGCCGGTTCAGCGTCACCTGCAGCACGTGCTCGGCCGGGCGGCTCAGCGCCAATGTCTCGTAGGTTTCCTGCATTCCATCAACCTTGGGGCGCCGGACCCTAGCACGCCCCGCTTTCCTTTGCCGTCGCCGTAGAATAATGCTGGAATCGCGTCCGGATAAGCGGGCATGGAGCGATAGCAGCTATGACGACACCGTCCCTGACCAGGCAGCTGGCCGAGCTGGCGGCCGGCATGACCCTCGCGGCCATCCCCGAGGAAGGGCGCCGCATCGCCAAGATGGGCTTCGCCGACTGCATCGCCTGCATGATCGCGGGCGCGCGCGAGCCGGTGGTCGGGCTGGTCGACCGCGAGCTGGGCGGCGAGGCCGGCCAGGGCAAGGCATCGCTGATCCCGACCGGCGTGCGGCGCGGCGTGCAGGACGCGGCGCTGGTCAACGGCGTGGCGGCGCATGTGCTGGACTACGACGACGTGGCGCTGGACGGGCACCCGAGCGCGGCGCTGGTGCCGGCGATCCTGGCGCAGGCCGAGGCGAGCCAGGCGAGCGGCGCCGACATGCTGGCGGCCTATGTCGCCGGCTACGAGATCTGGGCCGAGCTGCTGGCGCGCCTGCCCGGGCACCTGCACGAGAAGGGCTGGCATCCGACGGCGGTGCTCGGCGCCGTCGCCGCCGCGGCGGCCTGCGCGCGGCTGCGCCGGCTCGATGCCGAGCGCACGGCGATGGCGATCGCCGCCGCGGCTTCGATGTCGGCCGGGCTGGTCGCAAATTTCGGCACCATGACCAAGTCGTTCCAGGTCGGCCGCGCCTGCCAGTCCGGCGTCGTCGCCGCCAGGCTCGCGGCCGGCGGCTTCACCGCCTCGCCCGACGTGTTCGAGCACCAGATCGGGTTCCTGTTCGCCTTCGCCCCGGCAGAACGGAAGGAAGCGCTGCGGCCGCTCGACCAGAAGCGCGCGTGGCAGATCGTCAAGCAGGGCCTCAACGTGAAACGCTACCCGATCTGCTATGCGACGCACCGCTCGATCGACGCGGCGCTGGACGTCCTCCAGGCAAACGACCTCAAGTCCGCCGACGTAGCGAACGTGCACGTCAAGACCGGACGAACGCAGATGCTGATGCTGCGCAACCACCGGCCGCAGACCGGGCTCGAGGCGAAGTTCAGCATGGAGTTCGCCATGGCCTCGGCCCTGATCGCCCGGCGCGTGGGCCTGGGTGAGCTGACCGACGCCTTCGTGCGGCGGCCCGAGCTGCAGCAGGCGATGGCGCGCGTGACCTACGAGACCGGCGACACGGTGGTGGGCGCGATCCCCTTCGCGCCGTTCGACCAGGTCCAGGTGACGCTGACGGACGGGCGCAAGCTCGAGAGCGCCGAGGTCGCGCACGCCAAGGGCAGCCACGAGCGGCCCTTGAGCGCCGACGAGCTGCAAAGCAAGTTCGACGACTGCGTCGCGCAGACCCTGCCGCAAGCCGGCCGCAGCCGCGCCTTCGCCGCCATCATGAGCCTGGAGACGGCGCCCTCGGTCGAGGCCCTGTCGCTGATCGGCGCGCGGGCGGCTTAAGCCGCGCCGATGGACCTCATCCTCGTCGAGGGCGTCAGCGCGCTGATCCGCTGGCTGCACGTCGTGGCCGGGATCGCGTGGATCGGCAGTTCGTTCTACTTCATTCATCTCGACCTGAGCCTGCGCGCGCGCCCGGATCAGGCCAATGGGGGCCAGCCGGCCGGCGTGCAGGGCGAGGCCTGGCAGGTGCACGGCGGCGGCTTCTACCAGATGGTCAAGTACCTCGTAGCGCCCGCGCGCATGCCGGACGAGCTGACTTGGTTCAAGTGGGAGGCCTACACGACCTGGCTCAGCGGCTTCGCGCTGCTGGTCGTAGTCTACTATCTCGGCGCCGAGCTCTATTTGATCGACAGGACCGTGCTGGACCTGGCGCCATGGGCCGCGGTGCTGCTGAGCCTGGGCGGGCTGGTGCTGGCCTGGGCCGCCTACGAGGCGCTGTGCCGCTCGAAGCTGGGCGACAACGAGACGCCGCTGTCGCTGGTGGGCTTCGCCTTCCTGGTCGTTCTGACCTGGGGCTTCACGCACCTGTTCAGCGGGCGCGGCGCCTTCGTGCAGATCGGTGCGCTGATCGGGACGATCATGGTGGCGAACGTGTTCGTCGTCATCATCCCGAACCAGAAGAAGACCGTGGCCGCGCTGGTCGCCGGCCGCGCGCCCGACCCGGCCCTGGGCCGCCAAGCCAAGCAGCGCTCCGTCCACAACAACTACCTGACCCTGCCGGTCGTGTTCCTGATGCTGGGCGGCCATTACCCGCTGCTCTACGCCACGCGCTGGAACTGGCTGATCGTCGCCATCGTGCTGCTGATCGGCCCGGTGATCCGGCACTTCTTCAACAGCCGCCACGCCGGCAAGGGCAGCCCGTGGTGGACCTGGGCCGTCGCCGCGGCCGGCATGGCGCTGGTGCTGTATCTCTCGGCCGCCGGCCCGCGCACGCAAACCGGTGCCGCCGCGACCGTGCCCGGCTTCGACCAGGTCGCGGAGATCGTGGTCTCGCGCTGCTCGATGTGCCATGGCGAGGCCGTCGCCTGGCCCGGCATCGCGACGGCGCCCAAGGGCGTGTTGCTCGACACGCCGGAGCGCATCCGCGGCCAAGCGACGCTGATCGCGCTCGCCGCCGTGCGCTCCGATGCCATGCCGCCCGGCAACCTGACCGAGATGACCGGCGCGGAGCGTGCGGCGCTTGGCGCCTGGATCGCCGCCGGCGCGCCGGGGAAGTAGCATGATCGCGCTCGACGAGCTCAACTGCTGCGGCAAGGATGCGTTCGTCGCCGCGCTCGGCGACCTCTTCGAGCATTCGCCCTGGGTCGCCGAGGCCGCATTCGGGCAGCGCCCGTTCGCCTCGCTGGCCGCGCTGCACGCGGCGACGGTGGGGATCGTGCGCGCAGCGCCGGCGGGTCCGCGCCTCGCGCTCATCAAGGCGCATCCCGACCTCGCGGGCAAGGCGGCGCGCGCCGGCCAGATGACGGCCGATTCCGTCGCCGAGCAGGGCAGCGCCGGGCTCGATCGCCTGAGCGCGGCCGAGCTCGCCGAGTTCCATCGCCGGAACGACGCCTACCGCGCGAAGTTCGGCTTCCCGTTCGTCATCTGCGTGCGACGGCACGGCAAGGAATCGATCCTGCGGGCCTACCAGCGACGGCTGACGCACGACACGGCGACGGAGGTCGAAGCGGCCCTGGCGGAAATCGCGCGCATCACGGCCCTGCGCCTGGACCAGCGGGTCGAGGCGGCCGACCGGCTCAAGGTGCATGGCCGGCTCAGCACGCATGTGCTCGACAATCACGCCGGCCGACCGGCCGCCGGCGTGGCGATCGAGCTCTACGAGCTCGACGCCGGCGGCGAGCGCCTGATCGTCCGCGCCGTCACCAATGCCGACGGCCGCACCGACCAGCCGCTGATCGGCGGCCGGCCCGTGCCGATCGCGCGCTACGAGCTGCGCTTTCAAGTGGGGGCCTATTTCGCCGGGCGCAGGATCGATCTCGCCGACCCGCCGTTCCTCGACGTCGTGCCGCTGCGCTTCGCCGTGGCCGAGCCGGAGGAGCATTACCACGTGCCTCTGCTGGTCACGCCCTGGAGCTACGCGACATATCGCGGAAGCTAGCTGCGCGCTGATCCGCTGGCACGGCGCTTGCTCTCAACCTAGGATCGTCACAATGGCAACCGCCGAGACAAGGGGAGAAAGACCATGCGGCGAATCGGGATGTCGGGCGTGCTGGGCGCGGCGTTGCTGGCCGGCGGCGGGGCCGCGGCGCAGACGCCGCTCAAGTTCGCGCTCGACTGGAAGTTCGAGGGGCCGGCGGCGCCCTATTTCGTCGCCATCGACAAAGGCTACTACAAGGCCGAGGGGCTGGACGTCACGATCGACACCGGGCCGGGCTCGGTCGCCGGCATCGCGCGGGTCGCCGCCGGCACCTACCCGATGGGCTTCTTCGACATCAACTCGCTGGTCAAGTTCCAGGACCAGAATCCGGACAAGAAGGTGGCCGCGGTGCTGATGGTCTACGACCAGCCGCCCTTCTCGATCGTGACCCTGTCCAAGACCGGCATCGCGAAGCCCAAGGACCTGGAAGGCAAGATCCTGGGCGCGCCGGCGCCGGACGGCGCCTTCGCGCAGTGGAAGGCCTTCGTGAAGGAGAACGGCATCGACGCGTCGAAGGTTACCATCAACAACATCGGCTTCCCGGTGCGCGAGCCGATGCTGGCGTCGGGCGCGGTGCACGCGATCACCGGCTTCTCGTTCTCGTCCTACTTCAACCTGCTGCAGAAGGGGGTGAAGGCCGAGGACATCAAGGTCATGCTGATGTCGAACTACGGGCTGGTGCTGTACGGCAACGCGGTGATGGTCAACCCCGGCTTCGCCAAGGCCAACCCGAAGGTCGTCGCCGGCTTCGTGCGCGCCACGATCAAGGGCGTGCAGGACACGGTCAAGGATCCGGCCGCCGCCATCAAGTCGGTGATGAAGCGCAACGAGACCGGCGACGAGAAGATCGAGCTGGCACGCCTCGAGATGTGCCTGCGCGACAACATGGTCACGTCCTGGGTCAAGGCCAACGGCTTCGGCGGCGTCGACATGAAGCGGCTGGCCGCGTCGATCGAGCAGATCGCCGTGACCTACGAGTTCAAGAACAGGCCGAAGCCCGAGGACGTGTTCGACGCGCAATACCTGCCGCCGGCGGGCGAGCGCAAGCTGTGACCGGGGAGTGAGCGCGTTCGTCGAGCTCGACAAGGTCTCGCTGGCCTATCGCGGCGCGTCGGGCGAGGTCCTGGCGCTCCGCGACACCAGCCTGAAGGTGGCCAAGGGCGAGTTCGCCGCCGTGGTCGGCCCGTCCGGCTGCGGCAAGTCGACCTTGATGAAGCTGGTGACAGGACTGGTCGCGCCCACGGCCGGCACCGTCGGCGTGGCTGGCGCCAGGGTGACCGGGCCGGTCAAGCTCGCCGGCATGGCGTTCCAGAACCCGAGTCTCCTGCCCTGGCGCAGCGTCATCGACAACGTCCTGCTGCCGCTCGAGATCGTGGAACCGCATCGCGGCCGCTTCCGCGCCGAGCGCAAGCGCTACGCCGCCGCGGCCGGGGCCCTGCTCGGCACGGTCGGGCTCGACGGCTTCGGCCACCGCTTCCCGTGGGAGCTGTCCGGCGGCATGCAGCAGCGCGTGTCGCTGTGCCGCGCGTTGATCCATGAGCCGGCGCTGCTGATGCTGGACGAGCCCTTCGCCGCGCTCGACGCCTTCACGCGCGAGGAGCTGTGGTGCGTGCTGCGCGACCTGTGGCAGAAGATCGGCTTCACGGTGATCCTGGTGACGCACGACCTGCGCGAGGCCGCCTTCCTCGCCGACACGATCCACGTGATGAGCGCGCGGCCCGGCCGCATCGTCGCGACGCGTCGGGTCGATCTCGCGCGCCCGCGCGACCTCTCCGTGTGCTTCGAACCCGCCTTCGTCGACATCGTGCACGACCTGCGCGGCAGGATCGCGGAGGTAAGGCAGGGATGACCTCGACGCTCGAGCGCCTGTCGCCCTGGCTGTTCACCATCGGCCTGTTCGTCGCATGGGAGCTGGTCTGTCGCCTGGCCAAGGTCGATCCGTTCATCATGCCGGCGCCGTCGCAGGTGTTCCTGGCCGTCGGCCAGTACTGGCGTCCGCTGCTCCGGCATTCGGGCGTGACGTTGTGGACGACGATGGCGGGGTTCGCGCTCGCGGTCGCCTTCGGCGTGGCCTTGGGGCTGGTGGTGGGCTGGTCGCGCGCCATCTATCGCGGCATCTACCCCGTCATGATCGGGTTCAACTCGATCCCCAAGGTCGCGGTGGTGCCGATCCTGGTGGTGTGGTTCGGCATCGGCGAGATACCGGCGATCCTGACGGCGTTCCTGATCTCGTTCTTCCCGATCGTCGTCAACGTGGCGACGGGCCTGGCGACGATGGAGCCGGAGCTCGAGGACGTGCTCCGGGCGCTCGGAGCGCGTAAGATGGACATCATGCTGAAGGTCGGCATCCCGCGCGCGCAGCCCTATCTGTTCGGCTCGCTGAAGGTGGCGATCACGCTCGCCTTCGTCGGCGCGGTCGTGTCAGAGACCATCGCGGCCAATGCGGGCCTCGGCTTCCTGATGGTGCAGGCGGGCTCGAACTTCCAGATGCCGCTGGTCTTCGCCGGCCTGCTGGGCCTCGCGGTCGAGGGCATCGCCATGTACGCGGTGTTCGCCGCGATCGAGCGCCGCATGACGCGCTGGGCCTTCCGCTCCTCGATGAGCGCGGGCACCTGAGGTCCGCCATGGCGGCGCTGCGGTTCCTCCTGAACGGGCAGCGCGTCGTCGAGGACAGCGCTTCCCCGACGATGACCGTGCTGGACTACCTGCGCGGGGTCCGGCGCCTGACCGGCGCCAAGGAAGGATGCGCCGAGGGCGATTGCGGCGCCTGCACGATCGCCGTCGCGTGGCCGCACGGCGGGGCGCGCTACCGGGCGGTCAATTCCTGCCTGATGCTGCTGCCGCAGATCGACGGCGCCGCGGTGCTGACGGTCGAGGGCCTCGCCGCGCCCGACGGCGCGCTCCATCCGGTGCAGCAGGCGCTGGTCGAGACCGACGGCACGCAGTGCGGCTTCTGCACGCCCGGTTTCGTCATGGCCATGCTCGCCTTCCGCCAGGGCGGCGAGACGGCCGACGACGCGGCGATCCACGACGCGCTGGCCGGCAACCTCTGCCGCTGCACCGGCTATCGCCCGATCGTCGACGCCTGCAAGCGCGCCGCCGCGGCGCCCGATCCGCTGGCGGCGCGCGCGGCGGAGGACCTCGCCAGGCTGTCCGACGTTCCGCCCGGCATCGGCTATACCCGACACGGGCGAAGCTTCTACGCGCCGCGCAGCATCGATGATCTGCATCAGCTGCTTCGCCAGAATCCCGAGGCACCGCTGCTTGGCGGCGGCACCGACCTGGGACTCCTTGCAAGCAAGGAGCGACGGGGGCCGCCGGTCGTGATCTCGACCCAGTCGGTGCCCGAATTGAAGCGGATCCTCCGCGGGCCGGACGTGCAGACCTTCGGCGGCGCGGTGACCTATGCCGAGGCGCTGCCCTGTCTCGACTCGGACTTCCCGAGCTTCGCCGCGCTGGTGCGGCGCATCGGCTCGCGCCAGATCCGCAATCTCGGCACGCTGGCCGGCAACATCGCCACCGCGTCGCCGATCGGCGACACGCTGCCCTGCCTCATCGCGCTCGGCGCCTCGGTCGTCCTGCGCTCGGCGGAGGGCACGCGCCGGCTCGAGGTCGAATCCTTCATCACGGGCTATCGCAAGACCGATCTCCGTCCCGGCGAGTTCATCGACGCCATCGAGATTCCGCGCCTCGGGAACGGGCAGCGCTTCGTCGCCTACAAGCTGTCCAAGCGCTTCGACCAGGACATCTCGGCGGTGATCGCCGCGTTCCGACTCGAGCTGGACCGGGGACGGCTGGCCGAGTTCCGCGCCGCCTTTGGCGGCATGGCGGCGACGCCAAGGCGCGCGTCGGCGCTGGAAGCGGCGTTGACCGGGCGCATGTGGCGGCGGGAATCGCTGGTCGATGTCGACGCGCTGGTCGCCCGCGATTTCCAGCCGATCGACGATGTCCGCGCGACGGCCGCGTACCGGCTGCGCGCCGCGGCCAATCTCGTGCGGCGCCTGCAGCTCGAGACCGGCGCGGGGCCGGCGCCGGCCGGGTTGGACGCGCTGTGACCGCGGCGCCGGCGCACCGCATCAAGGGCGGCGTGCAAAGCCCGGTGCGCCATGAGAGCGCCATCGGCCATGTCACCGGAAGCGCCCTGTACCTGGACGATGTGCCGACCGTGCCCGGCACGCTCGAAGCCGCCCTGGTGTTGAGCCCGCATGCGCATGCGCGCATCGCCAGTGTCGATTTCGCCCGCGCGCTTGCCGCGCCCGGTGTGCGGGCCGCGATCGCCGCCGGCGACATACCGGGCAGGAACGACATCGCGCCGATCCTGAAGGGCGAGCCGGCACTGGCGGATGGCGTCGCCGAGTATGTCGGCCATCCGGTCGCCGCCATCGCCGCCGACACGCTCGACCAGGCGCGCGCGGCGGCCAAGCGGGTCGAGATCGCCTACGAGGTGCTGCCGCCGGTGCTGACGATCGAAGAGGCGCTGGAACGCGGCCTGCTCGTCGCGCCCGAGCAGAAGATCGAGCGCGGCGACGTGGGCCCGGCGCTCGACGCCGCGCCCTTGCGCCTGGCCGGCGAGGCGCGCTGCGGCGGGCAGGACCATTTCTACCTCGAGGGACAGATCGCGCTGGCGGTGCCGGGCGAAGAGCGCGACATGCAGGTCTTCAGCTCGACCCAGCATCCGACCGAGGTGCAGCACGGCGTCGCGCACCTGCTCGGCCTGCCGTTCAACGCGGTGACGGTCGACGTGCGCCGCATGGGCGGCGCCTTCGGCGGCAAGGAGAGCCAGGCGACGATCATCGCCGGCATCGCCGCGCTGCTGGCCTGGAAGACGCGCCGTCCGGTGAAGCTGCGCCTGGCCCGCGACGACGACATGCAGGCGACCGGCAAGCGCCATCCCTTCCTGATCCGCTACGAGGTCGGCTTCGACCCCGAGGGGCGCATCCAGGCGCTGGACATGCTCTACGCCGCCAATGCCGGCAACGTTGCCGACCTGTCGCCCGCCGTGATCGCGCGCGCGCTGTGCCACGCCGACAACTGCTACTTTCTGCCGAACGTGCGGTTGCGCGGCCTCGCGTGCAAGACCAACACCGTGTCGAACACCGCCTTCCGCGGTTTCGGCGGGCCGCAGGGCATGTTCGGCATCGAGGCGGTGATCGACGCGGTCGCGCGGCACCTGCGCCTGCCGCTCGAGACCGTGCGGCAGCGGAACTTCTACGGCATCGGCCGCAACGACACGACGCCCTACGGCATGAAAGTCGAGGACAACATCATCGAGCGCGTCATGGCCGAGCTGGACGGCGCCGTCGACCTCGCGCGGTGGCGAAGCGAGATCGATGCCTTCAACCGCGCGAACCCCGTGGTGAAGAAGGGCCTGGCGACGATGCCGGTCAAGTTCGGTATCTCGTTCAACCTGACCACGCTGAACCAGGCCGGCGCGCTGGTGCATGTCTACACCGACGGTTCGGTGCACCTGAACCACGGCGGGACCGAGATGGGCCAGGGCCTCTTCGTCAAGATCGCGCAAGTGGTGGCCGAGGCGTTCCAGATCGACGTCGAGCATGTGCGCGTCTCGGCGACCAGCACCGGCAAGGTGCCGAACACCTCGGCGACCGCGGCATCGTCCGGCACCGACATGAACGGCATGGCCGCGCTCGATGCGGCCGGCCGGATCAAGGCGCGCATGGCCGAGGTCGCCGCCGCGCATTTCGGCGTGCCGGCCGGCGAGATCGTCTTCGCCGACAACCGCGTCTTCGCCGGCAACAAGAGCCTCGCCTTCGCCGAGCTGGCCGAGATGTGCTGGCGCCGGCGCGTGTCGCTGTCGTCGACCGGATACTACCGCACGCCGAAGATCCATTGGGACGGCCAGGCCGGCAAGGGCCGCCCCTTCTACTACTTCGTCTACGGCGCCGCGGCCTGCGAGGTCGCCATCGACACGCTGACCGGCGAGATGCGGACCTTGCGCGCCGAGCTGGTGCAGGACTGCGGCCGCTCGATCAATCCGGCGATCGACCTCGGCCAGACCGAAGGCGCCTTCGTTCAAGGGCTGGGCTGGCTCACCACGGAGGAGCTGTGGTGGGACCGGGCGGGACGGCTTGGGACGCACGGACCGTCGACCTACAAGATCCCGGGCAGCCGCGACGTGCCGCCGGTGTTCAACGTGCGCCTGCTGCCCGACGCGCCCAACCGCGAGGACACCGTGTTCCGGTCCAAGGCGATCGGCGAGCCGCCGCTGATGCTGGCGATCGCCGTCTGGCTTGCGGCACGCGACGCGGTCGCGAGCCTCGGCGATCATCGCCTTGCGCCGAAGCTCGACGCGCCGATGACGCCCGAGCGCATCCTCGCGGCCGTCGACGACATGAAGGCGCGCTCCGCCTAGGCGGCCGAAGGGTTGCAGACCGGGCCGCCGGCCCGGCCAACAATCGGGCAGCCACTGCCTGATCCGATGGCTGCTCCGCGAGTTGCGGACGCTGCCGGGAGAGAGCAAGATCGTGGGCGATCCGCGTCCCCGGGGCCAACCCGTGCGGCCCGGATCGGGGGATCACCACTCGCAAGGAGACGAAACGTGGCGCCAACTGCACAGCGATGGCTTGGCCGCATGGCCATGGCCGCCACTGCCGCCTGGCTCTTGGCCGGACCGGTTCCGGCCATGGCCCAGAGCACGATGAAGCTCGTGCCGCAGGCCGACCTGAAGATTTTCGACCCGATCTCGACCACGGCGGCGATCACGCAGAACCACGGCCTCATGGTCTACGACACGCTGTTCGCGCTGAACAGCAAGCTCGAGCCGAAGCCGCAGATGGTGGAGAGCTACACCACCTCGCCCGACGGCATGAAGTGGACCTTCACGCTGCGCCCGGGCCTGAAGTGGCACGACGGCACGCCGGTGACGGCCAAGGACGTGGCGGCGTCGATCAACCGCTGGAGCAAGCACACCGCGCGCGGCGGCTTCGCCATGATGCAGCGCGCCCAATCGCTGGTGGCGAAGGACGACAAGACGGTCGAGCTGACCTTCAAGGAGAAGTTCGGGCCGGTGCGCGAGATGCTGGCCGACCCGTCGCTGCCGGTCTTCATCATGCGCGAGAAGGACGCGATGACCGACCCGTTCCAGGCGGTCACCGAGTCCGTCGGCTCGGGGCCGTTCCTGTTCGTGAAGGAGGAATGGGTTCCCGGCAGCAAGGTCGTCTACAAGAAGAACCCGAACTACGTGCCGCGCAACGAGCCGTCCGACGGCTTCGCCGGCGGCAAGGTCGCGAAGCTCGACCGGGTAGAGTGGATCTACATCCCCGACACCAACACGGCGGCGCAGGCGCTGCTGGCCGGCGAGGTCGATGCCATCGAGCAGCCGCCCTATGACCTGCTGCCGGCGATGAAGAAGGACAAGAACATCACGGTTCGCGTCCTCGACCCGCTCGGCAAGATGGGCCATATCCGGCCGAACCACCTGCACCCGCCGTTCAACAACGTGAAGGCGCGCGAGGCGCTGCAGCTCCTGGTCGACCAGAAGGAGTTCCTGGCGGCGATGGTGGGCAATCCCGAGTACGAGAAGGAATGCTACGCCATCTTCATGTGCGGCTCGCCGCTGGAGACGACCAAGCACAGCGAGAACCACCGCAAGCCCAATGTCGAGAAGGCCAAGCAGCTGTTCAAGGAAGCCGGCTACAAGGGCGAGAAGATCGTCATCATGCAGCCGACCGACCAGCAGCTGATCGGCACCATCGCGGTCGTCATGGCGCAGAAGCTGCGCGAGGCCGGCATCAACGTGGACCTGCAGGCGATGGACTGGGGCACGCTCATCACGCGCCGCACCAAGCAGGACGCGCCGGGTCAGGGCTCGCCGGGCTGGAACATCTTCCCGACCTGGTGGACCGGAATCCCGATGTCGAACCCGATCACCAACGCGCCGCTGGTGACGACCTGCGACAAGAAGAACTGGTTCGGATGGCCGTGCGACGAGCAGATGGAGAAGCTGCGCGCCGACTACGTCAAGGCGGGCACGCTGGCCGAGCAGAAGGCCGCCGCCGAGGCGATGCAGAAGCGCTACTTTGAGACCTTCCCCTACATCAACACGGGGCAGTTCACCGCGCCGGTCGCCTATCGCAACAACCTGAAGGGCGTGCCGAACGCGCTGCTTCTGGTGGCCTGGAACATCGAAAAGACGAAGTGACCGCGATTTGAGACCTCTGCAGGGCGGCGCCTCCGGCGCCGCCCTTTCTCTTCGACCCGGGGAAACGCCATGTCCGACGATCTCGCGATGATGACCGCGACCGAGATGCTGCGCCTCTTTCGCCGGCGCAAGCTGTCGCCGGTCGAGGTGGCCAAGGCGACGATCGACCGCATCCGGCGCTACGACCGCCACGTTGTGGCCTTTCGCCTGTTCGCGCCCGACCAGGCGCTGAAGGCAGCGCGCGAATCCGAGCGGCGCTGGATGAGGGGCGCGCCCAAGGGCTTGGTCGACGGCGTGCCGACCACGATCAAGGACCAGTGGCTGACCAAGGGCTGGTCGACGCTGCGCGGCTCGACGCTGTCGTCCACCAGGGGGCCATGGAACGAGGATTCGCCGCCGGTCGCGCGCCTGCGCGAGCATGGCGCGGTGCTGCTCGGCAAGACCACCATGCCCGAGTTCGGCTGGAAGGGCGTGACCGACTGCAAGCTCACGGGCATCAGCCGCAACCCGTGGAACGTGGACAAGACCTGCGGCGGGTCGAGCGGCGGCGCGGCCATCGCCGCCGCTTCCGGGTTCGGCGCCTTCAACCTCGGCTCCGACGGCGCGGGCTCGATCCGCATGCCGGCCGCGTTCTGCGGCGTGTTCGGCTTCAAGGGCACGTTCGGCCGCGTGCCGTCGCATCCCTACGCCACGCTGCCGATGTGCTCGCATGTCGGGCCGATCACGCGCACGGTCCCGGACGGCGCGCTCATGTACAACGTGATGACCGAGCCCGACGCGCGCGACTGGCTGGCGCCGCCCTATGACGGGCGCGACTACCGCATCGGGCTCGAGGACGGCATCAAGGGCCTGCGCATCGCCTACAGCCGCGACCTCGGCTACGCCAAGGTCGACCGCGAGCTCGTGGCGCTGGTCGACAAAGCGGTGAAGGTGCTGGCCGATCTCGGCGCCATCGTCGAGGAGAAGGACCCGGGATTCGCCGATCCGTTCGAACCATTCTACGCGCACTACGCCGGCGCGATGGCGGTGAACCTGGAACGGCTGGGGCCGAGGGCGCTGAAGGAGGCCGACCCGGGCTTCCTGCGCATGGCCGAGGACGGCAAGCGCGTCACCGCCAGAGACCTGCTGCTGGCCTGGGACGCGCGCCACAATCTCGGCCGGCACATGAACCTGTTCCACCAGAGATACGACGCGCTGATCACGCCGCAGAACGCGCTGGTCGCGTTCGACGCCGGCATCGAGTTCCCCAAGGGGCGCGGCATGAAGTCCTGGTTCGACTGGAGCCCGTTCTGCTTCCCGTTCAACTTCACGATGCAGCCGGCGGCGACGGTGCCCTGCGGCCTGACGCGCGGCGGCCTGCCGGCGGCGTTGCAGGTGGTCACCGCGCGCTACCGCGAGGATTTGGCGTTCCGCATCGCGCGGGCGTATGAATCGGCCTGCCCCTTCCCGATGCCCGGCGTGCGGCACCTGGGCCGGGCCAAGGCGGCCAGGAAGGGGAGAAGGCAATGAGGACCGTCGCCATGAAGACCGTTGCGGCCACCAGCTTCACCGAGACCACGGCCGAGGAATGGGCGTTCGCGGTCGAGAACGGCCGGCGCAAGTACATCGCCGACGCCGGGGTCGCCGCGCTGAAGCTGCTGGAAAGCCAGAAGGACGAGCCGAGCACCGGCTGGCAGGTCAACAACTATCAGCACTCGCTCTCGGCCGCGACCAAGGCGCTGCGCAACGGCGAGGACGAGGAATACATCGTCGCCGTCCTGCTGCACGACCTGGCGCAGGACCTCGACCCGATGCGCCACGACCGCATCGCCGGCACGCTCTTGAAGCCGTTCCTCGAGCCCGCGAACCACTGGATGGTCGCCAACCACCAGGTGTTCCAGCTCAGCTTCCGCACCCACTCGAAGTTCGACACCAAGGCCTGCGAGAAGTTCCGCGGCCATCCCTTCTTCGAGCACACGATGCGGTTCTGCGACCTCTACGACCAGAGCTGCTTCGATCCCACGGCCGAGCGCCTGCCGCTCGCGGAGTTCGAGCCGATGGTGCGGCGCGCGTTCGGGCGCGTCATGCAGGACCGCATGGGAATGTATCCGTGAGCCCATGTTCCGTCTCGGGCTGATCGGCCTCGGCGCGATCGGCCGCGAGGTCGCGAACGCCATCGCCGGCGGCATCCTGCCCGGCGTCGCGATCGAGGCGATCCTGGTGCGCCGGCCGCGCCCGGACGCCGATCCCGTGGTCATGACGGATTCCGACCGCTTTTTCGGGCGCCGCTTCGACGCCGTCATCGAAGGCGCCGGCCACCAGGCGGTGCGCGACCACGGCGAGCATGTGCTGCGCAACGGCGCCGACCTGCTGGTGACTTCGGTCGGCGCGTTGACCGACGACGCCCTGCGCGAGCGCCTGATCGAGGCGGCGCGCCGGTCGGGCAAGCGCCTGATCCTGCCGTCCGCCGGCATCGGCGCGCTCGACATCCTCGCCGGCGCCGCCGTCGGCGGGCTGGACGAGGTCACCATCGTCGTGCGCAAGCAGCCCGAGGCCTGGCTCGGCACCGAGGCGGAAGGCCGGTTCGACCTGGCGAGGCTGACCGCGCCCGCCGTGCTCTACGACGGCCCGGTGCGCGAGGGCGCCAGGCGCTACCCGCAGAACGTCAACATCTCGGCGGCCACCGCGCTGGCCGGCATCGGCTTCGACCGCACGCGCCTCACCGTCATCGCCGACCCCGGCATCCGCACGCACGTGGTCGAGATCCACGCGCGCGGCGCCTTCGGCCGCTTCGATTTCGTCGAGGACGTGCTGCCGACCGCGGACAACCCGAAGACCGGCAAGATCGTCGCCATGGCCGTGGTCAAGGCCGTGCGCCAGCTGACGCAGCCGATGGTGATCGGGTTGTAGTACCGAGCAGGCGTCCTTCGGCAGGCTCAGGACGAGGTTGTGCCGAAAGAAGAGTCCTCATCCTGAGCTTGTCGAAGGATGAGTCCGCATTACCGCAGATGGCACGCGACGCTGTGCCCAGCGGCCGTCTGCTTCAGCGCCGGCTCCTCGAGCTTGCAGCGGGCCTCGGCGTGGGGGCAGCGGGTGTGGAAGCGGCAGCCGGGGGGCGGGCTGATCGGGCTCGGCACGTCGCCGGTCAAGAGCGCGCGCGTCCTGCGCTCCTTCGGGTTCGCCGCGGGCACGGCGGCGAGCAGCGCCTCGGTGTAGGGATGAAGCGGGTTGGCGAAGAGCTCGCCGGTCGGCGCCAGCTCGACGATCTTGCCGAGATACATCACGGCGACGCGCTGGCTGATGTGCTGCACGACGGCGAGGTCGTGCGCGATGAACAGGTAGGACAGACCGAAGGACTGCTGCAGGTCGATCAGGAGGTTGATGATCTGCGCCTGCACCGAGACGTCGAGCGCGGAAACCGGCTCGTCGCAGATGATCAGGCCGGGCTGGAGCGCGAGCGCGCGCGCGATGCCCAGGCGCTGGCGCTGGCCGCCGGAGAACTCATGCGGGTACTTCACCATCGAGTCGGCGCGCAGGCCGACGCGCTGGAACAGCTCGGCCACCTTCCCGCGCCGCTCGGACGCGGTGGCGAGCCCGTAGTTCAGCATCGGCTCGCCGACGATCTCGCCGGCGTTCATGCGCGGGTTGAGCGAGGAATACGGGTCCTGGAAGATCACCTGCATGTCGCGCCGGTAGGGGCGCATCTCGGCCTTGCTGAGGCCCGAGATGTCCGCGCCGCGCAGGTGGATCGTGCCGGACGTCGGCGCCAGCAGGCGCAGGATCGTCTTGCCCGCGGTCGACTTGCCGCAGCCGCTCTCACCGACCAGGCCCAGCGTCTCGCCCGCGTTCAGGCTGAAGTCGATGCCGTCGACGGCGCGCACCGTGGCCTTGGGCTTGCCGAGGAAGCCGCCGCCGATGACGAAATGCTTCACCAGGCCGCGGACATCGAGCAGCGGCGATGCCGCCTGGGCCATGCTCGCGGTCATGACGCGGCGACCCGGGCTTGGAGCGCGGCGGTGCGCAGCGCCTCGGCGCGATCGGATTCCCAGCACGCGGCGAAGTGACCCGGCGCCTTCTGCTCGAACGGGGGATACTCGGTGCGGCAACGCTCGGTCGCCAGCGCGCAGCGCGGCGCGAAGGCGCAGCCCTTGGGCATGTCGATCAGCGACGGCACCATGCCGGGGATCTCGGCCAGGCGGGCGCGCGCGCCCGTGCCCATGCCGTGCGCCCCTTTGCCGCGAACGAGGCGCGGGACGGAGCCGAGCAGGCCGACCGTGTAGGGATGGCGCGGACGGTCGAACAGCTGGTCAACCGGCGCCTCCTCGACCTTGCGGCCGGCATACATGATCACCACGCGCTGCGCCATCTCGGCGATCACGCCGAGGTCGTGCGTGATCAGCACGATGGCGGTGCCGAGCCGCTCCTTCAGCTCCTGCATCAGGGCCAGGATCTGCGCCTGGATCGTCACGTCCAGCGCCGTGGTCGGCTCGTCCGCCAGCAGCACCTTGGGATTGCAGGCCAGCGCCATCGCGATCATCACGCGCTGGCGCATGCCGCCCGACAGCTCGTGCGGATACTGCTCGAGCCGCCGGCGCGGCTCGGGGATGCGCACGAGGTCGAGCATCTCGGCCGCGCGGTCGAGCGCCGCCTTCCGGTTCATGCCCTGGTGCAGCTTCAGCGTTTCGGCCATCTGCCAGCCGATGGTCAGGACCGGGTTCAGGCTGGTCATCGGCTCCTGGAAGATCATCGAGATGTCGTTGCCGCGCAGGTCGCGCATGGCCGATTCCGGCAGCGAAAGCAGCTCGCGCCCGTCGAAGCGGATCGAGCCGCCGACGATCCTGCCCGGCGGCGACGGCACCAGGCGCAGGATCGACAGCGCCGTGATCGACTTGCCGCAGCCGCTCTCGCCGACGAGGCCCAGCGTCTCGCCGCGGTCGAGGTCCCAGGACACGCCGTCGACCGCCTTGACCACGCCGTCGCGGTTGATGAAATGCGTCTGCAGGTCGCGGACGCTGAGGAGCTTCGTCGAACTCTTCTCTGGCATCACAGCCGCCGCCGCATGCGGGGATCGAGCATGTCGCGCAGGCCGTCGCCGAGCAGGTTCACCGCCAGCACGGTCAGCGTCAGGAACAGGCCGGGGAAGCCCAGCAGCCAGAAGGCGACGCGCACGTACTGCCTTCCCTCGGCCATGATGTTGCCCCAGCTCGGGATGGTCGGCGGCGTGCCGGCGCCGAGGAAGCTCAGGATCGCCTCGAGGATCATGGCCGAGGCGCAGATGTAGGTCGCCTGCACGATCAGCGGCGCCACGGCGTTTGGCAGGATGTGCTTCGCCAGCACGCGGTGGAAGCGGGTGCCGATCGCCTCGGCGGCCTCGACGAAGGCCTGCTCGCGCAGGGTCAGGACCACCGAGCGCACCAGGCGCACCACGCGCGGCACCTCGGGGATGACGATCGCGATCACGACGGTCTCGAGGCTGGCGCGCGTCAGCGCCATCAGCGCGATCGCCAGCAGCACGCCCGGCACCGCCATCAGCCCGTCCATGACGCGCATCACCAGGGCGTCGACCCAGCGCAGGAACCCGGCGACGAGCCCGATCGCCGTGCCGATCAGCGTCGCCACCACGGCCACGGCGAGGCCGACCTGCAGCGACACGCGGCTGCCGTAGATCACGCGGCTGTAGAGGTCGCGGCCGAGATGGTCGGTGCCGAACCAGTTGCGCTCCGACGGCGGCTTGAGGCGGAAGCGCGGGTCGAGCTTCATCGGGTCGATGGTCCAGAGATAGGGCGCCAGCACCGCCATCGCCACCAGCACCGCCATGATCGCGAGGCCCGCGGTGACCGTGGGATGGCGGCGGATCGCCTCCGTCAGCGGCGAACGGCGGCGCCGTGCCGTGGTTTCCGGAAGTGCGGCGACGGTCACGGCGTCAGTACCGGATGCGCGGATCGAGGACCGTGTAGATCAGGTCCACGGCCAGGTTGATGGCGAGGTAGATGACGGCGAAGACCAGGATCACACCCTGGATCACGGGGTAGTCGCGATGCAGGATCGCGTCGACCGTCAGCCGGCCGAGGCCGGGGATGTTGAACACGCTCTCCGTCACCACCACGCCGCCGAGCAGCAGCGCGACGCCGATGCCGATCGTGGTGACGATCGGCACCGAGGCGGGCTTGAGCGCATGGATGAGCAGGATCGGCAGCTGCGACAGGCCCTTGGCGTGCGCGGTGCGCACGTAGTCCTGGCTCAAGACCTCGATCATGCTGGCGCGCGTCATGCGCGCGATCAGCGCGATGTAGACGATGCCCAGCGCCAGCGACGGCAGCAGGATGCTCTCGAGGAACTTGCCGAGCCCGGCGCTGAGCGGCTGGTAGCCCTGCACCGGCAGGACCTCGAGCCGGAC
Source organism: Alphaproteobacteria bacterium (assembly GCA_023150455.1). GTDB lineage: Bacteria > Pseudomonadota > Alphaproteobacteria > JAEULC01 > JAEULC01 > JAEULC01. The sequence continues at coordinate 116,513 of JAKLKW010000001.1, read as the reverse complement.
CGCGAACACCCAGATCAGGAAATAGCCGAGGGCGAAGACCGGCACCGAGAAGCCCAGCACGGCGAAACCCATGATCGAGCGGTCGATCCAGGTGCCGGCGCGCCAGGCGGCGATCACGCCGATCGGCACGGCCACGACGATGGCGAAGATCATCGTCAGCACGGTGAGCGCGATGGTCGGCTCCAGGCGCTGGCCAATCAGCCGGCTGACCGGCAGGTTGGAGAAGATCGACGTGCCCAGGTCGCCGCGGACGAGATGCGCCGCCCACTGGAAGAACTGCACGTGGAGCGGCTGGTCGAGGCCGAGCCGGACGCGGATGCTCTGGATCTGCGCCTCGGTGGCGATGTCGCCGGCGATGATCGCGGCCGGATCGCCGGGCGCGATGTGCAGCAGCAGGAAGACGAACGCCGCCACCACGACGATCACCGGGATCGATGCCAACAGGCGTCGCGCCATGAAGGCGTACATGGAAAGGCCCCCTGCTCCCGCCTGCCCCGGCGGTTGTTGCTTCTCGCCGCCGCATCCTAGGTGAGGAAGGCGGGCGGCTCAACCGTTCAACCCTGGCCCGCCGCAGGCAGGCGCGAGGCTGCTTTCACCACCCCAGCGCGTAGCAGGCGCGGCGCGGGTCGGCGCCGGCGGACAGCAGCCCGGTGTCGGGGTCGCTGTGGATCAGGCAGGTGGCGCCGGCGCGCCAGATCCACTGCGGCCACCACTGCACGTCGTGGCCGAGGGCGGCGAGCGCCTCGCCTGTGGCGCGCGGCAGGCGGGCCTCGAGGTTGAGCCTTCCGGGCTGGTAGCCGTGCGGCTCGAACGAGTCCGGGAAGCTGTAGGTGGCGATGCGCGGCTGCTCGACCGCGCGCTGCGGCTCCATGGCGAACTCGACGCGGTTGAGGAAGGTTTGCAGCATGGCCTGGATCTGCACGTCGCCGCCCGGCGTGCCGAAGGGAAGCACCTCCCTGCCCTTGCGGCCGCGCCGGCCCAGCGCCAGCGCCGGGCTCGGCGTCAGGCGCGGGCGCTTGCCGGGCGCCACCACCGAGGGATGCGAAGGCTCGCACCAGTTCTGGCTGCCGCGCGTCGACGGCACCAGGCCGGTGCCGGGGATCACCTCGCCGTCATAGGAGCTGTCGCTCGGCGTCGCCGAGAAGGCGTTGCCCTCTTTGTCGACGACGCAGACATAGGACGTGTCGAGCGCCGGCCGCGATGCCGCCGCCGAGGGCCGCGGCTCGGCGCCGCCACGCCCGCCGAGCTCGCCCGCGGGCGGCAGGCCCGGGAAGGCGCGGTCGGGACGGATCAGGGCACGCCGCGCGCGGATGTAGTCGTCCGACAGCAGGCGCGCGACCGGCACGTCGACGAAGCGCGGATCGCCGAAATAGCGCTCGCGGTCGGCGAAGGCGAGCTTCAGCGCCTCGGCCACGACGTGCAGGTAGGCCGGCGAGTTGTGCCCGAGGCCGCGCAGGTCGATGCCGTCGACCAGCTTGAAGGCCTGGGCCATGGCCGGGCCCTGGCACCAGGCCGGGCAGGTGAAGACGTCGTACTGCTTGTAGCGCACGCGCACCGCCGGCTCGATCTCGGCAGCGAAGCCGGCGAGGTCCGCCGCTTCCATCCAGCCGCCGTTGGCGCGGTGATGCTTGACGATCGCCCGGGCGATGTCTCCCTTGTAGAAGGCGTCGCGCGCGGCCTGGAGCCCCGCCGCGCGCCCCCTGCCGGCCGCCTTCCTCTCCTCGTCGGCCATGAACTGCAGTGTGCGCGCGAGGTCGGCCTGCACGAACTTGTCGCCGGCCCTGGGCGGACGGCCGCCCGGCAGGTAGATCGCCGCCTTCTCCGGCTGCTTGCGGTAGTCGGCCTCGTGCTCGGCGATGATCTCGGCCATCAGCTGGTGCAGCGCGAAGCCGTCGCGCGCGAAGCGGATCGCGGCCGCGGCGACCTCGCCGAAGCTCATCGTGCCGAAGCGCTCGAGCGCGGCGATCCAGGCGGCGGGTGCCGCCGGCACGACGGTGCGCAGGATGCCGCTCGGGACATGGCCGCCGAACTCGCGCCGGAAGCGCTCGACATCGGCCGCGGCGGGCCAGGTGCCGAGCCCGGCGATCGACACCACCTCGTCGCGTTCGGCCAGGTAGATCAGGATCGGCGCCACGCCGGCCACGTTCACGATGTCGCTCTGCAGCACCCCGAGCGCGATGCCGCCGGCGACGCCGGCATCGACCGCGTTGCCGCCTGCCTCGAGCACGCGGAAGGCCGCATGCGCCGCGCCGTAATGCCCGGCCACCGCCATGTGGTCATGCGCCGCGATGGTCGGCCTCAGCGAGGCGATCCCCTGCGGCGCCGCGGTCGTCGTGTCGGTGGAAAGCACGGGCATGGTTCCTCCGGGGGCAGACATCGCCAGCGTCTCCTGGGCTGGCCGAAGGGCGACAAGCTCAGGATGAGGACTGTTGTTTCCGCCGGTAAGACTATTACCTCGTCCTGAGCTTGTCGAAGGACGCTGGCTCGCCGCCCATGCGACGCGCTGACCTACCGCCCGACGAATGCAGGCTTGCGCTTCTCCATGAAGGCGCGGCGGCCCTCGATGTAGTCCTGGCTGCCGAAGCATTCCTTGACCAGGCGCTCACACAGGGCGACGTCGCGCTGCTCGGCGTCCTTCAGCGCCTCGCCGACGATCCGTTTGACCGAGCATACGGTGAGCGGCGCGTTGCCGGCGATCGTGTCGGCGTAGTTCTGCACGTAGTCCTGCAGCTCGGCCTCGGGCACGACCCGGTTGACGAGGCCCATCACCGCCGCTTCCGCGGCCGAGAACTGGCGGGCGGTGAAGAAGATCTCCTTGGCGAAGGAAGGACCGACCAGGTCGACCAGCCGCTTGATGCCCGGCAGGGCATAGCCGAGCCCGAGCTTGGCCGCCGGCACGCCGAACTTCGAGTTGTCCGAGCAGATGCGCAGGTCGCAGCACACGGCCAGCGCCACACCGCCGCCGATGCAGTAGCCGCGGATCATGGCGATGGTCGGCTTGCCGATGTCGTTCAGCATGCTGTACACGCGGGCGGTCGTCCTGTTGTAGTGCTCGACCGCCTCCATCGAGGCGCGCTCGCTCTCGAACTTCGAGATGTCGGCGCCCGACACGAAGGCCTTGCCGCCGGCGCCGGTGATGGCGATGACGCGCACCGCCGGATCCTCGGCGAAGTCGGACAGTATCTTCTCCGCCGCGCGCCACATCTCGAGGGACACGGCATTGTGCCGCTCGGGGTTGTTGAACTTCATCCAGCCGACGGCGCCGTCCTTGCGCGCCAGCATCTTTTCCGTCGTCATGTCCCTATCTCCTTTGAGCGTGTCAGACGACGCGGCGCTGGCGGAAGCCGGCGATCGCCGCGTCGTCGTAGCCGAACTCGCGCAGGATCTCGTCCGTGTGCTGGCCGATCCCGGGCGGCGGCAGCTGGCCCGAGCTCGGCGTGCGCTCGAGCCGGACCGGCTGGGCCACGAACCTGGTGGCCGGGCCGCGGGCGGGCGAGTCGATCTCGACATAGGTCTTCAGGTGCTCGACCTGCGGATCGGCGAAGACCTGGTCCATCTTGTAGATCTGTCCGCAGGGCACGCCCGCGGCGTTGAGCTTCTCGATCACCGCGTCGCTGCCCATGCCCTGGAGCCGCTTCTCGATCTCGGCATTGAGCGCGTTGCGGTTCTTCGACCGGTCGGCGGCAGTCGCATAGTCCTTGTGGTCGATCAGGTCGGCGGCGCCGATCGCGTGGCAGAACCGCTCCCAGATCTTGCGGCCGGTGACGGCGATGTTGATGTGGCCGTCCGCGGTCTTGAACACGCCGGTCGGGATGCTGGTCGGATGGTTGTTGCCCGCCTGCGGCGGCACCTCGCCGTCCATCAGCCAGCGCGAGGCCTGGAAGTCGAGCATGAAGATCTGCGCCTGCAGCAGCGAGGTGTGCACCCACTGGCCCTGGCCCGACACCTCGCGCTCGAGCAGCGCCACGACGATGCCGTAGGCGCAGAAGATGCCGGCGGTGAGGTCGGCGATCGGGATGCCGACGCGCACCGGTCCCTGCCCCGGCATGCCGGTGATCCACATCAGCCCGCCCATGCCCTGGGCGATCTGGTCGAAGCCCGGCCGGTCGCGATACGGCCCGTCCTGGCCGAAGCCCGAGATGCTGCCGTAGACGATGCGCGGGTTGACCGCGCGCATCGCCTCGTAGTCGATGCCGAGCCGCGTCTTCACGTCGGGGCGGAAGTTCTCGACGATCGCGTCCGCCTTCCCGGCCATCGCCTTGAGTATCTCGACGCCCTCGGGCGACTTCAGGTTCAGCGTCATGCTGCGCTTGTTGCGGTGCAGGTTCTGGAAGTCCGAGCCGTGGCGCGGCCCGCCCGGCGCGTCGCCCGGCTCGAGCCCTTCCGGCATCTCGATCTTGATGACGTTGGCGCCCCAGTCGGCCAGCTGCCGCACCGCCGTCGGGCCGGACCGCACGCGCGTGAGGTCGAGCACGGTGAAGCGTTTGAGCGCGGACGAGGCGGGACGGAACGGCATCATGGACCCCTGGACCTTAAGCCAAGCGTAGGCCCGCCGCAGCTTCAGGCGCGGGCGCGCGCAGCAGCGACGGATAGCAGAGTTTGGACAAAGTGAAAACTGTTGACAATTCACAACCGCGTCGGCCTGATAGGGTTCGATGGACGAGCAGGCCGATCGCACGCCCAAGGACGAGGGGGGCGACACCGCGCTGGCGCTGAAGATCAGGCGCACGGAATCGCTCGCCTCGCTCGTGCGCAAGGAGCTCGAGCGCATGATCGTGACGGGCGAGCTCCAGGCCGGCGACCGCCTGAACGAGAACGCCCTGGCCGAGCGGCTGGGCGTCAGCCGCGGACCGATCCGCGAGGCCTGCCGCGGGCTGGAGCAGAGCGGGCTGGTCGAGGTGCAGGTCAATCGCGGCACCTTCGTGCGCCAGATCGGCCTGCAGCAGGCGCTCGACATCTACGACCTGCGCGGCGCGCTGTTCGGCTTCGCCGGCCGCACGCTGGCCGCGCGCATCACCCCGGCGCAGCTTACCCGCCTGACCGCGCTGGTCGAGGCGATGGAGAAGGCGGTCGAAGACATCGACGCCTATTACCCCCTCAACGTCGAATACCATTCCACGCTGGTGGAATTCTGTGGCAACGCGCACCTGACCGCGACCTACCGCAATCTGGCGAAGGAGCTGCACCTGTTCCGCCGCCGCGGCCTGGTGTCGGAAGGCGTCATGCGGATCTCCAACCGCGAGCATCGCGCCATTCTGGACGCGCTTGCCGCGCGCGACCCGCAGCGCGCCGCGGCGCTGATGGAGGCGCATATCCTCGCGGGCAAGGCGCGGCTCTTGAAGACCCTGGACAACGACAAGCAGGCTCCGGCGCAACCCGCGCCGCGCCGCCGCAAGGCTGCCGCCGGCGCGTGACCCGGCGCAGGCAAGACAGACAAAGCAAGGAGGAGACGACCATGACCAGGAAGATCACCGACCACCGCAGCCTCGCGCTCACGCGCCGCGCCTTCGCCGCAGGCGCCGCAGCCACGACGGCGCTGGCCTGGAGCCCGTTGCGGGCACAGGAGAAGTTCCCGTCCAAGACGATCGAGGTGGTGACGCATGCCGGGGTCGGCGGCGGCACGGACATCACGGCGCGCATGATGATGGTGCATGCGCCGGGCGTGTTCAAGACCGAGCTGGCCGTGGTCAACAAGGTGGGCGGCAGCGGCGGCGCGGCGCTTGCCTACGCCAACAGCCGCCCGCGCGACGGCTACACGATCATGCTGATCACGCAGACGCATCTGTTGACCATGATCCAGGGCAAGGCGCCGGTGAAGTACGCCGAGATCGTGGCCCTGGCGCGCGCGACCGACGACCCGCAGGTGCTGATGGCGGGCAAGAACAGCCCGTACAAGACGGCGAAGGACTTCCTGGAGGCGGGCAAGAAGAAGTCGATGAAATACGGCGCCACGCAGCTTGGCGGCGTCGACCACCTGGCCGTGCTGGGTTTCGCCAAGAAGGCCGGTCAGGAGAAGCCGACCGTCGTGCCGTTCCGCGGCGGCGGCGACATCGTGATCAACGTCGTCGGCGGCAACGTCGACGTCGGCATCCTGAACTACGCCGAGGCCGATTCACAGATCAAGTCGGGCGACGTGCGCCCGCTGCTGGTGCTGGCGCCGAAGCGCCTGGGGCCCCTGCCCGACGTACCGTGCTCGAAGGACCTCGGCCTCGACGCCAGCTATTCGACCGTGCGCGGCTTCGTGACGCTGAAGGGCGTGCCGGAAGAGAACCTCAAGGCCCTGGAAGAAGGGCTGGTCAAGGCGATGAAGGGCAAGATGTACGCGTCCTACATCGAGAGCTCCGGCCAGTCGCCGGACAGCGTGGTCGGGCGCAAGGAATGGCAGGCGCAGCTCGACGCCTTCTACAACGAAGGTGCCGAGGCGCTGAAGTCGATCGGCCTCCTGAAGTAGGCGATGTCGGGATCGTCCGGCCGGCCCGGCGGGGGCTCGCCCTCGCCGGGCGCGATCGACCGCGTCGTCGCCTTCTCGGCGCTGGCGTTCTCGGCACTCGTCTATGGCCTGACCTACACCTTCGACAGCGTGCCCGAGGCACTGATGAGCGGGCTGGGTGCCGAGCTGTTTCCGCGACTCGTCCTCGTCGTCATGGCGATCCTGTCGCTGCTGATCGCGCTCGGCGTCGGCGTCGCGCCGCTCGGTCCGATGCCGCCGCTGCCGGCGCGCGTGTGGGCGACCGGCGCCGTGCTGTTCGCCTTCATGGGCGCGGTCGAGCTGATCGGCATGTTCCCGTCCTCGTTCCTGCTCCTGGTCGGGCTGGGCCGGATGTGGGGCGAGCGCCGGCTGCTGCCGCTCGTGCTCAGCGCCGGAGCCTTGTGCACCGCGATCTACCTGCTGTTCGTCCGCTTCGTGGGCGTGAGCTTCCCGCGCAGCATGCTCGGCGCGCTGTGGTCGTGAAAAGGCCGGGCTGATGGACGCCTTCCTCGCCGGCATGGGGATCCTCGTCGATCCCTACATGCTGTTCCTCGTGTTCGCCGGCACGCTGCTCGGCATCATCGTCGGCGCGCTGCCCGGAATCAGCGGCAGCACCACGACGGCGCTCCTGCTGCCCCTTACGATCACCATGCCGCCGACCGGCGCGCTCGCCTTCCTCGGATCGATCTACTGCGCGGCCAATTTCGGCGGCTCGATCACGGCGATCCTGATCAACGCCCCGGGCGACCCGTCGGCCTCCGCCACCGCATTCGACGGCTACCCGATGGCAGCGCGCGGCGAAGCGGGCAAGGCGCTCGGCATTTCCGCGATCTCCAGCGCCATCGGCGGGATCTTCAGCGTGTTCGTGCTGATCGTCGCCGCGCCGCTGCTGGCGCGCGCCGCCTATAATTTCGGCCCGCCCGAATACTTCGCGCTCGCCGTGTTCGGCCTGTCGATGGTGGCGGCGATCGGCGGCGACTCGCCGACCAGGAACCTGCTGTCGGCCGCCTTCGGCGTGCTGCTGGCCACCGTCGGACTCGACCTGACCACGGGCGTCGAGCGCTTCACCTTCGGCATCTACGCCTTGAGCGACGGGATCGAGTTCATCCCCGTGCTGATCGGCCTGTTCGCCATGGCCGAGTTGCTGGAGCAGGCCGCGCACGGCAACGTGGTGAAGGAATACATCAAGCTGAGCGCGGTGAAACTGCCGAGCCTGGCCGATTTCCGCAAATGCGCAAAGGCGATCATCCTGTCGAGCGGCATCGGTACCTTCATCGGCACGCTGCCGGCGCTGGGCGCCACCACGGCCGCCATGATCTGCTACAACGAGAGCCGGCGCTGGTCGAAGCACAAGCTCGAGTTCGGCCGCGGCGCGATCGAGGGCGTCGCGGGCCCCGAGGCCGCCAACAACGCCGCGGTCGGCGGCGCCATGGTGCCGACGCTGGCGCTCGGCATCCCCGGCAGCGCCACGACCGCCATCATCCTGGTCGGGCTGATCGTGCAGGGCGTGCGCCCAGGCCCCCACCTGTTCAACGAGCAGCCGACCCTGCTCTATGTCGTGTTCGCCTCGATGCTGGCGGCCAACCTGCTCTATCTCGTGCTCGGCCTCGGCGCCGCCAAGCTGTTCGCGCGCGTGACGCTGATCCCGCCGGCCTATCTGTGGCCCGGCGTGTTCGTGCTGTCGGTCGTCGGCGCCTATGCGCCGAACCAGTCGATGTTCGACGTCGGCACGATGCTGGTCTTCGGCGTGCTCGGCCTGCTGTTCCGCCGCTTCGGCTTCTCGCCCGCGCCGCTGATCATGGGCCTGGTGCTGGGACGCATGGTCGAGGAGACGTTCAAGCAGTCGCTGCTGATCTTCGACCAGAACTGGCTGCTGTTCCTGTCGCGCCCGATCGTGGTGCTGCTGTTCGCGCTGACGATCTTGGGCCTCAGCGCGCCGGCCCTGGCGCATGGTTGGCGGCGGCTGCGGGCACGCTAGGCCCTCTTTGCCACCCCGGCCGATTTGCGCCACACTTCGGTCTCCACTTCCAGCCGCAGGAATACCGGCCATGTCGACCATGGATGCCCGCCATCAGGCCGTCGCCGACACGATCGCCAAGGTGCGCCGCATCGAGCAGGAGGACGGCGTCACGCAGGCGGCACTGGCGCGGATCAAGCCCGTGCTGATCGATCTCGCCTCGCGCACCGAGCTGTTCCCGCCCGAGCAGTTCCAGGTGTTCGACGGCAGCCATGGCCGCATCTTCCGCCTGGCCGAGGACGCCGATCACCGCTTCGCCCTCTACGCGTCGGCGGGATTGCCGGGCAAGGCGCAGCCGCCGCACAACCACACGACCTGGGCCGTGATCGCCGGCGTCTACGGCAAGGAGCACAACGTCTTCTACGAGCGCATCGACAACCGCTCGGTGCCGGGCGAGGGCCGCCTCCGCAAGACCGGCGAGCTGACCGTGGTCAAGGGCAACGCCGTGTCGTTCCTGCCCGACGACTTTCACACGATCGAGGTGCTGGGAAACGAGAAGGCGCTGCACCTGCATCTCTATGGCCGCAGCCTGGAGCACCTGCCCGAGCGCATCAGCTTCGCGACGTCCGAGGGCGGCGCCTACAAGATCTTCCCGGCCAGCCCCAACATCTCGACGCCCGAGGTCACGCCACAGGCCCTCAAGGCCATGATCCGCGACGGCGGGGAGCTTGCGATCCTGGACGTGCGCGAGGAGGGCGTATTCGCGAGCGAGCACCTGCTGTTCGCCGTGCCGCTGCCGGTGAGCCACCTGGAGCTGCGCGCCGACGCGCTGGTGCCGCGGCGAGCGACGCGCGTGGTCGTGGTCGACGAGGACGGCGGCGCCCTGGCGCAGCGCGCCGCCTATCGCCTGTTCGACCTCGGCTACAAGAACATCGCCGTTCTCAAGGGCGGCGTGCGCGGCTGGCAGAAGGCGGGCTACGAGCTGTTCAGCGGCGTCAACGTGCCGAGCAAGGCCTTCGGCGAGATCGTCGAGCACAAATGCGGCACACCGCGCATCGAGCCGACCGAGCTCAAGGCGCGGCTCGACCGCGGCGAGGACATCGTCATCCTCGACAGCCGGCCGCTGGAGGAGTACCGGCGCATGAGCATCCCCGGCGGCATCGACTGCCCGGGCGCCGAGCTGGTCTACCGCGCTTTCGACCTGGTGAAGTCGCCCGAGACGCTGGTCGTGGTGAACTGCGCCGGCAGGACACGCAGCATCATCGGCACGCAGTCGCTGGTCAACGCCGGGCTGCCCAACAAGGTCATGGCGCTGAAGAACGGCACGATGGGCTGGCACCTCGCCGGGCTGAAGCTGGACCACGGCAAGACGCAGCACGCCCCGGCGCCGGGACCCGAGGGCCTCGAGCGCGCGCAGGCAGCGGCCCGGAGCGTGGCCGGGCGCTTCGGCGTGCGACGCATCGACCATGCCGCCCTCGCGCGCTTCCGCGCCGAGGCGGACAGGCATTCCCTCTACGTGCTCGACGTGCGCAGCCCGGCCGAGTACGAGGCCGGCCACCTGCCGGGCAGCCGCTCGGCGCCGGGCGGCCAGCTGGTGCAGGCGACCGACCAGTATGTCGGCACGCTGAACGCGCGACTCGTGTTGATCGACGGCGAGGCGGTGCGCGCCGTCATGACGGCGTCCTGGCTGATCCAGATGGGCTGGCGCGAGGTCTACGTGCTAGACAAGGCGCTGGACGGGCAGAAGCTCGAGAAGGGTCCGGAGAAGGCGACCGTGCTGGGCGACGACGCCGCGGTCGCGACGATCGCGGCCGACGATCTCGACCGGCAGCTCGGCCGCGTGACCGTCGTCGACCTGGACACGAGCCTCAGGTACCGCGCGGCGCATATTCCCGGCGCCTGGTTCGTAATTCGCGCGCGGCTCGGCGACACCGTCGCCAGCCTGCCGGGCGACGGCCCGATCGTGCTGGCCTCGCCCGACGGCACGCTCGCGCGGTTCGCCGCGCGCGACCTCGCGCCCAGGACGGCGCGCAAGGTGCTGGTGCTCGACGGCGGCACCGAGGCCTGGCGCGCCGCCGGCCACCGGCTCGAGGCCGGCGACGAGCAATGGGCCGACCCGCCGGAGGACGTCTGGTACAAGCCCTACGAGAACCGCGGCGCGCCCGAGCAGAAGATGCGCGAGTACCTGACCTGGGAGGTCGCGCTCGTCCCGCAGATCGAGCGCGACGGGGATGCGCGGTTCAGGGTGATGAAGCCGGCGTGATTTTCCCCGTGCTCGTCGCAGGCGGGCGAGGGTCGCTACTCCACGTGGCGCAACGTGGGCCCGTCATAGGTCCATAGGCACTCGCGCGGGATCGGGCCCTTGTTGCGGCCGCCCTGCTGCGACTGTTCCCAGGCATGCGCCAGGATGCCGACCGAGCGCGACAGAACGAACAGGCCGCGCGCGAGCGGCGCGGGGAAGCCCAGCTCGCCATAGACCGCCGCCGTCGCGCCGTCGATGTTCATGGTGATGCGCCTGCCTTTCTTGCGCGCCAGCGCGGCGTCGATCGCCCGCGCGGCGGCAGCGACCTTGCCGGAAACGGCGCCTGCGGCGACGGCGCGGTCGATCAGCTCGAACATGCGCGGCGGCCGCGGGTCCTCGGTGTGGAAGCGATGGCCGAAGCCGGGCACGTGCGCGACCCCGCGCGCGGCCAGCGCATCGAGCTCCGCCGCGGCGGCATCCTCGAGCGACGCCCCTTCGGCCTGGCGCCGCAGCACCCGCTCGTAGAGCGCGAGCGCCTGCTCGCCGGCGCCGCCGTGCACGTCGCCCAGCACGTTGGCGGCCGAGGCCATGGCGCCGTTGATGCCGACGCCGCAGGTGATCGCCATGCGGGCGATGGCGATCGACGGCGCCTGCGGTCCGTGATCGACGCCCGCGACCATCGCCGCGCCCAGCAGGTCTGCCTGCGCCTGGGTCGGCAGCTCGCCCCTCAGCATCAGCCAGATCATGCCGGGGAAGCCGACATTGCCGATCAGCTCCTCGATCGGGTAGCCGCGGAAGCGGATGACGTTCGGGCGCATCTCGATGATCGAGGTGCGCCACCAGTCCTCGGCGGCGTTGCGCGTGTCCATGGCAGAGCCCTTTCGTGGCGAGGCAGCCGGGCGAGACGTCAGATGGTCTTGTCGGCCCTGAAGGCGGCGATCTCGTCGCCCGAGTAGCCGAGCGAACCGAGGATGGCGTCGGTATCGGCGCCGAGCGGCGGCGGCGGCAGCTCGGGCGCGGGATCGCCGCTCCCAAGCTTGAAGCCGGCGCGCACCATGGCGACGGGCCGGTCGACGCCCGTAACCGTGTCGAAGCGCTTGATGAAACCACGCTCGCGCACCTGCGCGTGCTCCAGCACCTCCGGCACCGAGAGCACCTCGCCCGCCGGCACGTCGTGGCGGTTCAGGAGCTCGGCCCAGTTGCGCGCGGAATCGCGCTGGAGGCCATTCTCGATCTCCGCCTTCAGCGCCGCGCGGTTGACGAGGCGATCCTCGCGATGGGCGAAGCGCGGATCCGCGATCAGCTCGGGCCGGCCGATGACGTTGCACAGCCTCTCGAACTGCGCCTGCTTGTTGGCGGCGATGTTCAGGGGGCCATGGCCGGTCGCGAAGGTGCCGGACGGGCTTGCCGTCACGTTCTCGTTACCCATCGGCTCGCCCTTCACGCCGGCGATCAGCCAGTTCGACACCGCCCAGCCCATCGCCACCAGCGTGGCCTCGAGCATCGACACGTCGATGAACTCGCCCTTTCCGGTGCGCTCGCGCTTCAGCAGCGCGGCGGCGATGGCGAAGGCCGCCGTGATGCCGCCCATCGTGTCGGCGACCGGATAGCCCACGCGCAACGGCGCGCTCCGGGCGTCGCCCGTGACGCTCATGACGCCGGAGAAGCCCTGGATGATCTGGTCGTAGGCCGGGTTGTCGCGCAAGGGCCCGTCCTGCCCGAAGCCGGAGATGGCGCAATAGACCAGGTCGGGCTTGATGCGCGCCAGCGCATCGTAGCCGAGGCCGAGCCGCTCCATCACGCCGGGACGGAAATTCTCCACCACCGCGTCGGCCGTTGCGGCCAGACGGCGGAAGATCTCCTTCCCCTTCCCGTCCTTCAGGTTGATGGTGATCGAGCGCTTGCCGGCATTCTGCGCCAGGAACGATGCGCCCATCCTGCGTCGGTTGAGCTCGGGCGCCGCGCCCAGCTCACGCGCGAGGTCGCCCGTCTCGGGCACCTCGACCTTGATCACCTCGGCCCCCAGCTGCGCGAGCTGGAAGCAGCAGAACGGACCGGCCAGCACGTTGGTGAGGTCGAGGACCCGCAGGCCCCGCATCAGGTCGGCCACGCGCCCTACCCCTGCAGCGCCTTCCACATCTCGATGTCGCGCTCGGCCGTCCAGATGCGCGGGTCGGTGATGCCGGAAACCTCGTCGTAGCAGCGCGAGATGTTGAACGGCAGGCAGTGCTCGAAAATGACCCACCGGCCGTATCTCGGCTGCAGCCTGCGCGACGTCTCCTCGAACACCGCCTTCAGGTCCTTGCCCGCCTTGACGCCGGCCTCCACCGCGCTGCGCATGTCGCGCAGGAAGCCGGCGGTAGCGGCGATCGCCCTGTCGCTGGCCTCGGCGGTCATCATCGCATCGCCGCGGCCGGGCACCAGCATCTCCGGCTTGAAGCCGCGCAGCTTCTCCAGCGTCGCCGGCCATTCCTTGAGATAGGCATCGCCGCAATAGGGCGTCGTGCCTTCCTCCACCAGGTCGCCGGCGAACATCACGCGCTCCTGCGGCAGCCAGGCGATCGTGTCGCCCTTGGAGTGGCCCTTGCCGATATGCCTGATCTGCACCTCGGTCTTGCCCATCCACAGGGTCAGCGCGTTCTCGAACACCAGGTTCGGCCGGGTGAGGCCCGGCACCGACTCGACCGAGCGGAACAGGCGCGGGAAGCGCTGCACCTCGCTGTCGAAGTCCTGCTTGCCGCGCTCCTTGATCAGCTCGTAGGTGCCCTGGCTCGCGATGACGTAGTCGGCCTTGTAGGCCGAGGCGCCCATGACCCGGACGGCGTGGTAGTGCGTGAGCAGCACGTACTTGAACGGCTTGTCGGTGACGGCGCGGACATGGCGGATGACGTCCTCGGCCATGGCCGGCGTGGCGCGCGTGTCGATCACCATGACGCCGTCGTTGCCGATGATGATGCCCGTATTCGGGTCGCCTTCGGCCGTCAGGCAGTAGGCGTTGTCCGCCAGCTTGACGAATTTCTCCTGCTTCGCCGCGAGGTCGCCCTGCGACGCGAATACCTTGGCCGTCATGCTTCCTCTCCGCGCGTGATCCGTCCGGCCGGATGCAAGACCAGCCGGCGCGCGGCGTCAACCCGAAGCCGGCCGCGCCCGGCGGGACGGTACCCGCCGGGCAGCGACATTAGCCCGGGCTCAATGATGCGCGGCGACGTTCCGCACGCATTCGCTGACCAGCTCGCCGGGCGCCGTCTGGCCCAGGTCGCCCAGGCTCAGCATGCCGACCATCCGCTTGCTCTTGTTGATGACCGGCAGCCGGCGGACCTTGAGCTGCTCCATGTGCCTGACCGCACGGGCGAGGTCGTCGTCCTCGCGGCAGCAGTGGATGCCGGGCGTCATCACGTCGCGCGCCTTCATGCGCCCGGCCTCGGCGCCGTTCTGCGCCAGGCCCTTGCAGACGATGTCGCGGTCGGTCACCATGCCGACGAGCCGATCGTTCTCGCCGATCGGGATGGCGCCGATGTCGTGCTTGCGCATCAGCTTGGCGAGCTCGATGACCGGGGTGTCCGGATCGACCCACTCGACCCCTTTGTGCATCGCTTCCTTGACTTTCATGGCGGACCTCCATTGCTGGAATTGCCTGCACGCGTTGCGCGTTGCAGCGCGGTCCCCTGCCCCAGACAGGCAAGTATACAATAGCCCGGTCCGCGTGGCACGGGGACCGCGCCCCGGGGAGTGCGTCTTGCTCGTCGCTTTCGTTCTGTTCGCCATCGCCGTCAGGCTGGCGATGCTCGCGGTTTCGCTTCGCAACGAAGCCCGATTGAAGAGGCGAGGCGCCGTCGAGATCGGCGCGCGCAACAGCGCCGTGCTGGCGGCGGCGCATGTTGCGTTCTACGCCGCCGCGGTCGCCGAGGGATTCACCCTCCGCGACCAGAGGCTCGATACCGCCGCGCTCGCGGGCATGGCGCTGTACCTGTTCGGCATGGCCATGCTGCTGGTCGTGGTCCGCTCGCTGCGCCGCCTGTGGACCGTCAAGCTGCTCCTGTCGCCCGACCATGTGCTCGTGACCGGGCCGCTGTTCCGCCGGCTTCGGCATCCGAACTACTACCTGAACATCCTGCCCGAGCTTGTCGGATTCGCGCTGGCCCTCAATGCCTACGGCACGCTGCTGCTGGGGCTGCCGCTCTACCTGGTTCCACTCGTCGTCCGCATCCGGCTGGAGGAACGCGCGATGCGCGCGCGATTCCCGGCCTATTGAGGGCCTTTGCCGCCGAGCACATTCCAGCTCCGGCCGCCGTCGCGGCTGACCTGAACGGACTGGACGCGCGTATCGGTGTGCATCGTCACCGCGTAGAGCAGGTTCGGGTCCGCGGGAGAGCCTGCCAGGTGCAGCATCGCCAGTCGCCCGACTGGTCCGGTCACGACTTGCCAGTCCAGACGATCCTCCGCGGCCCGCATCAGACCGGCGCCCAGGATGAACGCGAGGATCGTTCCATCCGCGGCCGTGTAGACGCTCGTGGCCGGCTGCCGCGCCGGATGCGCCGGCATCCAGCCGCGCCCGGCATCGCGGCTTATCAGCAGTCCGCGCTGCGTGGCGGCATAGACGGTGTCGCGGTTCCGGGCCGAGGCGGCGAGCGCAATGAGCCCTTCCGGCACGGGCGCGACGCGTACCCATGTCCTTCCGCCGTCCAGGCTGCGCTGCAACTCGCCGTAGGCACCGTAAATGACGCTGGGCTCGGCCTTGCTTACATCCATTTGGTGGAAATCCACCGGCCCGCCGACTCCATCGGACAGCTTGGTCCAGGTGCGTCCCCCGTCGTTCGACGCCATGAAGCCGAGGTTTCCGCCGCCCGCCGGGTGGCCGCTCGCGTACAGGAGCCGGGGATCCGAAGGATGCGGCGTGAACCCCATGTAGTCGTCGCGTCCCTGCGAAACGCGGGTCGGCTTGCCGTCAGAGGCGACCACATAAAAACCGTGATGCGTCGCCAGGAACAGGCGCGAGGGATCGGCGCGGTCGACCGCGATGCCATGGAAATGCGTCGTTCGGGCGAGGGCGGCCACCGTTGTTTCCTCGGCCCGCGACGCGTGCGTGCAGACGGCTGCCAGGGCGAGCGCGCCGAAGACGGGGCCGACCATGCGTCGATCGAGGGTCACGCATCATCCTCCAGGTTCGTGTCGTTTTCGCCGATCGGCGCCAATTGGGCAAGCCGACAGGCCCTGTTCGGCCCGGCACGCCACGCCGCGCGTCGGCCTGCCGTTCCATCTCGATCCGATCGCCGTCCGACTCGCGCGGGAGAAGCGGGCGATACGCGCCTCAAGTTGCGGCTCGCGCTCGATTGGCCGATGCACTCCAAGCGGGAATGATATAAGACCCAGCCCGACGGCAGACCCGGGGACAGCCCGGCGCCGACAGACCGTCTGCGCTTCCAATGCGGGGCCGATTCCGTGACCGAGTCGACGCAAGGGCCAAGGGCGATTCCGGCGGACGGCTTCGTCTCGATCGTGCAGCGGGCGACGCTCACGCACCGGCGCGCCGTCGCGGTCCTGGTCGCCGTGGCGCTGCTCGCCTTCCTCCCCGGCTTCTTCCAGCTCCCGCCGATCGACCGGGACGAGCCCCGCTACGCGCAAGCGACCAGCCAGATGCGCGAAAGCGGCGATTATCTGGACATCCGCTTCCAGAACGAGCCCCGTCATCACCAGCCGATCGGCATCTATTGGCTGCAAAACGCCGCCCTTCAGCTTGCGGGCTATGGCGACAGGGCGCCGATCTGGGTCTATCGCATTCCGTCCCTGCTCGGCGCGGTCGGGGCCGTCGTCCTGACCTATTGGGTGGCGCTTGCCTTCACGAGCCCACCCGGCGCGTTCATGGCCGGCCTGTTCATCGCGACGTCCGTGCTGCTCGGGGTCGAGGCGCGGCTGGCCAAGACCGATGCGGTGCTGCTGGCGGCCACGCTCGGGGCCATCGGCCTGCTGGCGCGCGCCTATCTGGGCCAACGCGTGGGCCTTGGCAGAGCAATGCTGTTCTGGGTCGCCTTGGCGGCGGGCGTGATGGTCAAAGGGCCGATCATCCTGCTCGTCGTCGGATCGACCGCGCTGGCGCTCTGCATATGGGACCGCTCCGCGGCATGGCTCAAGGCGCTGCATCCCGCGCCGGGCATCGTCCTGACGCTGCTCCTGGTCATGCCGTGGTTCATCGTCATCGGCGTGCAAAGCGGCGGCGACTTCTTCGCGAGGGCGGTGGGCAGGAACCTGCTCGGGAAAGTCGCGGCCGGCGCGGAAGGTCACGGCGCGCCGCCCGGATACTACCTCGCGCTGTTCTGGATGACCTTCCTTCCCGCCGCCGTGCTGGCCCCCGTCGCGGCGCGTTGGACCTGGCAGCACGGGTCCGATCGACGCGTCCGCTTCTGCCTGGCCTGGATCATCCCGACCTGGGTCGTGTTCGAGCTGGTCGTCACCAAGCTGCCGCACTACGTGCTTCCCACCTATCCGGCGATCGCCGTACTGACCGCCATGGCGCTGCTGGACGGACGGCAACCCGGTAGGATTCTCGCCGGCCTTGCGATGGCCGCCGCCCCTGGCGTCGCGGCCGCCGGGCCCATGCTGCTCTACGCGATCGAAGGCGAGCTTGCGCCGACGGCCGCGGTGGTCTCGCTCGCCGGCTTGGTCGCCGCGGTGCTGACGATGCACCGGCTGCGCGAACGGCCCACCGGCATGGCGGCGGGGCTGGCGACCGCCACGGTGTTGCTGCAGTTCAGCACGTTCGGGCTGGTATTCCCGCGCCTCGACAGCGTGTGGATGACGCCGCGTCTCGCCGCCGCCATCGCGCGCCACGCGCCCTGCCCGGACCCCGCGGTCGCATCGGCCGGCTATCACGAGCCGAGCCTGGTCTTCATGGTCGGTACCCGCACCCGGCTCACCTTTGCCGAGGATGCGGCGCGCTTTCTGGCAGCCGGCGGCTGCCGCATCGCGCTGATCGACGCCCGGAACGAACGGGTCTTTCAGGCCGAGATCGCGGCTCGGGAAATCGGCGCCGAACTGCGCGAGCGCGTCGTGGGCACGCCGATCGGCCGCCTCCGTCGCGAGAGCGTCGGAGTCTACGTGCCACACGGCGCACGCTGATATTCGCCGGGGCGCCGGAGCCGCCGCTTCGGCGCGCATCGCAGCGACCGCCGCGCGGACGCCCCGCCGCGGCGCTTTTCGCGTGCATCCTGCCCACCCGGCGCTATGTTTGCGCCCCCATGGCTCCGCCTCCCCTTCTCGCCTTGCGCGACGCCGGCATCCGTGTCGCCGAGCGGCAGATCTTCGCCGGCGTCGACATGGCGCTGGGGCTCGGCGACCGCGTCTGCCTGGTCGGGCGCAACGGCACCGGCAAGTCGACCCTGCTCAAGGCGCTGGCCGGCGAGATCGATCTCGATTCCGGCTCGGTGTTCCGCCAGCCGGGCGTGCGCGTCGCCTATGCGCCGCAGGAACCGGCGTTCGACCCGTCGCTCAATGCCGGCGCGTTCGTCGCGCTGGGCCTGCCGCCCGAGGACGCGGCGCAGGACCATCGCGTCGCCGCGGCACTGGGCGAGGTCGCCATCGCCGCCGACCGCCCGCTTGCCGCGCTGTCCGGCGGCGAGGGGCGGCGCATCAGCCTCGCCCGGGCGCTGGTCGGCGAGCCGGACATCCTGCTGCTCGACGAGCCGACCAACCACCTCGACATCGCCGCGATCGAGTGGCTGGAGGCGCGCCTCGCCGCGCACCGGGCCGGGCTGCTGCTGATCAGCCACGACCGCGCCTTCCTGACACGCCTGTCACGCCGCACGCTGTGGCTCGACCGCGGCACGCTGCGCGAGCACGACCAGGGCTATGCCGCGTTCGAGGACTGGTCGGAAACGATCCTCGCCGCCGAGAGCGCGGCCGATGCGCGGCTCGACAAGCTGATCGCGCGCGAGACGGCGTGGTCGCGCGAAGGCATCTCCGCCCGGCGCAAGCGCAACCAGGGACGGTTGCGCCGGCTCCAGGGGCTGCGTCGCGAGCGTGCCGAGCGCATCGACCTGCGCACGGCGGTGATGACCGCTGCCCGCGCCGAGACCGGCGGACGGCTGGTGTTCGAGCTCGACTCGGTGTCGAAAGCCTTTCCGGGCGCGGCCGGGCCGAAGGTCATCGTGCGCAATTTCTCGACGCGCATCCTGCGCGGCGACCGCGTCGGGCTGATCGGCCGCAACGGCGCCGGAAAGTCCACGCTGGTCGGGCTCCTGACCGGTGCGATCGAGCCCGACGGCGGGACGGTGCGCCGCGGCACGAACCTGCTGCCGGCGGTGTTCGAGCAGGCCATCGTCGGACAGCGCGGGGCCACGCTCGATCCCGACCGCACGCTGTGGGACACGCTGACCGACGGCGGCGGCGAGGTGATCACCGTGCAGCAGGCGCGGCGGCACGTCGCCTCGTACCTCAAGGACTTCCTGTTCGACGAGCGCCAGTTCCGCGCCAAGGTCTCGACCTTGTCGGGCGGCGAGCGCAACCGGCTGATGCTCGCCCGCATCCTGGCGCAGCCGTCGAACGTGCTGATCCTGGACGAGCCGACCAACGACCTCGACCTCGAGACGCTCGACCTGTTGGAGCGGGTGCTGTCTGACTATGACGGCACGCTGCTGCTGGTCACGCATGACCGCGACTTCCTCGACCGCGTCGTCACTAGCACCATCGCCGTCGAGGGCGACGGCGTGGTGCACGAGTATGTCGGCGGCTACAGCGACTACCTGCGGCAGCGGCGGCAGCCCGCGCCGGCGCGGGTTGCTGCGCGACCGGCGGCGAAGGAACCGTCGCGCCTGCCGGAGACGCCGCGCCCGCGCACGGCGGCGCGGCTCAGCTTCAAGGAGCAGCGCGAGCTCGACACCTTGCCGGCGGAGATCGATCGCCTCGCGGCCGAGAAGGCCCGGATCGAAGCCGATCTGGCCGATCCCGACCTGATGGCCGGCGGCCGAGCGGCGTTGGAGAGCGCCACGCGGAGGCACGGCGAGCTGGCGGCGGCGCTGGCCGCCGCCGAGGAGCGTTGGCTCGTCCTGGCGGAACGCGCGGAAGGGCTCGGCCGGCGCAAGGCGGAGTAGCGCTCCCGCGTGCGCCAAAGGCGTGCGGCGGGCTCATGCGCCCTGGTCGATATTCGCCTCGCGGGCGACCAGGGAAGCCGGCGCGTCGCCTCGCACCGGGACGCCGACGAGATCGCCAAGGCCGCGGGCGGGCTCTCCAACCGGGCGCGAATTGCGCGATACATGCCAGACCGTCATCCACAGCACGAGGATGAGGTCGATGATCAGCATCCATTCCCAGAGAGCCTTGCTGAAAACCAGCCAAGGCAGCTTCTTCTCCGGAAAGTCCGAGCCGAACAGATCCGGGGAGTGCGTCGCCAGCCAGACGAGCTCGCAGATTCCGGTCGCGATCAGCGGCAGCCCGATGAGGACGGCTGTGAGACCGCCATACATCTGCGCATAGCGCGATCCCGGCGCCTGGCGGATCGCAATGGCCGTGAAGCAGGCGAACCCGAAGGCGTAGCCGCCAAATCCGGCGCCAGTCGCCACTTCGTGGACGAAACGCACCTTTCCGGGATTGGGAAAGAATGCCGCCTCGATGCCCAGGGTCACCAGCGCCACGGCGCCGATATACAGCAGCGCCAGGCCCAGGCGGTTCAGCGATCGATGGCGCGGGAGCGTCAGGAACAAGTAGCGGACAACCGGTATCGACAGCAGGCCGACGAGGATCAGGCCGGCACCGAAATAGTGATGGCCGCCCGGATTGTCGCGCGAGGAGGCGAGCGAGGAAACCCAGCGGTAGCGCATGTCGAAGCCGGTCGGGAACAAGGACGCCGCGATCGCGACCGACCCGAAGAAGCTGATCACGATCAGCAGGCACAGGACATGGGCTGCCGTCGCGGACGACGCCAGGGCGCGAAGCGGACCGCCGGCCGCGGACCTATCCAACGCCGCCGTCCCGCATCGATGGCGCGGTCCCGCGCCAGCCAGGCAGGGAGACGGTTGCGTGGCGCTGCAACCGGCCAAGCAGTTGGCCGCGCGGAAGCCGCCTGTCGCAGTAGGCGAGCAGGACCGCGCAGGCAAGGCCCGGCAGGAGCGTGTTCAGATGAATGGCCGGCAGCAGGATCGTGGCTTTCGATGCCGCGCTGGCAAGGAGAAGGTTCAGCGCTTGCACGATCACGACCACGCCGCAGGCAACCAGGATGCGCACGCGCGCGCCACGGCGGTCGTACGGTCCGATCAGCAGCGTGGCCAGGGCGATCGCAACATAGGTCAGGCACAGCAGCGGCAAGGCGATGCGCTGATTGCCTTCCGCCAGGGACCGACCGACCAGCTCGCGGTCGCGCGGCGTCTCGGTCGGAGGATTCAGCAGCTCGAGGATGCCGCGCTCGGCCATGCCGCGCTCGCGAATCCGGGCGGGCCCGGACTCCCGCATGTCGATCTCCGTGACGTGCTGGTCGAAATACACCACTGAAAGCCTTCCCGTCCGCCGCTCGAACTCCTGCATATTGCCTTGCTTGAGCAGGACCTTGTTGACGTCGCCCACGCGCGACAACAGGGCGCTTTCGGCGGTGACGGTCTTCGACCGCTCGGGATCGCGATCGTCCTGGACGAGCACGCCGATCAGCTCGCCGCTTCGCTTGCGCTCGCGGACGTAGATCGTGACCTTCGCCCCGAGCCGGCTGAACTCGCCCTCCTTGACGATCAGGCTCGCAACGCGGTGCTTCAGGAAGAATTCGATGTCCTTGAACTCGCCGAACGACCTCGGCATGAAATAGGCCGACATCGACAGGCAAAGCATCGTCGTGGCGCCCGCGACGATGATGGCGGGCGTTGCCAGCGCGGCGTTGCTCATCCCGGCCGAGCGCAGCACCACGAGCTCGTTGTCGATGCTGAGCTTGTGATAGATGAAAAGCACGCTCGCGAACCCGGCGAGCGGCAACAGGCCGAACAGCAGCATCGGCATCGTGAGCAGCATGATGTACAAGTAGATGGAGACCGACATGCCGCGGTTCACGATGTAGTCCAGGAACACCAGCGACCGCGTGATGCACGCGACGGCGACGACGATCACGACAACCGCGACGACGGTCTTGACGAGGGCGCCGAGGATGTAGCGCTGCGGCAGGGTCATGGCGCGGGCGCCATCCCACCATCCGCCGCGGCGGCGACCGCGGCCCGGTTGGCGATCTCACCTGGCGCCGGCAGCATCATGAAATTCCATCAGAATCACGGGCTTCCCCCGCTGCACATAACCCTAACATGCCGCCCGGCCGCAAGAGAAACCGCGCGCCACGGCACCTGGGCGGGTACGCAGGCCGCCAAACCGCAGCCAGGCTGGCGGAAAGGGGCCCGGCGCCGGCGCCGGAACGAAGAAGGGCCGCTTCTTTCGAAGCGGCCCTTCCATTGTCCCTCGGTCGGTGCCGAGGACCAAAACGTCGGGTTAGCTCGCCCTGTCCAAGGCGGTGATAACCCAGGTCCCGGCCGTCAACCGAACATGACAATGAGACACTGGATCACCTCCTTTCACGTTATTGAAACCAGCAACCAGTATGGCGGTCCGGCGTCGGGGCCACAAGACCTATGTTGCAGCCGGCTGCGATTCGAATTGGGTCTCCGGTCGGCGCCCGCAGCTACATCCGCATCCGCTGCGCCTCCGGGTCGAACAACGGCTCGGCGATGACGGTCGCCCGGCGGCGGTCGCCGATGATCTCGATCTCGAACGCGCCCTGCGCCAGGTCCCCGGCCAGCGCCTTCGGCACATAGCCCTGGGCGAGCGACCGGTCGACATAGTGGCCGTAGCCGCCGGACGTGACCCAGCCGACCACCTTGCCGCCGTGCCAGATCGGCTCGTCGCCCAGCACGTCGGCATCGGCGGCGTCGACCACCATGCTGACGCGGCTGAGCGTGCCGCCGCTCTGCTTTTCCTTCATGGCCGCCTCGCGGCCGATGAAGTCGTTCTTGCCCAGGTCGACGAAGCGGTCGAGCCCGGCCTCGAACGGCCCGTAGATGGAGCGCAACTCGCGGTACCAGGTCGGGAAATTCTTCTCGAGCCGCAGCGACAGCAGCGCCCGCATGCCGAAATTGATGACGCCCAGCTCCCGGCCCGTCACCATGATCGCCTGGTAGAGGCGACGCTGGTATTCCGGCGCCACCCAGATCTCGTAGCCGAGATCGCCGGTGTAGGTCACCCGATTGATCATGGCCGGCACGCTGGCGACATCCATCGCGCGGTGGTCGAGGAACTTGAACGCGGCGTTCGACACGTCCGCGTCGGTCAGCTTCTGCAACAGGTCGCGCGACTTCGGCCCGGCGATGGACAAGCCGATCAGGCTCATGTCGTAGCGCCGGATGCGGACGCAGCCGTCCGTCGGCAGATGCCGCTCGAACCAGCGCATGTGGTGCTTCTGCGCCTGGGATGAGCCCCAGACCACGAAGCGCTCGTCGCCGGCTTTGGCGATGGTGAAATCGCCGATCAGCTTGCCCTGCGGGTTCAGCATCGGCGTCAGGACGATGCGACCCGGGCGCGGCATGCGGTTGGTCATCAGGCGCGACAGGAAGGCTTCGGCGCCCGGCCCGGTGAACTCGTACTTGGCGAAGTTGGCGATCTCGGTGACGCCGACGCCGTTGCGCACGCCCAGGCATTCCGCCTTGACGTGCGGGAAGTCGTTCGAGCGGTGGAACGAGACGGCATCGGCGGCCTCGACCCCCGGCGGCGCGAACCACAGCGCCGTTTCGAGGCCCCAGCTGTCGCCCATGACCGCGCCCTGGGCGACCAAGACGTCGTAGAGCGGCGTGGTCTGCTGCGGACGTGCGGCCGGCAGCTCTTCGTTGGGGAAGCGGATGGAGAAGCGGCGCGAATAGTTCTCGCGCACCTTGGCGTTGGTGTAGGGCCGCGTCGCCCATTCGCCGAAGCGGGCGACGTCCATGGCCCAGACGTCGAAGCCCGGGTCGCCGGTCACCATCCATTGCGACAGCGCGAGGCCCACGCCGCCGCCCTGGCTGAACCCGGCCATGACGGCGCAGGCGCACCAGAAGTTCCTGAGGCCCTGCACCGGGCCGACCAGCGGATTGCCGTCGGGCGAGAAGGTGAAGGGCCCGTTGATCACGCGCTTGATGCCGGCCTTCGCCATGGCGGGGAAATGCTTGAATCCCAGCTCGAGCGAGGGCGCGATGCGGTCGAGGTCGGGCGGCAGCAGCTCGGTGCCGAAATCCCACGGCGTGGCCTTCGGCTGCCAGGGGACGCAGGCCTTCTCGTAGGTGCCGAGCACCATGCCGCTGCGCTCCTGCCGCATGTAGATCTCGGCCTTGAAGTCGATGGCGTGCGGCAGCTCGCGCCCGTTCTCGTTGTTGAAAGAGACGACCTCGGGCATGTCCTCGGTCACGAGGTACATGTGCTCCATGGCGAGCACGGGCAGTTCCAGGCCCACCATGCGGCCGATCTCGCGCGCCCACAGGCCGCCGCAGTTGACGACGTGCTCGCCCCGGATCGTGCCCTTGGTCGTGACGACGTCCCACCCGCCGTCCTTGCGCGGATTCAGCTCGGTCACGCGAGTCTGCAGGTAGATCTCGGCGCCGTTGATGCGCGCCGACTTGGCATAGGCGTGCGTCGTGCCGGCCGGGTCGAGGTTGCCGTCGGCGGCGTCGAGCATGGCGCCGACGAAATACCTGTCGTCGAGCAGCGGCATCAGCTTGCGCGCTTCCGCCGCGCTCATCAGCTCGGTCTCGAGGCCCAGGTAGCGGGCGCGCGCGTGCGCCATCTTGAGCCATTCCATGCGCTCGGGCGTGTCGGCCAGCATCAGCCCGCCCGAGCGGTGCAGGCCGCAGGACTGGCCGGAGATCTTTTCCAGCTCGTCGTAGAGACCGATCGTGTAGCCCTGCAGCTTGGCGACGTTGGGATCGCCGTTCAGCGTGTGGAAGCCGCCGGCCGCGTGCCAGGTCGAGCCCGAAGTCAGCTGGTCGCGCTCCACCAGCACCACGTCGCGCCAGCCGGCCTTGGTCAGGTGATAAAGAACGCTGCAGCCGACCACGCCGCCGCCGATGACCACGACCTGCGCATGCGTTTTCATGGACACTGTCCCCCGCCTTGACCCCGGCACTCGGCCACAGGCGGACGGCAGGCGTCAAGCGTATGGCACCGCCCGCGCCTTCACTCCGGCACGGAGAACCGGTACTCGGTGAACTGGCGATACTCCTCGCCCGGACGCAGCACGACTGGCGGGAAGTTCGGGTGGTTGACGGAGTCGGGAAAGCGCTGGGGTTCCAGGCACAGGCCGGCATGCGGGAAATGGCGCTGGCCGCCGATGCCGCGCGCGCCCGGCGCCAGATTGGCACTGTCGTAGAGCTGCAGGCCCGGCTCGGTGGTCCACAGCTCCATCGTGAGGTCGCGCGCCGGCGCTTCCACGCGTGCCGCGTGCCGGAGCACGCCCGCTGCGCCACGCAGGACCATGTTGATGTCGTAGCGGTGCCCCGACGCGCCGATCGCGCGCGCCGCGCGGAAATCGTAGGGCGTGCCGGCGACGGGCGCGATCGTGCCGGTCGGGATCAGCCGGTCGTCCGTCGGCGTGTAGTGGTCGGCGTCGAGCGTCAGCACGTGAGCGCGGATGTCGCCCGTCTCGACCAGGGTGAAATAGGAATGCTGCGCCAGGTTGACCGGGCTCGGCGCCGTCGTGCGCGCGCGCAGCTCCACCCGCAACGTCGCCGGCGCCTCCAGGCTGTAGCGGCAGGTCGCCTCGACCTCGCCGGGATAGCCCTGCTCGCCGTTGCGCGAGTCGAGGGCGAGCAGCACATGCGCCGTTCCGGACTCGATCAGCCGCCAGGAGCGATGGCCGAACCCGGGCGAGCCGCCGTGCAGATGCGTGCGCCCCTTTTCGTTCATGGGCAGGCGGTATTCGCGGCCGTCCAGCACGAAGCGACCGTCGGCGATCCGGTTGGCGCAGCGTCCGACCACGACGCCGAGATTGGCGGGATTGCCGCGATAGCTCTCGGGGTCGTCGAAGCCCAGCACGACGCGCCGCGTACCGCGGCGCAGGGGAACGATCAGGTCGCGAATGGCCGCGCCGAAGGTCAGCACCGACGCTGCCATCGTGCCATGGCTGATGCGCATCTCCTGGATGGGATCGGGGTCGCGCTTGCTCGCCGGGACCGGCATCGTGCGGCCTTTTCTTCTCGAGGGCCGCGCACAGTGGCTCAGCCGGTTGCGGGGAGCAAGCCCGGTGGTACGAAAGGGTGGCCGTGTTCCAGAACCGTCGCACGCGGTGTAGGATTCCGCGCCGCAATGGAGAGAGCATGGCCGCAAGACGTTCCGCCGGGAAGCCGCAGCTCGATGATGGCGCGGACGAGCTTGTCATTCCGGGAGACGACCTACGGCTGATGGTGCGCGTCGCCTTCGGCGAGCACGGCGCGCTCGGACCCGGCAAGATCCGGTTGCTCGAGCTGATCGAGCGGCACGGCTCGATCACCGCGGCGGCCAAGGCGATGGGCATCTCGTACCGGCGCGCCTGGCTGCTGGTCGAAGGCATGAAGCAGGCCTTCCGCGACCCGGTCGTCGCGACGCAGCACGGCGGCGCCCAGGGCGGCGGGTCGGGCCTGACGCCGATCGGCCGCGAGATCGTGCAGCGCTACCGCGCGATCGAGCGGACCGCCCGCGCCGCCGTGGGCGGCCAGCTGCGCGGCCTCAAGCGCGCGCTGCGGAATTCGCGATAGCGGTCTTTCTTTTGGTCTAGCCCATCGTCGCCAGCACCTCGGCCGTGACCTGGTGCTCGAGCGGCCGACCGGCGGACCACGCCTCGTATTCGTCGATGACGCAGTCGGCCAGTCGCACGACCTCGTCGCCGATCGTGCCCCCGACATGCGGGCTGATGACGAGGTTGGGCAGCGTCCAGAGCGGCGAGTCCGGCGGCGGCGGCTCCGGCCAGGTGACGTCGACCAGCGCGGTCAGGTCGGGGCGCTCGCCGAGCACGGCGGCAAGATCGCTCTCCACGACCTGCGCGCCGCGGCCGGTGTTGACGAAGCTCGCGCCCTCGCACATCGAGCGGAAATGCCGCGCCGTCAGCACGCCGCGCGTCGACAGAAGATCGGGGATGTGGTTGCAGACGACGCCCGAGCGCTGGAACACCTGATCGAGCGACACGCGCTCGACCCCGAGCGCCGCTGCCCGCTCCTCGGTCAGGAACGGGTCATGCGCAATCACCCGCAGCGGATAGGCCGACAATAGGCGCGTCAGGCGCGTGCCGATCCTGCCCATGCCGATCATGCCGACGGTCTCGCCGTTGACACCGGCGCGGCGGAAATCCTTCGCCGCGAACGTCCTCAGTTCGCGATAGCGGCGCACGGCGCGGAAATAGCCGCGCAGCGACAGCAGGATCTGCGACAGGCACATCTCGGCGACCGGGATCGCGTTGACCTCCCAGGCGCTGACCAGCACGACGCCGCGGGCCACCAGCGGCTCGGCGAAGGCCTTGACGTTGCCGGCGGCGTAGAACACGGCCTTCAGCCTGGGCATGGCGCGGAAATGCCGCTCCTCGAAGCGGATCATGCCCCAGGTGGCGAAGATCGCCTCGACCTCGTCGAGGCCGGCCGCATGCTGGTCGAAATTCCCGGCATAGACGACGTGCGGATAGAGCTCGGCCAGCGCCGCCACGCGCTCGCGCCGGCCTTGCCCGTACACGTCCCCGTCCGCCGCCGGGTAGTTGTAGAAGAACGCCGCCTTGCGCCGCATCCGGTCCCCCTTGGTGCGGCCCCTACAATACCAGCGCCCGGCCATCGGCGGTCAGGCATCAGCCGGACCGCTGAAAGCTGCGCGCCGGGAGCCGGCCTCTATTCGGCGCGGTCGCGGTTCGAGCCGATGGCCGGGCCGAACAGGGTCCTCATCAGGCTGGAGACCGCGCTGTCGCGCTTGCGGCCCGGCTTGCACTTCGATGCTCGCCGGGTCGCGGCCGCCCTGGTCGCGCGCCGCGGCGAGGCCTTCTTTGCCGCCCGTCGGCGAGCCGCGCGCCGCTTCGCCTGCTTGGTGACGCGCCCGACCTGCGCTGCGCCGCGCGCGGTTGGCGCGGCGGTCCCGCGCCGGCTGGCCGAACGGGCCTTTGCCCTGGACCGCGCCTTCGTCTTGCCGCGCGTGCGTCGTGTTGCTGTCGCCATTGCGTCGCTCCTCACATGATCGGCGCGCCACCGCCCCGGGCGCCGCGCGGTCGGCAAACGGTCCGGACACAGATTGGTTTCAGCGCCGCCGGCCTCAGCCGTCGTTGAAGGGCAGACCAGCGGCGAGGCGATGCTCGGCGTCCTCGCCGATCACGAGATAAAGCGGCCGGCCGGCCACCTGGCCGATGACGAAGGCCTCGACGCGAGGCGCCTTGCCGCGGCCATCGGCGGCCTCGTTGTCTTCTTCGATCCGTTGCGCTCCCGATTTCGCCCTGCCGTGCATGCGTGTTCTCCCGTCATTGCTGCATCGCAAACGCACGACTCGCCGCGGCGTTGCACCGCACCGCCCGTGGCATCGCCGGAACCGCCGGGGAAGCCACGCGTTTCAGGGTGAAATCACGGCCGTGGAACAACGATATCCGACATCCGGAACCGGATCGCCGGTTGACGGCCCATCAAGCAGGAGGACCCCATGACGTGTCGATTCGCCGCCATGCTGCTGGCCATGGCGATGTCGCTCGCGGCGCCGGTCCTGGCTCAACCCGCACCCTGCATCGAACGCGGCGACCTCCTGGCGCAGATCAAGGAGCGGCATCTCGACAAGCCCGGTGCCATCGCCATGACGGCGCACGGCGCCACCGTCGAGGCCGTGCGCGCGGAGGACGGGCACTGGTCGCTCATCCTGAGGCACCCGAGCGGCCGTACCTGCCAGCTGGCGGCCGGTGACGCTCCGATCTCGCTGCCGGCAAGCCTGGCCGGGCAGACGTTCTGACTGTCAGCCGCCCCAGACCTCGCGCGCGGTCTCGACCACGAGCCTGAGCTGGGCGACGGAATGGTCTGCTTGGGCGTCTTCCGCGTGGCCGTCTTCACGAAGCGGAAGTGGTCGACGAAGATCGGCTTGCCGCGGTCGAGCTTGCCGTCGACTCGCAGTCCCGGCGGCTCCAGCTCGATGTCGCCCTCGTGCGTGTGGAACTTCACCTTGACGCGCGGCGGGATGACCGTGACGTTGTCGAACTTCTCCAGGAAGTCGAGATGCCACCAGGTGCGGCGGAACTCGCCGTCGGTGACGGAGTCGAGACCGATGTCCTCCTGAAGCCGGACGGCGTCGCGGATCGCCGTGTCCTCGACTTTGGCGAGCGCCTCGGCGGTAATCTCGCCACGCTTGCGCCGCTCGCGCGCGTCCAGCAGCTTCTGCGGGCGCAGCAGACTGCCGACATGGTCGGCGCGAAACGGGGGCTCGGTGCGCGTGCTGATGGCTTTCTCCCGATCGTTGCCGCGATTCTAGTCGGAACCAGCATGCAAGCCCCACGCACCGCTCGTCCGGACGTCGGACCGCTGGATTGCATATTGTATAAAATCGACAATCTTGCTAAGAATTGTCCCAGTTAGCCGTCCCAAGGGGGTGAAACGTGGCATCGAAGAGCACCTGGCAGGGCGTGTTCCCTGCCGTGACGACCAAGTTCACGACAGCCGATCGCTTGGACGTCGCCGAGATGGAGCGCTGCTTCGCGCTGCAGGTCGACGCCGGCGTGCACGGGCTGATCGTCTGCGGCTCGCTGGGCGAGGCCTCGACGCTCGACTCCGAGGAGAAGCTCGAGGTGCTGAAGACGGCGCTGCGCGTCGCCAAGGGCCGCGTCCCGGTGCTGCTGACGGTGTGCGACGGCTCGACACGGCGCGCCCAGGCGATGGCCGAGGCCGGTGCCAAGGCGGGAGCGGCCGGGTTCATGGTGCTGCCCGGCCTGCCCTACAAGTCTGACCCGCGCGAGACCGTGGCGCATTTCCGCGCCGTGGCGAAGGCCGGCGGCCTGCCGGTCATGATCTACAACAACCCGGTCGCCTACGGCGTCGACCTGACGCCGCCGGTGCTGGCCGAGCTCGCCGCCGATCCGCTGTTCGTCGCGGTCAAGGAATCGTCCGACGACGTGCGGCGCGTGACCAAGATCATCAACCTCACGGGCGACCGCTATCGCATCTTCACCGGCGTCGACAACCTGGCGCTGGAGAGCCTCGCCATGGGCGCGGTCGGCTGGGTCGCGGGCCTGGTGTGCGCCTTCCCCGACGAGACCATGGCGGTGTGGAACCTGGCGCGCGCCGGCCGCATGGACGAGGCGCTCGCCGTCTATCGCTGGTTCCAGCCGCTGCTCGACCTCGACGTCTCCACCAAGCTCGTGCAGAACATCAAGCTGGTCGAGGCGCTGGTGATCGACAGCAACGACCGCTGCCGCCCCCCGCGCCTGCCCTTGGCCGGCGAAGAGCGCGCGCGCGTCGAGGCCGTCGTCAAGAAGGCCCTCGCCAACCGGCCGAAACTCGAGAAGCCGAAGCGCGCGAAGTCGGCGTAGTCCTTGGCTTGCAGTTCGTCGCAGACACTTTTGTTCTGCGCCGGCCCCCACCCTCCCGCCTCCGGCGGGCGAGGGTTCAAAGGTCCTGCCCTCGCCACCCGCGAAGCGGGGGGAGAGGGATACGAAGGCTTAGCGCGTCCGCAGCGAAGCGAAGGGCGCGCTTAGCCGGAGTTGGGTGAGGGGGAACGATTCCGCACAATAAGGCCCCATCTTCTCGGACGTCCTATGCTCCTCACCCTCACCATCACTTCCCGCGCCGCCTTCGCCGGCGGCCAGGCCTTCGCCGACGCCGGTGCCTACGAGTACCTGACCGGCCGCGCCGAGTTCGCGCTCGACCCGAAATCGCCCGACCTGCAGGCGGTGACCGACATCGCCTTCGCGCCGGTCGGCGGCGACGGCAAGTTGCGCTTCGCCGCCGACTTCGCGCTGCTGAAGCCGGTGGACATGGCGCGCGGCAACCGCCGGGTGTTCTTCGACTACGGCAACCGCGGCAACAAGCGCTGCCTGCAGTTCTTCAACGACGCGATCGGCTCGAACGCGCCGAGCGCGCCGGAGCATGCCGGCAACGGCTTCCTGATGCGCCGCGGCTACACTGTCGCCTGGCTCGGCTGGCAGGGCGACCTGCAGCCGGGCGAAGGGCGCGTGCTGATCGACCTGCCGGTCGCCACCGACAAGGGCAAGTCCATCACCGGCCCGGTGCGCGTCGAGTACATCGTCAGCGAGCCGAACGTCTTCTCCCTGCCCCTGAGCGGCCAGGCGGCGGCGCGCTGCTATCCGACCGTGTCGCGCGATACGACCAAGGCGCAGCTCACGCGCCGCCGCTACGCGGACAGCCGGCGCGAGCCGGTCGCGCCCGGCGCCTGGTCCTTCGCCCGGCTGGAGCAGGGGACGACGGTCGACGGCGGCGGACGCGAGCGCGCCGTCATCCCGGCGGACGACTACATCTACGTCGAGAAGGGCTTCGAACCCGGCTGGATCTACGAGCTGGTCTACACCGCGCGCGATCCGGTCATCCTCGGCCTGGGTCACGTCGCGGTACGCGAGTTCGTCAGCTTCCTGAAGCACGCCGAGGGCGGCAATCCGTTGGGCAAGGGCATCGAGAAGGCCTATGCCTGGGGCCGCTCGCAGACCGGAAGATGCATCCGCGACTTCGTCTACCTGGGGTTCAACGCCGACGCGGCCGGGCGGCGCGTATTCGACGGCGTGATGCCGCACGTGGCCGGCGGCGGCCGGATGTGGATGAACCACCGCTTCGCCGCCATCATGCCGCTGCCGGGCCAGGAATACGAGAACCACTTCACGCCGGTCGACCGCTTCCCCTTCTCCTATGCGCGCACGACCGACCACCTGACCGGCCGCACCGACGCGATCCTCAAGCGTCCGGACACCGACCCGCTGGTCATCCACACCGACACGGCGACCGAGTACTGGATGCGGCGCGGCTCGCTGGTCGTGACCGACACGCAAGGCAACGACATCGCCCTGCCCGACACGGTGCGCGTCTACATGTGGGCGAGCTCGCAGCACTACGCCGATCCGCAGATGAAAGAGCCGCCGCGCGGCATCTGCCTCTACCCGGCCAACGTGGTCGTGACCTCGATGCTGTTCCGTGCCGCGCTCGACAACCTCGACCGCTGGGCCACGACCGGCAAGGCGCCGCCGCCGAGCCGCCACCCGCGCCGCGCCGACGGCTCGCTCGTACCCGCCGCGGAATGGCGCCAGCAGTTCCCCGCCATCCCCGGCGCCGTGATCCCGCGTGGCCCCAGCAAGCTCGACCTGCTGGATTTCGGCCCCGACATCGACCGCGGCGTGATCACGAAGGAGCCACCGGACGTGATCGCCGGCAAGCGCTATGCCGTGCTGGTGCCGGCGGTCGACCAGGACGGCAACGACATCGCCGGCGTGCGCGCGCCGATGGTCGCCGCACCGCTCGCGACCTATGCCGGCTGGAACATGCGTGCTCCGGGCCTGGGCTACGGCACCATGGGCCCGATCGTGGGAAGCACGATCGCCTTCGCCGACACGCCCGAGGAGCGCGACCGCACCGGCGACCCGCGCCGCTCGGTGCTCGAGCGCTACGCCAGCAAGGAAGGCTATGTGCGCGCGATCACCCAGGCCGCGCAGCGGCTCGTCGCCGACGGGCTGATGCTGCAGGAAGACGTCGAGCGCGCCGCCGCCCGCGCCGCCGACTGGGGCCGGCCGAGGCACGCGGTCAGGCTGGACTGATCCCTACGCCACGCCCGCGACATACCCGTCGCGCTGCGGGTCGGCGCCGCCTTCGAGAATGCCGTCGAACATGGTGATGCCGTGCGGCGCGGCGAACGGGAAGGTCGCGGGCCAGCGCTTGACCGCGTAGCCCATCGCCTGAAGCTCGCGCTCCACGCGGCGCGGGATGCGGTTGCCGATGTCGATCGTGTTGGTCGTGGCCGAGAAGCGCGGCGCCTGCACGGCCTCCTGCATCGTCATGCCCCAGTCGAACACGTTGAGGATGACCTGCAGGATGGCGACGCCGATCCAGGCGCCGCCGGGCGAGGCCACGGTCGCGACCGGCTTGCCGCCCTCGAACACGATGGTCGGCGTCAGCGACGAGAAGCGCCGCTTGCCCGGCGCGATCGAGCCGGCCCGGCCGGGCCGCGGGTCGTACCAGTTCATGGCGCCGTTCAGCATGAAGCCGGTGCCGGGCACGATCACGCCGGACGGCGTGCCGAGCGTGTGCGTGAGGGAAACGACCATGCCGTCGGCATCGACGCAGCTTACCGTCGTCGTGCCCTTGGCATCGCCGGTCATGCGCGCGAAGTCGACCTTGTCGCCGCGCCTGATGCCGGCGGCGCATTGCGCCGCATAGTCGTCCGACAGCAGGCGGTCGAGCGGCGCCGCCTGGAAGTCGGGGTCGCCGATATGGCTCTCCTTGTCGCGCCCGGCGATCTTCATCGCCTCGGCGACCACGCGGATGTACTCGGCGCCGTTGTGGCCGAGCGACACGAGGTCGAAATGCTCGAGGATGCGCAGCATCTCGGCCACGACGATGCCGCCCGCAGGCGGCGGCGGCAGGGCGAGGACGCGGCCCCGATAGGCGACCTTCAGCGGCTCCTCGGCGCGCGGCTTGAAGTTCTTGAGGTCGTCATGCGTCAACGGGCCGGCATGCGCCTCCATGTCCGCGACGATGCGCCGGGCGATCGCGCCGGTGTAGAAGCTCTCCGCGCCGTCGCGCGCGATCCCGCGCAAGGTCCCGGCCAGCTCCGGGTTGCGCACCGCGTCGCCGACGCGCTTCGGCGTGCCGTCCGGCCGCAGGTAGAGCCGCGCCCCGTCAGGTGTGAAGGCGAGCT
Source organism: Alphaproteobacteria bacterium (assembly GCA_023150455.1). Classification (GTDB taxonomy): domain Bacteria; phylum Pseudomonadota; class Alphaproteobacteria; order JAEULC01; family JAEULC01; genus JAEULC01. The sequence goes on along the minus strand of JAKLKW010000001.1, from coordinate 83,039 downwards.
TCGTGCGATAGGGCAGCCGCCCGAGCCACGCCTCGTCGAGCGAAAACATGGTGTAGACATGCGCCCGCACGATCCAGCCCTCTTCGGCCGCGGCGATGGCGGACTCGAAGAGTTGCTCCCAGGGCTTGCGGCCGAACCGGCCATGGGCGAGGCCGAAGACGCGCAGGATGCCCGGCGTGGTGACGGAAGCATGTCCCAGCTCGTTGACGCCGCCCTTGAGCACGAAGCCATAGCCGTCGGCGCATTCGCGCTCGAACAGATGCGCCCACATCCCGGGCGTCGAGCTGCCGGGACAGGTGGACAGCCCGTCGAGCACGAGATTGGCGCCTGTCTTCGGATCGTAGATCTGCAGGCTGCCGAGCCCGCCGACGCCGCTCATCAGCGGATCGACCACGCCTTGCGTGAAGGCGCAGGCGAGCGCCGCGTCGAGCGCGTTGCCGCCGGCGCGCAGCATGTCCGCGCCCGCCTCGACCGCTTCCGGCTGAGGCGCGGTGATCATCGAGCGGGCGGCCGGCAGCCGCCGCGCGGGCCTGGACATGGATCGCCTAGCGGCGGCTCGGGTTCGGCAGGACCAGCTTCGCCACCATGTGGATGATGGCGCCCAGCACGAACCAGGTCACCAGGAAGGCGCCGGTCTCGAGCAGGAAGCTCTTGAACTTGTAGAACAGCTCCGCGATCACCAGCGCGGCGACGAAGCTGACCGGTTCGCTGAGCCAGACCTGGCGGTCCTTGAGCGACTTCAGCAGCGTGAACATGGCTGACCTCCTTCGTTTTCAACCCTCTCCCGCGCTGCGCGCGGGCGAGGGGCATGACGAGTCAAATATCGCGATCATCCGATCGCCGCCAAGCCGGACTGGGCCATGGCGGCGTTGAGCGCGGGCAGCGACTTGTCGCGCACGCGCTGCCAGCGCGTCGTTAGCGCGTCCAGCTCGGCGCTGAGCACGGCATAGACGTCGCGCGTCTGCTGCGCGGGGGCGAAATCGCCGCTGTCGACCGTGTCGAACAAGCCGTTGAGCTTTTCGTGCAGGCCGCTCGCGTAGAGCTGGGCGCCGGGATAATGCACGTCGATCAGCGCGCCGCGGATCGCGCGCAGCTCTGCTGCAAGCTTCGCCGCACCGTCGCGCACGGCGGCGCGCCCGCCCGCGCGGCGATCGAGCAAGGCGAGCTGCGCCAGCAGCGCGTCGACGTCGTTGATCATCGTGTTGACCGCCGTGAGCCTGGCGATGATCTCGCCGAGGAAGACGAACTGCGCCTTGAGGTCGGAAAGCCGCGTCTTCACGCGCGGGTCGCGCTCGATCTCGAAGGGCTGCGTCCGGCTGTCGCCGTCGACGGTCAGGCGCACCGCATAGCGGCCGGGTACGACCATGGCGCCGTCGGGGCGGTTCCATGGCTCCAGGTCCTTCGCCAGCACGTTGGGCGCGCCGTCGAGACGCCGGTTCCACAGGAACCGGTTGACGCCCGGCTCGGCCGGCACGCCGGCATAGTGCCGGAGTTCCCTGCCCTTCTCGTCGAGGAAGGTCAGGCTTGCGCCGCCCTTCGGCTTATCGGGCAGGTAGTACTGCACGACCACGCCGTAGGGCGGGTTCCTGCCCGAATCGAGCAGCAGGTTGTCGTAGCTGCCGTCCGGCTGCTTCAGCGGCAGGACGCGGATCACGTTGGTGCCGGTGCGCGGATAGGAGATCATCCCCGGCCAGGCGGGCCCGCGCGACGCGGTCGCCTGCGCGGCGATCCCGCCGAACCCGCCGATCACCCGCATGCGCACGCGCGAGCGCGGCTGGAACAGGTGCGCCGCCGGCTTGCCGCCCTTCTTTTCCCTGAGCAGGTCGTAGAGCTGATGGAACGGCGTGAGGTCGTCGAGGATCCAGATCGACCGGCCATGGGTCGCCACCACCATCTCGACGCCCTTGACGACGAGGTCGTAGATCGGCGCCACGGGCAGGTTGCCGCCCAGGCGATGCCACTGGCCGCCGTCGTCGAACGAGACGTAGATGCCGGTCTCGGTGCCGCAATAGAGCAGGCCGCGGCGGCTGGGATCCTCGCGGATCGTGCGCGTGAACTCGCCGTCGGGGATGTCGCCCGTGATCTTGGTCCAGCTCTTGCCGCCGTCCGCGGTCTTGTAGAGATAGGGCCTGGTGTCGTCGAGCTTGTAGCGCGTCGCCGCGACGTAGCAGGCGTCCTGGTGATGCGGCGAGGCCTCGACGATGCTGATCAGCGCCCACTCCGGCAGGGCGTTCGCCTTGGCGCCATCGACCTTCGCGTTCCGGCCGTCGGGCGTGATGTTGTCCCAGCGCTTGCCGCCGTCCCTGGAGCGGTGCACGAGGCCGTCATCGGTGCCGCACCACAGCCAGTTGCGGCGCTGCGGCGACTCGGCCAGCGCGAAGATCGTGCAATAGACTTCGGCGCCGGTGTTGTCGCGCGTGACCGGGCCGCCCGAGGGCTTGAGCCTGGACTTGTCGTTGCGCGTCAGGTCGGGGCTGACCACTTCCCAGCTCGCGCCGTTGTCGCGCGAGCGGTGCAGGTGCTGCGAGCATACCCACAGCACGTCGGGATCGTGCCGGCTGTAGTGGATCGGGAAGGTCCAGTTGAAGCGGTACCGGAGGGTCTCGGCGCCGACGCCCCAGCCGTAGAGCTCGGGCCAGACGGTGTTCTGCCAGTCCTGCCCGGTCTTGTGGTCGAACAGGTACATGACGTCGTTGGGCGAGCGCCGTCCGATCGGGCCGGAGGCGACCACCAGGTCGGGGTTGTCGTGCTTGATGGCGATGTAGCCGCTCTCGCCGCCGCCCGGCTTGATCCAGTCGCGCTCGGTGATGGCCCCGATCGGCGAGGCGCTGGGGATGCTGATCGCGGTGTTGTCCTGCTGCGAGGCATAGACGCGATAGGGAAAGCGGTCGTCGGTCGTGACGTGGTAGAGCTGCGCGGTCGGCTGGTTGTAGATCGACGACCAGGACTGGCCGCCGGTGAACGAAACGCAGGCGCCGCCGTCGTTGCCCTCGATCATGCGCTTCGGGTTCTTCGGGTCGATCCACAGCGCATGGTCGTCGCCGTGCGGCGTGGGCACCTGCAGGAAGGTCCTGCCGGCGTCGATCGACTTCCACAGCCGGTAGTTCTGCACGTAGACCGTGTCGGGATCCTGCGGATCGGCGGTCACGTGCATGTAGTACCAGGGCCGCGTGCGCAGCCCCGAGAACTCGGACGCGCGCTCGAAGCTCCGGCCGCCGTCGTCGGAGCGGAACATGGCGCCGTCCTCGGCCTCGACCAGCGCCCAGACGCGGCCGTAGCCGCGTCCGCCGACCGGCTCGGGCGAGACGGCGACGCCGATCTTGCCGAGCATGCCCTTGGGCAGGCCGGCGCTGCGCGAGATGTCGGTCCAGGTATCGCCGCCGTCGGCCGACCGCCACAGGCCGCACTCCTCGCCGCCGCTGATCAGCGCATGCGGGTAGCGCTGCGCCTGCCAGATCGGCGCATAGAGGACGTTGGGGTTGACCGGATCGAGCGCGATGTCGTGCGAGCCGGCGCGGTCGCTCTTGTAGAGCACGTTCTCCCAGGTCCTGCCGCCGTCCTTGGAGCGGAACACGCCGCGCTGCCTGTTGCGGCCCCAGGCATGGCCGAGCGCTGCGACATAGACCAGTTCCGGGTTGGCCGGATGCACGACGATGCGGCCGATGTGGCGCGTGTCGTCGAGGCCGAGATGGGTCCAGGTCTTGCCCGCGTCGACCGACTTGTAGATGCCGTCGCCATGCGAGACGTCGTTGCGGATGCAGGCCTCGCCGGTGCCGGCATAGATGACGTTGGGCGCCGAAGGCGCCACGGCGATCGCGCCGACCGCGGCGGTGCGGAAGAAACCGTCGGTCGTGCAAAGCCAGGTCTGGCCGGCATCGGTCGTTTTCCACACGCCGCCGGCGCAGGCGCCGAAATAGAACGTGGCGGGGTCCGCCGGGCAACCGGCGACGGCCACCACGCGCCCGCCGCGATGCGGGCCGATGAGACGCCAGTCCAGGCTGCCGAGCAGGCTCGCCTGGATCCCCTCTACGCTGGTCGCCAAGGCCGTTCTCTCCCCTTCACGGGCGCGCCGGAAGGCGCGCCGCATCGATCCGAAACCGCGCCGCGTCGGAATTACCGTCGATAGCGACGCTGCACGACGAGATTGGCGGCGGCCGTCAGGACGAGGGTCGCCGCCATCAGGATGAAGGCCACCGCGCTGCCCAGCGGCCAGTTGCTCTTGATCGCGAACTGGATGTAGACGAGCGGCCCCATCATGACGAATTGCGGCCCGCCCAGCAGCACCGGCGTGGCATAGGCGTTCATCGTCAGGATGAAGCAGAAGATGCCGCCGGCGACGAAGCCCGGCAGCGCCAGCGGCAGCAGCACGCGCCGGAACATGGTCATGGGCCCCGCGCCCAGGCTGAAGGCGGCCTCCTCGACCGCGCGGTCGATGCCTTCGATCACGCTCTGCAGGGTCAGCACGACATAGGGCAGGTTCACCGCCAGGATGCCGACGATCACGGCGGTCTCGGTGAACATGATGCGCAGCGGCTCGTCGATCAGACCAAGCCACTGCAGGCTGACGTTGAGGAAGCCCTTGTTGCCGAACAGCGTCATCCAGCCCGCCGCGCGCACCGCGTTGCCGACGAACAGCGGCAGGACGACCAGCATGATCAGCAGGTGCTTCCAGCGGCTCTGCGTGCGCGCGATCACGTAGGCGAGCGGAAACGCCAGGACCACGCAGATCGCGGTGACGACCACGGCGACGCGCAGCGTGCGGTAGAACGCGGCGGTGAAATAGGGGTCGGTGAAGAACAGGACGTACTGCTTGATCGTGAACGCATCGATCATCAGCACGCCGGGCTTGAAGTCGTTCAGGCTGTAGCGGAACAGGAACAGGATCGGGAACAGCAGGCCGACGGTGACGAAGATCGTCGCCGGACCGATGAGGAACCCGGCGGTCGACAGCCGCCCGCCGCGCATTTCGCGCGCGGCGAGCGACTGCAGCGTGCCGGCCGTGGCGGACGCGGTCATGTCCGTATCCGCGGCGTCTCGATGCTCAGGCCTTGAACTGCTTGTCCCAGAAGTCGCGCAGGTCCGGGCCCTTCTTGGTCAGGAACTCGAGGTCGGGGTTGACCAGCAGCGCCGCCTCTTCCTCGGAGAAGCCGATGCGCTTCCTGAGGTCCGGCGCGACCTTGGCGTTGCTGACGACAGGGTTGTAGCCCATGTCGACCGCGAAGGCCTCCTGCGCCGACGGCTCGAGCGCGGCGTTGAGGAAGGCATAGGCGCCTTCCTTGTTCGGCGCGTTCTTCGGGATGGTGAAACCCGACATGTAGGTGATGATGCCGTCCTTCGGCGCGACGGTCTGCACCGGGATGCCGGCGTTCTGCCACTGCACCGCGCGCGCCTTCCACATGATGCAGAGGCCGATCTCCTCGGTCTTGAGGCCTTGCGCCAGCGCCTCGTTGGTCGGATAGATCCGCGGCTTCAGCTTCTTCAGCTCCAGCAGCATCTTCTTGGCGGTCTCGAAGTCGCCGGTCTTGCCGCCGCCCGCCAGCGCCGCGGCCATGGTCGTGTAGTTGAACTGGATGTCGATCACGCCGACCTTGCCCTGGTGCTTGGGATCCCACAGGTCGGCGATCTTGGTCGGCGGCGTCGGGATCATCTTCGGGTTGTAGAGCACGACCTTGCCGCTGTAGATGTGCGGCGAGATGTACGAGCCCTTGTCGACGCTGAAGTTCTTCAGGATGTTCTTGGAGTTCGGGAACTTCGACGGGTCGAGCTTCTCCAGCAGGCCGAGCTGCGTCAGCTCTCCGATGTCGGTGTCGGCGAGCGCCTGTATGTCGGAGGTGCCCTTGGGCAGGCGCGCCTCGGCCTGCACCTTGGTCTTGCGCTGCTGGCTGCCGAGGTCGTCGTGCACCATCTCCCAGCCCTTGGGCGCCATCAGCGGGGTGGAGATGTTCTTGGCCAGCAGCTTGGAGTAGTCGCCGCCCCAGGTGCCGAGCACGACCTTCTTGTTCTGCGCAAGGGCCTGGCCCGTCGGCCCGAAGATGCCGAGCGCGCTCGCACCGGCCACGGCCGCGGCGCCGCCCTTCAGCGCGTCGCGGCGGGTGATGATGGTGGGTGTCCCCAGACGTTTGGTCATCCTGTCTCTCCTCCTGTTGAATCCGTTGTCGAACGTCTCCGGCGCGTCAGGCCTGCGGCCTGCCGGCCTCCTCCGCAAACACGACCCCGGCCTCGGCCGGCCAGCCGACCTCGACCTTGTCGCCCTCGCTCGGCAGTCTCCCGTCCGCGCGGTTCGGCTGGCTTACCACGACGCGGTCGGCCGCCGAGACGCGCACGTGCACGTCGATGTTGGCGCCGAGATAGGAGACGAACTCGACCGTGCCGTGCAGGCGGTTGGTGAGGCCCTGGGCCGCGGGCCCGAGCGCCAGCCGCTCGGGCCGGAGCGCGATCACCGCCGGGCCGGCCTGGCCGCCGGCGCAGGCGATCCGGATGCCGCCTTGGGTCTCGAACCGGCCGGGCTCGACCACCTTGCCCGGCAGGATGTTGCTGCGGCCGACGACGCCGGCGACGAAGCGGTCGGCCGGGCGCTCGTAGAGGTCGCGCTGCGAGCCGACCTGGCGCACCTCGCCCTCGGACATGACCACCAGCCGGTCGGCCATGATCAGCGCCTCTTCCTGGTCGTGCGTCACCATCACCGTGGTGATGCCGAGCTGGCGCTGCAGCTCGCGGATCTCCACGCGCACCGTCTCGCGCAGCTTGGCGTCGAGGTTCGACAGCGGCTCGTCCAGCAGCAGCACGTCGGGCCGGATCGCGAGCGCGCGCGCCAGCGCCACCCGCTGCTGCTGCCCGCCCGAGAGCTGGCGCGGCAGGCGCTCGGCGAAGCCCTCGAGCCGGACCATGCGCAGCGCCTCGGTGACGCGCGGCTTGATCTCGGCCGGCGCGATCTTGCGCATCTCCAGGCCGAAGGCGACGTTCTCGGCCACGCTCAGATGTGGGAACAAGGCGTAGCTCTGGAACACCATGCCGGCGTTGCGCTTCCACGGCGGCAGCGTCGTCACTTCGCGCCCGCCCAGGCGCACGCGCCCGGCGGTGGGCGCGACGAAGCCGGCGATCATGCGCAGCGTCGTCGTCTTGCCGCAGCCGCTCGGCCCCAGCAGCACGACGAACTCGCCGTCGGCGATGTCGAGCGTGACGTCGCTGACCGCGACCGTGGGGCCGAAATGCTTGGAGAGATGATGCAGTTCGAGTCGCGCCATTTCCCTACACCACGCGCGAGAGCTTGACGAAGCGGTCGGTGACGATCATCGCGCCCGCGATCAGCCCGATCTGCAGCACCGAGACCGCGGCGATGGTCGGGTCGATCTTCCATTCCAGGTACTGCAGGATGGCGATCGGCAGCGTGGTGCGGCCGGCGCCGACCAGGAACAGCGTCATCTCGAGATTGCCGAACGAGACGACGAAGCCGAACAGCGCCGCCGCGACGATGCCCGGGCGGATGGTCGGCAGCGTCACGCGGAAGAAGGTCCGGACCGGCGTGGCGCCGAGATTCTGCGCCGCCTCCTCGATGCTGCGGTCGAAACCGGCGAGGCTCGCCGTCACCAGCCTGACGCACCACGGGATCACGATCAGGATGTGGCCGGCGACGAGGCCGGCGATCGAGCCCAGGATCGGCAGCTCGGTCCAGATCGTCACCTCGACATGGAACACGTAGATCGAGGTGCCGAGCACGATCCCCGGCACGACCAGCGGCAGCAGCAGCAGGCTGTTCAGCGCCTCGCGCCCGACGAAGCGGAAGCGGGCGATGCACAGCGCCGCCGGCACACCGATCACCAGCCCGACCACCATGGCCGTGACCGCGACCTGCAGGCTGAGCAGGAAGCCGTCGAAGAACTTCGGGTTGTTCCAGATGGAGGCGAACCAGCGCAGGCTGTAGCCGTCGGGCGGAAACGACGGAATCTCCTGGCGGAAGAAGGCGAGCCAGGTGACGAAGAACAGCGGCAGCAGGACGAAGCCGAGCACGGCGCCGGCAGCGCCGTTGAGCGCCCAGCGCCCGAGCCTGCGGCTGTCCACGATGCTATGCGAGGTCATGCCGGTTCCGGACGGCGGCGCGCAGCCATCGCCCGCGCGCCGCGACGGCGCGTTCCGCGCTGCTGCAACCGTTCTCCCCGACCGTTCATGCGCCCCCGCGCCGAAGTTGCGACTCCATAGCAAGCCTGCCGATTTTATACAATATCCAATCGGCATATTGCGGGGAGCCGCAGAGCCATGATACCAGGGCCGCAAGGCCGGCGCCCATAAGCCGCACGTCCATACCTTATCTCTAGTGAGGACGGCGGCCATTCCCGGATCGAGGGCATGAGCATTACCGCTCCCAAGACCCCGAGCATGCCGTTCTCCCACCGCACGGTCGCCGCCTCGGCCGCGGACGCCATCCGCCGCAAGATCTTCGACGGCCAGCTCAAGGACGGCGAGCCGCTGCGCCAGGACCTGCTCGCCGCCGAATTCGGCATCAGCCGCACGCCGGTGCGCGAGGCGCTGGTGCAGCTCGAGGCCGAGGGCCTGGTCAAGATCGAGCCGCACAAGGGCGCCGTCGTCGCCGGCACGTCGCTCGCGAGCGTCGAGGAGACCTTCGAGCTGCGCGAGGTGCTGGAGCCGATGCTGCTCGAGCGCTCGGCGCCGCGCCTCGACGAGGACGACTTCCGCGCGATCGACGCGGTGCTGCAGGAGTACTCGGACGAGCTGCGCAACCACAACGTCAAGCGCTGGGGCGAGCTCAACACGCTGCTGCACGCCAAGCTCTACGCCCGCGCCGAGCGGCCGCAGATCCAGGCGATCGTCGACAAGCTGCTCAACACGTCGGACCGCTTCACCCGGCTGCAGCTGATCCTGACGCACGACCTCGAGCGCGCCGAGCGCGAGCACGCCGAGATCGTCCAGCTGTGCCGCAAGGGCGCGTACGACGCCGCAGCCGAGGCGCTGCGGCTCCACATCCGCGCGGTCAAGGACGCGCTGGTCAGGTTCCTGGCGGAGCGGCCGGGCGACTAGGGCGCCGCGCGGCCGCTGCGTAACTCACGGCCCGCGGCTCGCTTGCGTTCCGCCGCGAAGGACGTAGCGTTGACCGCGACATCGACCCGCCGCTAGGGGAGCCGGCGCATGCCCCGTCACATCGTCTGCCTGACCGTCGATTTCGACGCCCTGTCGCCGTTCGTCGCGCGCGGGCTCGTCTCGCCGTCGGCCCTGTCGCGCGGCGAGTTCTCGCTGGTGGGCGCCGACCGCCTGCTACGCCTGTTCAAGCACCACGGCGTCCGCTCGACCTGGTTCACGCCGGGCGTGGAGATCGACACCTATCCCGACATGGCGCGCCGCGTGGTCGACGAGGGCCACGAGATGGCGCATCACGGCTACACGCACCGCCCACCGAACACGATCGGCCGCGCCGAGGAAGAGTCCGAGCTGGTGCGCGGCAACGAAGCGATCGCCAGGCTGACGGGCAGGAGGGCGCGCGGCTACCGCTCGCCGTCCTGGGAGCTGAGCCCGCAATCGATCGAGCTGCTGCTGCGGCACGGCTTCGACTACGAGAGCAGCCTGATGGGCCACGACTACCTGCCCTATCACGCGCGCCTTGGCGACGTCATCTCGGCCGACCAGCCGCCGCGCTTCGGGCCCCCGACCCGGCTCGTCGAGATGCCGATCAGCTGGACCTTGGACGATTTCCCGCACTTCGAGTATCTGCGCCTGCCGAACAGCCTGCAGCCCGGCCTGATGTCGGCACGCGCCGTGATGGAGAACTGGCTCGACGATTTCCTCTACATGGTCCAGACCGCCGATTGGGGCGTTCTCACCTACACCTTCCATCCCTTCGTCATCGGCCGCGGCCACCGCATCATGATGCTGGAGCGGCTGATCGAGCGGATGAAGGAAGGCGGCGCCGTGTTCCTGCGCATGGACGAGGCGGTCGACGAGTTCCTGGCGCGGCGAGCGGCCGCGGCGTGAGCGCGCCCGCGCCCGGGGGCGCGCCGTCCGGCGACAGCGTCGTCCGCGGCGTGCTCTGGGCCGTGTTCGCGGTCTTCCTGTTCTCCGTCATGGGCGCGCTCGTCAAATGGAGCAGCGCCGGCTACGCGATCACGCAGCTCGCCTTCTTCCGTTCGACCTTCGCCTTGCTGCCGATCCTGCCGCTGCTGCTGGCGGACGGGCGGGCGTCCTTCGAGCGGCCGACCTGGCTCGGCGGGATCGTCCTGCGCGGCGTGATCGGCGTCGCCGGCATGGTGATGGTCTTCTACGGCGTCGCCAACCTGCCCCTGGCCGATTCCGTCGCGATCTCCTTCACGGTGCCGCTGTGGGTGACCGCATTGGCCGCGCCGTTCCTCGGCGAGCGCGTGGGCGGGCGCGGCTGGATCGCGGTGGCGGCGGGGTTCCTCGGCGTGATGATCATCGCGCCGCCGACCGGACGCTCCGACCTCGTGCCGGCGCTGGTGTGCCTCGCCGGGAACGGGCTGATCGGCTGCACGCTGATCCTGCTGCGCCGGCTGGGACGCCATCACCGCACGGCGGCCATCGTCTTCTACCACACCGTCGCGCTGATCATCGGCACCGCCTGCCTCGCGCCGCTGGACTGGCGCACGCCGGAAGCGGGCGACTGGCCGTTCCTCGTGGCGCTCGGCGTGCTGGGCGGATCGGCGCATCTGGTGCTGACCCAGGCCTATCGCCTGGCGCCCGCGCCGACGGTCGCGGCGATCGACTACACCGCGATCTTCTGGGGCGTGCTGTTCGGCTACGCGATCTGGGGCGAGCGTCCGGGCGCCAACCTCGTGCTCGGCGCGGCGGTCGTGATCGCCAGCGGCCTTTATATCGTGCGCCGGCGCCAGCCCGCGCCGGCCGCCTAGCGCGCGTTGATCCGCGCGCCAACCATTTGAGTCGGCGCCCTTCGCCAGGCTCAGGGGGATCAACGGCTGCCTAACTCTTGCGCCGCGCGCCGGCCAGCACGATCGGCGGCGCGCGGTCGGGATCGAGCGCGCGGGCGACGTAGCTCGCCATGTGCGGCTCGTAGCCGGTCCAGATGCGCCGAAGCTCCGCGACCGGCCGCTCGTGCCAGTCGACGCGCAGGTCGACCAGCGGCCACACCTCGCGGTCGACGACCTTCAACCCGGCGGCGCGCTCCTCCATGTGCTCGCCGCCGGCGGCAAGGCCGGCCTCGAGCGCGCGCAGGAGCCGCTCGGCGAGATGGAGAGCGGGCGCGCTCGCCTCGAAGGCCGCCACCATCGCGCGCGGCACGCCCTCGTTCGCCACCACGTTGCAGCCCGACGCGCAGTCCCTACCTTCGGCGGTCGCGCTCACCGGGCCGCAGCGCGCGCCGGTGAAGCAGGCGGTGCGCCCGGTGCGGTCGACGACTGCGAGCTGGCGCCAAGGCGCCTCGGCGCCGGCCGTCGCCACCAGCGCGTCGCGCACCGTCGGCGCGCCGTAGCCGCGTCCCAGCAGCTCGAGTCCGAGCGATCCCAGGCGCGGATCGGTGATGTGCAGCGTGGCGACGGCGCCGACGCCGGGCGCGGCCCAGGCGCAGCGGCTCGCGACCACCACCGCGGACGAGGAGAGCGCCACGCCGGTCATGCCCGTCCGCGCGCATCGCGCCACCAGCGAGAACGTCATGGGTTCATCATCCTGAACGCCCGCGCATCGAGAAAACTTCGGTGTGATCGGATTGACCGCGCTTACAGCATCGTTCAGACTTTCGCAATCGAAGAACGACGCGGCATGCGGTGGCCGCGCGACTCTCGGGGGGTTGGATCGGCGCGGTGATGTTGCAGGCTGACGCTGCTGCCGCTCGCACCTCGGTCGATCTGCGGCTGGAGGAGGTGAGCAAGAACTTCGGCAGTGTCGCGGCGCTGCGGCCATCGTCGCTCGCCGTCGAAGCGGGGCTCCTGGTTTCGCTGCTCGGTCCCTCCGGTTGCGGCAAGACGACGACGCTGCGCCTGATCGCCGGCTTCGAGGCGCCGGATACCGGCCGCGTGGTGATCGGCGGGCAGGATGTCGGCGACCTGCCGCCGAACCGGCGCCGGCTCGGCATGGTGTTCCAGAACTACAGCCTGTTCCCGCACATGACGGTGGGCGAGAACGTCGCCTTCGGGCTGAAGATCGCGGGGACCGGCCGCGACGAAGCGCATCGCCGCGTACGGTCGATCCTCGAGCTGGTGCGGCTGCCCGGGTTCGAGGACCGCTTCGCGCACCAGCTCTCGGGCGGCCAACAGCAGCGCGTCGCCCTCGCGCGCTCGCTCGTCACCAACCCTTCGGTCCTGCTGCTCGACGAGCCGCTCGGCGCGCTCGACAAGAACCTGCGCGAAAGCATGCAGTTCGAGCTGCGCCGAATCCAGCAGAGCCTCGGCATCACGACGATCCTGGTGACGCACGACCAGGAGGAAGCGCTGACGATGAGCGACCGCGTCGCCGTCATGAACCACGGTTCGATCCTGCAGTACGGCACGCCGACCGAGGTATACGACCATCCGCGCACGCGCTTCGTTTCCGAGTTTCTCGGCACGTCCAACCTGTTCCGCGGCCGCGCGGCGCGCGGCCCCGACGGCGCCGGAATACGCGTCGAGGTGCCGCGCGACGGCGCGCCGCCCGTCGTGCTGCGGGTCGCGCGCAACGGCGCGGCACCGAAGCCGGGCGAGCCTGCGCTGGTCGCGATCCGTCCGGAGAAGATGCGCCTGACCCGCACGGCGCCCCCGGCGCTGGGACGCGAGCTCGACGGCCTCACGGCCAAGGTGATCGATTCCGTGTTCCGCGGTACCTATCACGCCTACCAGCTCGCCCTCCCCGGCCGCGGCGATCCGCTGTTCGTCTACCAGCAGACGATCGACGCGGATGGGCAGGGCGTGTTCCCGACCGGCAGCGACGTTCACGTCACGTGGTCGCCGGACAATGTCGTCGCGCTGGCCGATGACGGAGATGCGGCATGACGCAGCAGGCGGCATCGGCGCGCTGCCGTGTCGGAATCGACGTCGGCGGCACGTTCACCGATTTCGTGCTGACCGAGACGGCGACCGGCGGGCTGACCTATTTCAAGGAGCCGAGCGTGCCGGCCGATCCGTCGCTCGCGGTCGAGCGCGGCATGCTGGGGCTGCTCGAACGCGCCCGCATGAGCCCGGCCGATGTCGAGCTCGTCGTGCACGGCACGACGCTGGGCGTCAACGCGATCATCCAGCGGCGCGGCGCGCGCGTCGCGCTGGTCGCCAGCCGCGGCAACCGCGACGTGCTGGAGATCGCGCGCTGCCGCATGCCGTCCTCCTACGACCTTCACGCCGGCAAGGAGGAGCCGCTGGTGCCGCGCGACCTGGCGTTCGAGATCGCGGCGCGCGGCCGCGCCGACGGCTCGGCCGCGCTCGAGCCGGCCGACGCGGAGATCGCCGCCCTGGCGGAGCGGATCGCCGCGGCCGAGGTTTCGGCGGTCGCCGTGATGCTGCTCAACTCCTACGCCAATCCGGCGCTGGAACGCCGCGTGGCCGAGGGCTTGCGCGCGCGCCTGCCCGGCGTGCTGGTGAGCTGTTCGGCCGACGTCTGGCCCGAGATCCGCGAGTACGAACGCGCGCTGGTGGCGACGCTCAACGCCTATATCCATCCGCTGCTGGACCGCTACTACACCACGCTGCGCGAGCGCATGGACCGCATCGGCGTGCGCGCCCCGCTCTACATCACCGCGTCGAACGGCGGCTCGCTCAGCCTCGACAGCGCGCGGGCGCGGCCAATCGAGACGGCGATGTCGGGACCCGCTTCCGGCGTCGTCGCCGCCGCGCGCACGTCGGCCCTGGCGGAGCGGCCGCGCATCATCACCTTCGACATGGGCGGGACCAGCAGCGACATCGCCGTCTCGGAGGGCGGCGAGCCGGAGTACACGACGCGCACCATGATCGGCGATTTCCCGCTGGTGCTGCCGGTCGTCAACGTGTCCTCGATCGGCGCCGGCGGCGGCTCGCTGGTCTGGGTCGACCGCCAGGGCGTGCTGAAGGTCGGGCCCGACAGCGCCGGCGCCGATCCCGGACCGATCTGCTACCGGCGCGGCGGCACCGAGCCGACCGTGACCGACTGCTACGTCGCGACCGGCATCATCGACCCGGCGGCGTTCCTCGGCGGACGCATGACGCTCGACCGCGACGCGGCCGTGGCCGCGCTCGGGCGCATCGCCGGCGCGATCGGCATCGCGGGACCGGATGCGGCGGCCCGCGCCGCCGAATCGGCGCTTGCCGTCGCCACGGCGCGGATGGCGACCGAGCTGTTCAAGGGACTGGCGCAGCGCGGGCTCGATCCGCGCCGCTTCGCGCTGGTGCCGTTCGGCGGCGCCGGGCCGACGCACAGCAACCTGCTGGCGGAAGAGGCGCGCCTGGACACCATCGTCGTGCCGCCGGCGCCCGGCACGTTCTGCGCCATGGGCGCCATCCTGGCCGACATCAAGCGCGACTATGTGCGAACCGTGCGAAGCCGCCTGGACGTCGCCCTCGCGCACCGGCTCAGCGAGCTGTTCGGCGAGCTGGCGCACGAAGCGCGCGCCTGGCTCGACCGCGAGGGCGACATCGTCGGCGCGACAGCGATGCGCTACGGCGCGGACATGCGCTATGCCGGCCAGGCCTACGAGCTGCCGGTCGCGCTGCCGGCGATGACCGGCGGCGTCGACGCGGCCGCGATCGCCGAGCTGTTCCACGAGGCGCACGAGCGGGTCTACGGGTTCCGCGATGCCGGCAGCCCGATCGAGATCACGACCGTGCGGCTCGGCATCGCCGGCAAGGTGCCGCCGGTCGCGGCGCCCCGCCGCACGCCGGCCGCCGGCGCGCCCGAGCCGCATGCAAGTCGCCCGGTGTTCCACCGCGGCAGCTGGATCGAGGCCAAGGTCTACCGCCGCGCGGCCCTGGGCCCCGGGGCGGCGTTCGCCGGGCCGGCCCTGGTCGAGCAGGAGGACACCACGACCTGGGTCCTGCCGGGCTGGCGGGCGCGGGTCGATGCCGCCGACAACATCCACATCGCGCGCGACTGAGGGCCAAGCGGTGACGACGATGAAAACCGACCCGGTGCTGCTGGAGATCCTCTCCAACAAGGCGATCGCGACGGCCGAGGAGATGGGATACGCGCTGCAGCGCACGGGCCGCACGCTGTACGTCAAGGAGACGGCCGATTTCGGCACCGCGCTGGTCAAGCCCGACGGCAAGTTCTTCGCCTATCCGGCCGCGATCGGCGTGTCCGGCTTCATCGACCTCGATTGCGGCCCGTCCATCCGCGCGGTCAAGGATCTGGCGCCGGGCGACGTGATCATCACCAACCATCCCTACGCATCGGAGGGACTGGCGACGCACACGCCGGACCTGCACCTGATCCAGCCCTATTTCCACGGGGGACGGATCGTCTGCTACGGCTGGTCCTTCATCCACATCAGCGACGTCGGCGGCGCCGTGCCGTCGAGCATCTCGCCGCGCAGCCGCGAGGTGTACCAGGAAGGGTTCCTGATCCCGCCGATGAAGCTGCGCCGGGGCGGCGAGCTGAACCCGGACTTCCTCACCCTTTTTCTCGCCAACTGCCGCACGCCCGAAACCAATCTCGGCGACATCCGCGCCATGCTCGCCGCCCTCGAGGTCGGCCGGCGCCGGGTCGACGAGATGATCCGGCAGCACGGGCTCGACGTGTTCCTGCAGGCGCAGGAGGACATCGTCGCCTATACCGCGCGCCGGGCGCGCGACGCGCTGCGCCGCCTGGCGGACGGGCGCTACGAGTTCTGGGACTATCTCGACGACGATCTCGCCACCGGAATTCCCTTGCGCGTGCGCGTGGCGGTGACGATCCGCGGCGGCGAGGCCGAAGTCGACTACACCGGCACCGACCCGCAGGTGATGGCCGCCTACAACATTCCCACCGGCGGCAAGCGGCATCCCTGGCTCACGCTGAAGCTCGTGCATTTCGTGTGCACGATGGACCGCGGCATCCCGCTGAACGAGGGACTGTTCCAGCCGGTGCACGTGATCGCGCCCAGCGGCAGCATCGTGAACCCCGAGTTCCCGGCCGCCACCGGCGTCAGGCACGCGGCCGCCATCCGCGTCAACGACGCCCTGAACGGCGCGCTTGCCAAGGCGGCGCCCGACCTCGTGCCGGCCTGCAACGGCGGGGTCACCATTCCCGTGGTGCTGGCCGAGGCGACCGGCGCGACCGGCCAGCGCAACGTGATCGTGATCGAGCCGATGATCGGCGGCATGGGAGCGCGCAAGGGCCACGACGGCGTCGACGGACGCGACAGCAGCATCTCCAACCTGGCGAACAACCCGCTGGAGACGGTCGAGGCCGATGCCGCCATCGAGGTGATCGACTACGCCGTGCGGCCCGATTCCGGCGGCGCCGGGCAGTGGCGCGGCGGCAACGGCCTGGTTCTGACCTTCCGCGTGCTGAGCGACGGCGCGTCGGTCCTCGGCCGCGGCATGGAGCGGTTCCGCTTCCAGCCCTACGGCGTCGCCGGCGGCATGCCCGGGGCGTCGGCGCGTACGGTGCTGAGCATGGGCGGCCCCGACGAGCGCGAGCTCGGCAAGATCGACATGCTGGACCTGAAGGCGGGCGACGTCGTCACGGTGATGACGCCGGGCGGCGGCGGCTGGGGCGATCCGCTTGAGCGCGATCCGGAGGCGGTGCTGGCCGATGTGCGGCGCGGCTTCGTCAGCGCCGAGGCCGCCGCGCGCGACTACGGCGTGGTCGTCCGCGCGGGGCGTCTCGACGCGGCGGCGACCGCCGCCCGCCGCCAAGCCGCGCCGCCGCGGCCGGCCGAGGCGTTCTCGTTCGGACCGGAGCGCGCCGCGTGGGAGCGCGTGTTCGACGACCGGCGCGCCGTCGCGCTGAACGCGGCGCTCGAGCCCTTGCCCGTCGCGCAGCGGCAGCACGAGCGCCGCCGCGCGATCCTGGCGGTGGTGCCGGAACTGGCGGACGACCCGAAGGCCATCCTCGCGAATGCCCTGCGCGACGCGGCCGCGCGCGGGCGGCGGCTCGACGCCGAGCTCGCGCGCCTCGGCGCCGGGCGGGTCGGGCGCGCGGCGGAATAGCAACCGTCCCCCGGGGGACGACAACAAGGGAGAGCAGCATGGAGACGATGGAAAGCATGCGGCGACGCCGCTTCATGCAGGCGATGGCGGCTGCCGGCGCGGCCGTGTGCATGCCGCTGGGCGGCCGGCACGCATCCGCCCAGGGCCAGACGCTGACGGTCACGTCCTATGGCGGCATCTGGGAGAAGGCGATCAAGGAGTGCTTCGTCGCCGACTTCGAGAAGAAGAATCCCGGCGCGAAGGCCAACGTCGTGCTCGGCGGCCCGGCGCAGTGGATGGGCCAGGTCGAGGCCAACCAGGCCAACCCGCCGATCCACGCCATCATGAACACGGTCGGCCTGTCGCTGATCGCCGGGCGCAAGGGCCTGGTCGAGAAGATCTCGGCCGAGAAGGTGCCGAACCTGAAGGACGTGCCGCCCAGGTTCGCCGAGGTCGCCGACTGGTGGGGCGCCTGCTTCGACTACGGCTCGTTCGGCATCGCCTACCACCGCGACCGCGTCAAGAACCCGCCGAAGAGCTTCGCCGAGTTCATCGACCGCACGGCCAAGGGCGAGTGGATGGCCGGGCTGCCGACCATCTCCTATCCCTCGACCGAGCAGATCCTGATCTGGTCCTTCTCCGACATCCTCGGCGGCGGCGTCGACAATATCGATCCGTTCTTCAAGGCGGCCGACCGCATGAAGAAGAACATCCTGTGGTGGGCCAGCGTCACGGACTTCCTGAACCAGCTCGACAGCGGCGAGATCGACATCGGCATGTACTGGGACGGCCGCACCTGGGCGCACTACGACAGCGGCGCCAAGCACATCGCCTACGTCAATCCGAAGGAAGGCGGCGTCATGAACCCCGTCGTCGTGCAGAAACCGAAGAACGCGCCCGAGCTGGCGTGGAAGTACATCGACTCGATGTTCGCGCCCGAGCCGCAGGCGAAGTTCGCCGAGATGCTGAATTACGGCGTCACCAACAGCAAGGTCGTCTTCAACGCGAAGCTCAAGGAGCGCATCACGCCCTGGGAGCAGACGCGCTGGCCGCCGTTCGAGAAGATCGCCGAGAAGCTGCCGGAATGGACCGAGCGGTGGAACAAGGAGATCGGCAAGAAGGGCTGACGCGGGCAACGGGCGGCGAGAGGTCCTTTCGCCGCCCGGGTCCGTGCTGGAACCGGGAATGACCGCCACCGTCGCCGCACCCGCCGCATCGGCACCCGCGCGCCGCCGCAAGGCGCATTCCGGCGCGCTGTCGATCTGGTGGGTGCTGCCGGCGGTCCTGTTCCTGATCGTCTTCTACGTCTTCCCCATCGTCCAGAACGGCTATCGCGGCTTCTACCCCGAGTTCGCCGGCGCGGGCCTGGAGTTCAACCTGCGGGCCTATGCCAAGCTGCTGGGCGATTCCTTCTACCTGGGCGTCATCGTCGACACGTTCTGGCTGAGCGCGCTGGTGACGCTGATCTGCCTCGTGCTCGGCTATCCGGTCGCCTATTTCCTGGTGCGCTATTCGGGCCGGTGGAGCGGCGTGATCATCTTCCTGCTGATCGCCCCTCTGCTGACCTCGATCATCATGCGCACCTACGGCTGGCGCGTGCTGCTGGCCCGGCGGGGACTCATCAACAACCCGCTGCTCGACCAGCTGGGCCTGATCGACGCGCCGCTCCGGCTCGTCAACACGCAGGGCTCCGCCGTCGTCGGGCTGGTGCACGTGCTGGTGCCGTTCATGGTGCTGGCGGTCGCCTCGGTGCTGCAGGGCATCGACACGCGCCTCGAGGAATCGGCGCGCATCCTCGGCGCCAACCGGTGGCAGACCTTCCTGCGCGTGACGCTGCCGCTCAGCCTGGACGGCATCGGTACCGGGGCGATCATGGTGTTCATGATCGCCAACGGCAGCTTCGTCACCCTGCTGCTGATCGGCGGCGACAGCTTCCGCACCCTGCCGCTGCTGATCTACCAGCAGTTCAACACGACGCGCGACTTCGGCTTCGCGGCGGCGATGGGAAACCTGCTGCTGCTGTCGGCCGTCGGATGCCTCTACCTGCAGCTCCGGCTCATACGCCGGCGCGGGGTCAAGGGCTGATGCGCCTCTGGCGGCGGTTCAAGCGCAATCCCGAAGCGCCGATGCTGGGCGCCTTCGTCGTCTTGTTCTTCGCCTTCATGCTGGCGCCGATCCTCATCGTCGTGATCGTCGCCTTCAACGACGCCAACTTCGTCGCCTTCCCCTTGCGCGGCTACTCGCTGCGCTGGTTCTACCGGATCGTCGAGTACCGGCCCTTCCTCGACTCCTTCGTCGTCAGCCTCGAGCTCGCCTTCGCCTCGACGCTCGTGGCCTGCCTGCTCGGCGTGCCGGCGTCGCTGGCGCTGGTGCGCGGCCGGTCGCGCTACGCCAACGCGATCGCAACCTTCCTCTTGTCCCCGCTCGCCATGCCGCTGATCGTGCTCGGTCTCGCTTTTCTGTTCTACCTCTCGGCGCTCGGCCTCGGCGTCTCCTTCCTGTCCCTGCTCATCTCGCACACCGTGGTCGGCCTGCCCTACATCATGCGCACGGTCGCCGGCGTCTACCGGGGCGTCTCGTCCGACTTCGAGGAGACCGCCTCGATCCTGGGGGCGAACCGGCCGCAGACCTTCTGGTACGTCACCCTGCCCTTGATCCGCCCCGGCATCTTCGCCGGCGCGCTGTTCTCGATCCTCATCTCGTTCGACAACCTGCCGATCTCGTTCTTCTTCGGCAGCGCCGAGACCAACACGCTGCCGGTCGTGATGCTGAGCTACATCGAGCACCAGTTCGACCCCTCGATCGCCGCGCTCAGCGCCGTGCAGATGCTGCTGGCCGTATTCGCGCTGCTGGTGGTGGAGCGCATCTACGGCCTGAAGCACATGAGCGCGCCGACCTGAGATTGCCGGCGTTCCGGGGGAGCCCCATGCAGGATATCGCGAACTCGCATCTGTTCTCGCCGTTCACGCTGGGCGGCGTCACGCTGCCCAACCGCATCGTCATCGCGCCGATGCAGATGTACGAGGCCGAGGACGGGTTCGCCAACGACTGGCACCTCGCCCATCTCGGCCGCTTCGCCATCGCGCGCGCCGGGCTGGTGTTCACGGAAGTGCTGTGCGTCGAGCCGCGCGGCCGCAGCACCTACCGCGACTGCGGCATCTGGAAGGACGAGCACATCGCGCCGCTCGGCCGCATCGCCGAGCTGCTCAGGCGCTGCGGCTCGGTGCCGGGCGCGCAGATCGGGCATTGCGGGCCCAAGGCGGCGCGCCAGAAGCCGTGGGACGGCCTGCGCCCGCTGGGAGCGGAGGACGCGGCGCGCGGCGAGCCGCCCTGGACGCCGGTCGCGAGCACCGCCGAGCCCTCGGCCGAGGGCTATCACGTGCCCGCCGCCCTGACGCTCGCCGAGATCGCCGCCGTGGTCGACGCGTTCGGCCAGGGCGCACGGCGGGTCGCCGCGGCGGGCTTCGACGTGCTCGACATCCACGCGGCGCACGGCTACCTGATCCACACCTTCCTGTCGCCGGTCGCCAACAAGCGCACCGACGCCTATGGCGGCGACCGCCACGGTCGCATGCGCTTCGCCCTCGAGGTCGCCGCGGCCGTGCGTGCCAATTTCCCGGCACCTAAGCCCATCCTGTTCCGCCTGTCTTGCATCGACCGGGTCGATTCCGGCTGGGACATGGCCGACACGCTGGTGCTCGCAGCCGAGCTGCGCGCCCGTGGCATCGACGCGATCGACTGCTCTTCCGGCGGCATCCGCGGCGCGAACTCGCTCGCCGTCTTCGACAAGATCGGCGGACCGCCGCCGGGCTACCAGGTTCCCTTCGCCGCGGAGATCCGCAGCAGGCTGGGCATGCCGACCATGGCCGTCGGCCTGATCACCGAGCCCGCGCACGCGGAGGACATCCTGGCGCAGGGCCAGGCCGACCTCGTCGCCATCGGCCGCGAGGCGCTCTACGACCCCAACTGGCCGCTGCACGCCGCGATCGCGCTCGCCGGCAAGCCCGACAATCAGCGCCAGTTCGGCTACTGGCCGCCCAACTACGGCTGGTGGCTCCAGTACCGCGAGCGGCAGCAGGCGCGCCGGCCGGCTCGGTAGCGGCGCGTCGCCGCCCCGGCGCGTGGCCGGGGAGTCAGTGAACCAGTTCACAGAGTTCGCGTCACGACCACCATAAGATGCATACGGGAGCCGGATTGTGCGCTCCTGTAGTGTCATGGAAGAGGCTCCCCTGACCGGCCCGATTGCGCGGCCCGGAGCGCACCGTCGTTCCAAGGAGGCAGCCATGCCAGGACGTCGTGCCGCTTTCGTGTTCCGTTCCTTCGCCGCGATCGTCGTGCTTGCGCTCGCGATCCCGCCCGCCGCGCCCGGTTGGGCTGGACCGCCGGCCTCGGAGCCGTCGGTGGCAAGCCAGCCAGCGCCCGGGTCGTTCGTGGTGGCGCAAGGTCGCTGCTTCAACGGGCGCTGCTACTAGCGACCTCGCTCCGCCTTCCATGGACCATAACCCGGGGGAGAAGTCTCATGGAGTCGCGATCGATCGACCTGCTCGCCATGCTGCCGAACCAGCCGACCCAGCCCGCCGCCGCGGCGACGCAGCCGATGGAATTCGGCGTCCCGCTCGACCATTGGAGCCCGCTTTTCTTCGGCTGCCTGATCGCCGCCATTGCGTACGTGTTTCTCTTCTGTCGCCAGAAATTCAACGAGCGCAGCACAGAGCCCGGCGACGATTTCGTCTATCAGCTGCTGCCACGCCAGCTGGCGACGCACCAGGAATACACGACGGGATTCATGACCTATTTCGGGGCGATGGCCGCAACCGTGGTCTTGCTGTCGCTCATAGGGCCGAAGAATCTCGGCGCGATTGGCATCCCGCTGCCGAAGGAAATCGGTGAAAAGGCCGGCTACGCCATCGTTCCGATCGCCATCGCCTTCATCCTGGTGGGAGTGATGCCGATGGTTCCCGGGCTCCTCGTCATCGAGCGGATGGTGCGCAAATTCGCCCACGAGCGCGCCTATATACCGGCCGCCGCCAAAGCCCTGGCCGAGCGTCTCGCCGCCGCTGATTTCGAGTTTTCCATATACGCCAAGGAAGCGCTCCAGGCGGCGGACATGGACGGAGTCGAGAAGTCCGATTTCGACCGGCCGCGCCGGAGCCTCGAGCACAATTGGGCACGGCTCAGCTGCCTCGTGCACGCCCTCAGGTTGCTACGGCAGTCAGGCGACTTCGGCGGCCTCGCCGCCGAACTGCTGCGGGCCTACGAAACAGACCTGCAAAGCATCGAGGACAAGCGCGACGCCATGAAAGACGACATCGCGGCGTACCGAACCGAGCGGCGTCGGAACAAGGCGTACGAGAATGCCGCACTGCACGCGGAAATCCGCGGCTGCCTCTACAAGCTCTATATCCTGATCGCTTGCGCAGTGCGCATGCAGAAGCAGCCGTACACCGACATAGACCCGAGGCTGCGGGCGTTGGGCTTCAGCCTAACCGATGCCACGGCACAGCCGAGCAATGCCGACCTGCTGCTCGTCGGCATCGTCGTCGTGACGGTGGCCGTTGCGCTGATCGAGTTCGCGGCCGTGGTGCTGGGCAATTTCGACCTGTGGACGCGCTCGGCGTTGTTTCCCCGCCAGTGGTATCAGCCGTTCGTCGACACGACGTCGATTCTCGTTCCGCACGTCGCGGCGATCCTGGTGGCGGACCTCATGCGCAGGCGCATGATGAAGCGGGGCTCGTGGGCAGCCGCCGCCGATGGCAGCCGGTTGGCCATCGCCGCCTGCCAGCTTCGGGTCGCCATCGCCTGCGGCATTGCCGGGTTCGTGGCGTCGGTGCTGTGGGGACGCGTGTTCGGCGAGTTCACGATTACCGGCGCGCTGATTGTCGCCCCGTTCGCCTTGCCGGCAATGGTGACGGGCGGATTCTATGCCTACCATCTCGACAACGTGGCAATGCAGCGGCGGCCGTCGCGCCCGGCCGAGATAGGATGGCAAGGCTTGGCCACCGGCACCGTCGGATTCATGGCCGCGTCGGTCTCGTTCAACCTACTGCTCGGCCATGCGGCCCTGGCGATGGACAACATCGCCGTCGCCAGCGCGGCCAGCGTCACCATCGGCGCCGTGCTGGGGTTGTGTATCCCCGACGCCGCGTCCGCCGCTGGGACCCACCCGCTGGACGGCGCGCGCGCCGAACGGATGCGGGCGCTGCGGGCGGAAGCGCAGAAGTGCTTCGGCGACGCGGCCCGTGCCGATGCATGGCTGGAGCAGCCGTGTCGGGAGCTCGGCAACAAGCGGCCGCGCGACGCCGCGGCCGATATCCACGGCTTCGAATATGCCGTAAGCCTCCTGCGGGAGCTGCCGGCGACCTGACTACCGCGATCCGCCGGCCGCGCCCCAGCAGGCGCGGCCGGCCGATATCGTGGCGGCGCCTTCCTAGTCGAACCGCAGCACCGATCGCCCGACCCAGCCCGGCAGCTGGTCCGGGCGCGCCGGCGCGAACAGCTCGTAGTAGACGCAGCCCTCGGGACCCACGCCGATGGCGGCGTGGCGGCAACCCGGCGGGAAGAACACGAGGTCGCCGGGCTTCGCCTCGACGGTCCGGTCGTCGATCTTGAGTGTGATGCTGCCTGAGACCACGATCAGCATCTGCTCGTTGTCGTGCCAGTGGGTCTTGCCGTCGAACTTCGCATCGGGCGTCGTGGTGACCAGGACCGCCGACATCTTGTCGCCGCATACGCCACGGCGCGTCGATCCCGCCCGCATGCCCGCGACGACCGGAACCTTCTCCCAATCGATCAACATCCGCTTCGTCCCCTCTCCGCGCGACCGGTCGCGCTCGCCCCCGGTTGTCCGATGCTCATTGCCCCGCCTCGCCGGCCGCCCCTTCGCCGGCACGGTGCCGCTAGGGTTTCTCCCGCTTGAGCGGCAGCGCGATCGCGCATACCACGCCGTCCGGCCGGAACTCGTGCTGCACCGACGCGCCGGCCTGCGTGCCGAGGCCCCGCAGCAGGCGCGACCCGAACCCGTGTTCCTGCGGCGGCACGACCGGCGGCCCGTCGTGCTCCCGCCAGTTGATGCGCAGGGCCTGGCCGGACTCGCGCGGCTCTATCTGCCAGTCGACCGCGACCCGGCCGGCCGGCACCGACAAGGCGCCGTACTTGACCGCGTTGGTCGCAAGCTCGTGCAGCGCCAGCGCGAGGGACAGCGCCGTGCTCGGCGGCAGGCGCACGAGCGGTCCGTTCAAGGCGAGCCGCTCCGACGCCCGGTCCGAACGGTAGGGCGCGAGCGTCCGCAGCAGGAGCGCGCCGAGCTCGGCGTTCTCCCAGGCCGTATCGGTCAGGAGATCGTGGCAGCGCGACAGCGCCATCAGCCGCGACAGGAAGTCCTGCCGCTTCGCAGCATCGACGCCCTTCAAGGTCTGCATCGCGATCGACTGCAGGATCGACAGGGTGTTCTTGACGCGGTGATTGAGTTCCTGGATCAGGACATTGCGGCGCTCCTCCTGGCGCTTGCTCGCGCCGATGTCGCGCGCCACCACCGAGATGGCGAAGACCGTCCCGGCCGAGGCGCGCACCGGCGCGGCGGAAAGCGCGACCGCGACCGGCTCGCCGCTCTGGTGCCGGAACGTCGTCTCCAGGCGCGTGCTGTCGCCGGCGCGCACCGCGGCGATCCGCTCGGTCACCGCCGCGACGCTGTCCTCGGGAACCAGGCTCGCCAGGAGCCGGCCGTGCATCTCGTCGCCGCCGTGGCCGAACAGCCGTTCGGCCGCCGGATTCCACGACATGATCCGGCCCTCGAGCGTCAGGCTCATGATGGCGTCGTTGGACGACGCCACGATCGCCGCCAGGTGACCGTTCGCCTCCTCCGAGCGCTTGCGCTCGGTGACGTCGAGCGCGACGCCGCGGATCCAGCGCGGCTGGCCGTCGGCTTCGCGGACCACGATGCCGCGCCGGTGCAGCCACCTGAGCTCGCCGCTCGGCCAGACGACGCGGCATTCCTGCTCGAACCGTTCGATCTCGCCGCGGCGGGCCGCCTCGAAGATCGCGCGGAACTCCGGCTGGTCCTCGGGATGGACGCGATCGAAGCCGTCCTCCCAGCGCTCGGGGCTCGGACTCGGCTTCAGGCCGAACAGCCTGGTCTGCACTTCCGAGCGCATGGTGCGGCCCGTGAGCAGGTCGGTCTCCCAGGTGCCCGTGCCCGTCGCCTCGAGCACGAGCTCCAGCTGCGCCAGCGCCAGCGCCAGGCGCTGCTCGCTCGCTTTCGCCCGCTGCTCGGCCTCGCGCCGCTCGTGGATGTCGATGCAGCTGCCGACGTAGCCCGCGAACCGGCCGGCCGCATCGAAATGCGGAACGCCGCGGTCGAGCACCCAGCGGAACTGGCCGTCGGAACGGCGCAGGCGGTAGTCCATCTCGAAGCGCGCCCGGCGCTCGAAGGCGGTCGCGTAGGTCGCGACGCAGCGGTCGTGATCCTCGGGGTGCACGCCTTCGGACCAGCCGTCGCCGAGCTCCTCCTCCATCGTGCGACCGCGGAACGCCAGCCAGAACTGATTGAACCACGAGCGCAGCCTGTCCGGCCCGCTGACCCAGACCATGACCGGCGCCGCGTCGGCCAGCAGCCGGAACCGCTCCTCGACGGTTGGTTGCAGCAGCTCGGACTCGACCCGCTTCATCGCCCCGCCCCGGGAGTCATGCCCCTCCCCTCTACCTGGCCCTGCTCGGCCGGGGTCGACCGACCCCCTTTCCCTCGCAGGCCCGCCCCCGAGCCCGCGACCGATGCGCGGCAAAGAGTAGACCGCCCAAACCCACAAAGATAGGTGCGGGTCCCTCCACAAGGTAGCGCGCCTCGGGGTGATCACGCCGTCAGCGGGAACCCCAAGGTGATATTCCGCATTTGTCTCTTGTCCTTCCGCTTGTCGTCCGCATGCACGAGGCAAACAGCCATGCTCTCGATGGGTCGCCGTACCGTTTCGCACACATGTTGGGGTGTGCCCGACGCGCACCGTCTCGCGCCGCACATCCATGACGCCGAGCCGATCTCCTGGTTCGGCCCGCCGAGGCCGCGGCGCGGCGGCGCGCGGTCGTCGCTGGTCGGGTTCCTGATCGGCCTGCTCGGCGGCGGCGGCATCGGGCTGTTGGCGCAGACCGTCGCGCGGGGGTTCTAGCCGGGCGCTGCCCCCGACCCGCGGGCTTCAGAGCTGCTCGATCGTGCAGGACGAGGGTCGCTCGTCCTCGCGCCGGCCGGTCGTCATGGGTGACGCGGCCGGATCTCGTTCGCCGCGCGACGCCAGTAGTCCTCGTCGCGCCCGGCCGGGCGGCCGTCGGCTTCCCACAGCTCGCGTTCGCGGCGCTCGATCGTCTCGTCGCCGGGCTGTGCCGGCCCCTTGCGCCGCGGCGGCGCTCCGGTGCTCATGGGCCGCGCCGGCGGGTCGCTTGCGACCATGCTCTCGAGCGACGCCTCGTCGATCTTCTCGTCCGGTGTCATCGGCCGACCGAGGTCCTGCGGATCGGGCGGCAGGCCGCTCGGGCGTGCCGTGCCCGCGCCGCGCCCCGCGCCACGCCTTGTGCCTGACCGCTTGGCCTTGTCGCCGCGCGCCGCCATCGAAACCTCCATTGCAGGACCATGCCGTTCGTCCAAAACGGGCGCCGGTAGGGGCACGTTCCCCGCATGCGCCGCGTTGACCCGTTCGCGGCGCCCCGAATCGATCACGGCGCGGCGGCGGCGAGCCGCAGGAGCGACTGACGCGCGCGCACGATGTCCGCGGGCTGCACGGCGATCTTGGCGGCGATCCGGCACGGACGCGCACCCTTCAGCCTGCCATCGACGAAGGCCGAGAACACTCCGGGATGGACATGGGACTTGCGGCAGACCGCCGGCGTATTTCCCAGGGCCGCGGCAACCGTGCCGATGCAGCGATTGATCGTCCGCCTGGCCGCGGCCGTGCCCCGGGGCGGCGCCTCGCGCTCGAGCAGCGTCGTCGCCGGCAGCGTGGCCGACCAGGTGCGGAAGTCCTTGGCCGTGAAATCAGTCCCGTGGCCGCCTCGAGGTAGTCGTTGACGTCCTGCGGGTAGATCGGATGGCATTCGCCGGTCTCGTCGAAACAGCGGAACAGGCGCTGGCCGGGCAGACCGCGGCAGGACCGGACGATGCGCGCGATGCGGGGGTCGCGCAGCGCGACATGGTGTGCCTTGCCGCCCTTGGCGCGGAACCCGAGCATGACGGTCGCGCCGTCGACCGCGACGCGGCCGAGCGCCTGATCGACGAGCTGGACCAGCGCTATCCCCGCACCTGTCCCCCGGCCCACGGCTTGACGCCAGCCGGCGCGACCTTTCAATCTGCGGCCATACAAGGCGAACGGTTGGGGGGAGGCGATGAAGGGCGTGGTGTTTCCCGGCGAGCGCCGGATCGAGCTCAGGGAGTTTCCCGATCCGACGCCGGGGCCCGGCGAAGTCGTGCTCGAGATCAAGGCCTCGGGCATGTGCGGCAGCGACTTGAAGTTCTACCGCGCCAGCGCGTCGTCCGGCGCGGCGTCGCTCGGCCTCGGCGGCGGCAAGGGGCCGGTCATCGCCGGGCACGAGCCCTGCGGCGTGGTGGCGGCGGTCGGGGCCGGGGTGCCGGCGAACCAGGCGCGGCCGGGCATGCGCGTCATGCAGCACCACTACCGCGGCTGCGGCGTCTGCCCGCATTGCTCCACCGGCTGGATGCAGCTCTGCGTCGAGGGCGTGGCCGAGGTCTATGGCGTGACCGGCCACGGGGCGCATGCGCGCTACATGAAATGCCCGGCGCGCACGCTCGTGCCGCTGCCCGAGCAGCTCGGCTTCGACGCGGGCGCGGCGATCTCGTGCGGCACCGGCACGGCCTGGGGCGCGCTGCAGCGGCTCGGCCTGCAAGGCCACCACACGATCGCCGTGTTCGGCCAGGGCCCGGTCGGGCTGTCGGCGACGATGCTGGCCGCTGCCATGGGCGCGCGCGTCATCGCGCTCGACACCAACGACCAGCGCCTTGCCCGCGCCAAGGAATTCGGCGCCGACGTGCTGCTGAACCCGAAAACCACCAACAACGTGGTGCAGGCCATCCGCGACCTGACGCACGGGCGCGGCGCGCACCTGTCGCTCGATGCCTCGTCGTCGCCGCAGGCGCGGGCCGAGGCCGTGCGCTGCGTGCGCACCTGGGGCAAGGCCTGCTTCGTCGGCGAGGGCGACACCGTCACGCTCGACGTCAGCAACGATCTGCTGCGCCGGCAGGTCACGCTGATCGGCTCCTGGACCTTCTCGTCGGTCGGCCAGGCGGAGTGCGCCCAGTACATCGCCGATCGCGGCATCGCGGTCGACCGGCTGTTCACCCACCGCTGGACGCTCGACCAGGCCGAGGAAGCCTATCGCCTGTTCGATCGCCAGAGCGACGGCAAGGGCGTCATTCACCCGTCATGACGCAGCGCAGCGCGGCACGCCGCACTGCAACCGGATTTTCCACAGAAACCGTCCGGCGAGCGTAGAATCGCCCCTGGAATCGGCCATCAAGCGGGCGTATGTCGGCGCGAAGGAGTTCCGAGGAGTTCGTTCCAGGAGGGACGGAATGGGCCATCGCTTCTACGTGCTGAAGCACGACGGCGCCTGGCGGATCAAGCACAACGACCGCTTCTCCGCGCCCTTCGACGACCCGGAGGCCGCCATTCGCAAGGTCATCGTCTTTGCGCGCTGGTCGGGCGAGCAGTCGCAGGTCCTGGTTCAGGGCCGCAAGCGCGGCAGCCGCTTCCACATCGAATGGGCTTCGGGCGCCGGCACCAATCGGCCGCACGAGACGGGTCGCTAGCGATCGTAGAGGTGGCAGGCGACGCCGCGGCCCTGCCCCATTTCCTTCCAGGCCGGGTACTCGACGCGGCAGCGCTCGGTCGCGTGCGGGCAGCGCGGATGGAAATGGCAGCCCGGCGGCGGCGCCGACGCCGACGGCACCTCGCCTTCGATCCTGACCATGGTGACGCGCGCCCGCGGGTCCGGCACGGGCGACGCGGCGCGCAGCGTCTGCGTGTACGGGTGCAGCGGCTCGTCGAACATCTGCGGCAACGGGCCGCGCTCGACGATGCGGCCGAGATACATGACGGCCACGCCCTGGCAGAACCAGCGCACGACGCCGAGATCGTGCGAGACGAACAGGTAGCTCAGGCCGCGCTTGTCCTGCAGGCCGCGCAGCAGCAGCAGCACCTGCGCCTGTATCGAGACGTCGAGCGCCGAGACGGGCTCGTCGGCCACGACCAGCTCGGGCTCGACCGAAAGGGCGCGCGCGATGCCGATGCGCTGGCGCTGGCCGCCGGAGAACTCATGCGGGTAGCGCTCGGCCGCCTCGGGCGGCAGGCCGACCTCGTCGAGCAGGGCGCGCACGCGCTCGGCGAGCGCGCGGCCCTCGGCCAGGCCATGCACGCGCATCGGCTCGGCCAGCGCCTTGCCGACCAGGCGCTTCGGGTTGAGCGACGCGTACGGGTCCTGGAACACGATCTGGATCTTGCGCCTGAGCGCCCTGAGCGCCTGGCGGTCGAGCGCCAGCACGTCGGTATCGCGAAAGCGGACCCGGCCCTCGTCGGGCTCGATCAACCGCAGCAGCGCGCGGCCGGCGGTCGACTTGCCGCAGCCCGACTCGCCGACCAGGCCGAAGGCCTCGCCCTCGCGCACGCCGAAGTCGACGCCGTCGAGCGCGCGCACCGTGACCGTCCTCGGATTGGGGAAGCCGCGCTTGACCGTGAAGAACTTGCGCAGGCCTTCCACCTGCAGCAGCGGCGCGGCTTGCGTCATCGGTCGCCTCCCGCGCGCACCCAGCAGCGCGCAAGGTGCGTCGGCGCGCTGCCCGAGACGGGCGCGAGGGCGGGCGGGCGCTCGCAGACCGGCTGGCGGAGCGCGCAGCGCGGCGCGTAGCGGCAGCCCCCGGGCATGCGGTTGATCGCCGGAACCTGGCCGGGGATCGCCATCAGCGTGTCGCTGGTGCGGTCGACGCGCGGGATGGAGCTCAGCAGCGCCTCGGTATAGGGATGCGTCGGCCGGTCGAACAGGTCGCCGACCGCGGCGGTTTCGACGATCTCGCCGGCATACATCACGGCCACGCGGTCGGCGATCGTCGCCACCACGCCCAGGTTGTGGCTGATGAAGATCATCGACATGCCGTAGAGCTGCTTGAGCTCGGCCAGCAGCAGCAGCACCTGCGCCTGGATCGTGACGTCGAGCGCGGTGGTCGGCTCGTCCGCCAGCAGGATCTGCGGCTTGCAGGCGAGCGCCATGGCGATCATCACGCGCTGGCGCATGCCGCCCGAGAACTGGTGCGGATAGTCGTCGAGCCGCTGGCGCGCCGAGGGGATCTTGACCTGCTCGAGCAGCTCCAGCGCGTGCGTGCGCGCCTCGGCCTGGCTCATGCCGCGGTGGTAGCGCAGCGCCTCGGCGACCTGGAAGCCGATGGTGAGCACCGGGTTGAGGCTGGTCATCGGCTCCTGGAAGATCATGGCGATGCGGTCGCCGCGGATCTCGCGCAGGTGCTCCTCGTCGAGCTGCGCGAGGTCCTGGCCCTCGAACAGGATCTTGCCCGCGGCGATGCGTCCGGCCGCCTTGGGGATCAGGCCCATGATCGACAGCGCCGTGATGCTCTTGCCGCAGCCGGACTCGCCGACCAGCGCCAGGGTCTCGTTCTTCCCGAGGTCGAAGTCGATCCCCCGGATGGCCGCGTGCCACTGCCCGCCGATGCGGAACTCGGTCGTCAGGCCCTGCACCGAGAGCGCCGGCGCCTCAGCCACCGCGCTCCCCCTTGAGCTTGGGATCGACGAAGTCGCGCAGCCCGTCGCCGATCATGTTGAGGGCGAAGACGACGACCAGGATGGCGACCGACGGCGCCATCGACAGCCACCAGGTGTCCAGTATGTTCTCGAAGCCCTCGCGGATCATGCCGCCCCAGGTCGGCGTCGGCGGCCGCACGCCAAGCCCGATGAAGCTCAAGCTGGCCTCGACGCGGATGGCGGTGGCGAGCCACAGGCTGCCCATCACCAGGATCTCGGGGAAGATGTTGGGCAGGATGTGCACGGCCATGATGCGCGGGTGCGAGTAGCCGAGCGCCCGGCAGGCCTCGATGTAGTCGCGCTCCTTGACGCTGACCGTCGGCGCGCGGGCGATGCGGGCGAAGGGCGGGATCGCCGTGAGCGCGATGGCGAAGATCAGGTTGCCGACGCTCGGCCCCATCATCGCCACCACCATCAGGCCCAGGATCAGCGAGGGGAAGGACAGCAGCACGTCCATCACCTGCATGATGGCGATGTCCAGCCGCCCGCCGAAGTATCCCGCCACCATGCCGATCAGCGAGCCGACCACCATCGCGATCAGGATCGACACGCCGCCGATCCACAAGCTGAGGCGCGCGCCGTAGACCAGGCGCGACCAGATGTCCCGCCCGAAGCCGTCGGTGCCGAGGATGAATTCCGCCGACGGGCCCTTAAGCTTCTCGAGGATGTTCTGCTCGATCGGGTCGTGCGTCGCGAGCACCGGGGCGAGGATCGCAATCGCCACGACGACCGCGAAAGTCGCGAGCCCGACCCACGAGGTCTTGTTCGTGTTGAACGCGGCCAGCAGCTGCCGCAGGGCGCGATTGGCGCGCGGCGGAGCGGCGGCCATATCGCCGGTCACGGCGCTCACTGGTACTTCACCCGCGGATCGATGAAGCCGTAGGTCAGGTCGGTCAGCAGGTTCACCACCACGATGATGAAGGTGTAGACCACCATGAGCCCCTGCAGCATCGTGTAGTCGCGCTGCGTCAGCGCGCCGACGATCAGCTTGCCGAGGCCCGGCCGGTTGAACACGATCTCGGTCAGCACCGAATTGCCGATCAGGATGCCGAGATAAAGGCCGACGACGGTGACGACCGGGATCAGCGCGTTGCGCAGGCAGTGCTGCCAGACCACGGCCCGATGCGGCACGCCCTTGGCGCGCGCCGTGCGCACGTAGTCCTCGCCCAGCACCTCGAGCATCGAGGAGCGCGTCACGCGCGTGATGTAGGCGGCCATGATGATGCCGAGATTGACCGCGGGCAGCGCGAGGTGCAGCAGCCGCTCGGACACCGAGCCGCCGCCGCCCGAGCTGATCACCGGAAACCAGTCGAGCTGGATCGCGAAGGCCAGCAGCAGCATGATCGCCATGACGAAGGCCGGGAACGACAGGCCGAACAGCGATCCGATGCGTGTCGCGTAGTCGACCAGGCTGTTGCGATGGAGCGCGGACCACGCGCCGAGCGGCACGCCGATGAGCGCGCCCAGCAGGATCGAGGCCAGCGTCAGCTCGATCGTGAAGGGGATGACGTTCAGCACCTCGCCCAGCACGGAGCGTCCCGTCACCAGCGACGTGCCCCAGTCGCCGCTGAGCGCGCCTTGCATGAAATCGACGTACTGCTCGACCAGTGGCCGGTCGAGACCGAGCCGGACGCGCAGGGCCTGGATCGCCTCGGCCCCCGCCTGCTCGCCGAGCATCACCTGCGCCGGGTCGCCCGGCAGCACCCGCGCGACGAAGAAGACGACGGTCAGCACGGCCAGCAGCGTCGGGACGGCGTACAGCAGGCGCTTGATCAGGTATTGCAGCATCGCTGCGGCGTTCCGCGGAACGGCACGGGCCGGCGGAAGGATCGCACCTGCCGCCGGCCCGCGTGTTGCCTTGGACCTATCTCACTTGAAATGCGTCGTCTCGAGGATCGGCGGGCCCAGGCTCAGGCTGCCCTTGAGGTCGTAGCCGAACACCAGGTTGGATTTGTAGGCGAAGGTCTGCAGCTGTTCGTGGCTGGGCACGGCGCAGACGTTCTCCATCAGCTTGATCTGCGCGGTGCGCCACAGCGCCTTGGCCTTGGCCGGGTCGGGCTCGCTGCGCGCGGCGTCGATCTCGGCATCGGCCTGGTTGCAGTGCGTGAAGTTGGTCACCGCCGTCGGCGTGTTCACCTGGCTGCGCGAGTGGAAGAACTGCGTCAGGTAGATGTCCGCCACGGGCGGCCGCGCCGCCGCGTAGTGCACGATCGGGCTCAGGTCCTTGCGGATCTGGGCGTGGAACGTGGCGTGCTCGACGACGTCGATCTCGAGATTGATGCCGACCTTCTTCAGCATCGCCTGCCAGGCCTGCATGGTGGGCAGCATGCCCGACAGGTTGGTGTGGATGATCTTGAGCGTGAAGCCGTTCGGGTGACCGGCCTCCTTCAAGAGCGCCTTCGACTTCTCGAGGTCGAACGGCAGCAGCGGCACGTCGTCGGCCTGGCCGAGATAGCCGATCGGCACGATCGACCTGGCCTCGCGCGCGGTCGAAGCCCCCTTGAGCTGCACCATCGCCTTGCGGTCGATCGCGTGCGCGATCGCCTTGCGCACGCGGATGTCCTTGAGGATCTCGTGCTTCGTGTTCAGGTAGATGGACGACAGCTCGGCCGGCTCGATCACGGCCACGACCGCATCCTTCACCTTCTTGGTGCGCTCGACCCAGGTCTCGTCCTGGCGGCCGTAGACCAGGTCGAGCTCGCCCGAGGCGAAGGCCAGGTCGCGGCTGGCGTCGGATTCGATGTAGCGATAGACGATCCGCTCCAGCTTCGGCGCGCCGCGGAAATACTGCTTGTTGGCGACCAGCGTCACCGACTGCTGCGGCTTGTATTCCTCGAACATGAACGGGCCGGTGCCGATCGGCTTGACCTTGAAGTTCTCGCCCGCCTCCACCGCGGCCTTCTTGCACACGATGTTGCCGCCGTGCAGGTTGGCGACGAACAGCAGCAGGCTGGGGATCGCGCTCTTCAGCGTGATCTTGACCGTGTACTTGTCGGGCGCCTCGACCTTGTCGATGTCCTTGTAGTCGCTGGCGAACGACGAGGTCTTGGTGTCGGAGGCGCGCTTCAGCGAATAGACCACGTCGTCCGAGGTCAGCTCGCCGTAGCCGCGATGGCACTGCACGCCCTTGCGCAGCATGAACACCCATTCCTTGCCGTCGGCAGACCGCGTCCACTTCTCGGCGAGATCGGGCTCCATCTGCTCCAGGCTGAGCGAGCCCGGCTTGAAGCGCACCAGGCCGTTGAAGATCATCTGCAGCAGCGCCTTGTCCGGCGTGGTGGCGGTCAGGTGCGGGTCCAGCCGGCCCATGTCCTTGGACGCCATGCCGTAGTTCAGCACCGTCTTCTGCCCCTGCGCCTTCGCTTCGCCCAAGGGCGCCGCGGCCAGCAGGGCTGCGCCTGCCAGCAGCGCCGTTGTCAGCGTTCTCATCGTCATTCGATTAACCCCCGTGCCTATCGGCCGGCGGCGCTCAAGGCCGCGCGGCGTGGGCCGGATGGTTGCCGGTTTTGCCGGTCCGATGCAAGCTCGAAGGTTGCGCCGAATGGTCGCTCAGCCGCTGGTCGCTTCCCGGGCAATATCGGTCGCAAAGCGGTCGATCGCGAAGGGGCGCAGGTCCACGTCGGTGCGCCCGTCCAGCGCCAGCTCGGCCAGGATCGCGCCCATGCCGGGGCCGAGCTGGAAACCGTGCCCGGAGAAGCCGAAGGCGTGGACCAGGCCGGGCGTGGTGCGGCTCGGCCCGATCACCGGGATCTCGTCCGGCATGTTGCCCTCGAGCCCGGTCCAGGTGCGGATCAGCCGCGCGGCCTTCAGCCGCGGCACCGCTTCCAGCACCTCGGCGAGCGAGGCGATGGTCGCGCCGGGCGCGGGGCGCGACAGCCAGGTCGCGCGGTCGCCGGCGCCGCGCCCGCCGCCGAAGATGACGTTGCCGCGCGCGATCTGGCGCAGGTAGATGCTGCCGCCGGCAACGCCGAGATTGTGCTCGACGAAGTACGGCAGCGGCTCGCTGACGCACATGTTGGGCGAGATTAGCTCCTCGGGCGCGTGCTCGCCGAACAGGGCGGCGATCTCGTGGCCCCAGGCGCCGGCGACGTTGATCAGCGTGCCGGCCCGCACCGTCACGCCCGTGTCGGTCCCGACGCGGAAGCCGCCCGCGTCGCGCGCCGCCGCGACGACCTTGGTGTTCTCGCGGATGTCGGCGCCGGCGCGGCGCGCGGCGCGGGCGAAGTACGGCGCGACCAGCCGCGGATTGGCCTGTCCGTCGTCGGCGACGAGCGACGCGCCCGCGACGACGTCGCCCAGCCACGGGTAGCGTGCGCGCACGGCGTTGCGGCCGAGCAGCTCGGCCTCGACGCCGTAGTCGCGCGCGCCCCTGGCCCAGCGCTCGAGCTCCGCCATGCCGGCCTCGTCGCGCGCCAGCTTCAGGTGCCCGCTGACGACGAACTCGCCGTCATGCCCGATCAGCTCGGGCAGGCGGTCCCACAGCCTGCGCGAGCGTGCGGCGAGCGGCAGCTCGGCATAGGCGCGGCCCTGCCGCCTGACGCCGCCGTAGTTGACGCCGCTGGCCTGGCTGCCGCACAGCCGCGCCTCGAGCAGCACGACCGAGGCGCCGCGCTGCCTGAGATGCAGCGCCGCCGAGCAGCCGGCCGTGCCCCCGCCGACGATGACGACGTCGGCCGTCAGCGATCGGCTCACGGCTTCTCCCTCACAGCATTTCCTCCAGCTGGCAGTTGACCAGCAGCTCGGCCACGACGCTGTTGTTCGGGAGCGCGATCACGGCCGCCGCCAGCTCCGCGAGATCCGCCGGGTCGATCATGTCGTGGCGCGCGACCCTGGTGACGCCGGCGGTCAGGTCGGTGGCGACGAAGCCCGGGCAGAGCGCCGTCGCGCGCACGCCGTCGGACCAGCCGATCAGGCGCAGCGCGTGGGTCATGGCGACGAGCGCGAATTTCGACATGGCGTAGCCGACATTCTCGTTCTTGACGCGCTTGCCCGAGAGCGAGGCGACGTTGACGACGCGCCCCGAGCCGGACCTGCGCAGATGCGGCAAGGCCAGCCTGATCATGCGCAGCGGCGCCTTGACGTTGATCGCCCACAGCTGATCGAGCTTGCTCTCGTCCGCATCCTCGATCTTGACCAGCGGCGCGATGCCGGCGTTGTTGACCACCGCGTCGATGCGGCCGAAGCGATCGACCGTCGCCGCGACCCAGGCCTCGTTGGTCGGCGGCTTCGCCGCGTCGTAGGCGCATCGCAGCACGCGGCCGGCGTCGAAGCCGGCCGTCGCCCGTTCCAGTGCGGCCTGGTCGCGCGCGCCCAGGCTCAGCGTGTAGCCCTTGTCGTGCAGCGACCGGGCGATCGCGAGCCCGATGCCGCGATTGGCGCCGCTCACCATCACGACGCGGCCCTTGGGATCCAACATGCGGCGACTGTCCCTTTTCGACCGGAATCAAGGCGCGCAGAATAGCACCGGCGAGCGGGAAATCACGCGCACGACATTTCGGCGGAACGGAAGCGGCAATCGCCGGCAAGCTGTGGCTGCAGTAGCGGCTCGACATCGCGTGGCGCGTCGGCAGGGGATAGGCGCTTGCTCTGCGGGGGACCGCCCGACTTCACTCGATCCGTCGCTGCAGGCGAATTCCCCGCAGCGAGGGCCCGGTCGCGGCGAAATCCGCCTGCCGGCATGTGGCCGAGCTGTCGACGCCGCACCCAAGCGCGCGTCCGCGCCGTGGCGATGGTCCGTGGCAGGCGAGATTTCCTGGGCGACGCCGGTGGTCGTAACGGCACACCCAAGCGACAGGCTCGTCGACCGGCTCGGTCCCTGCCGACGGGGCCGATCGCTGCGGGAATGGGGCGGTGAAGGCTTGCGATCGGCCGAGAACGCGCTTTCTACGTTCGGTTGCCGGACGCAAGACCGACAAGATCCAGGTCCGCAGTGATGCGCTGCAGCAGATCTTCGGCCTGCTGGGGATCGTAGTCGGTCTTGAATCGCTTCTTGATCCCCATCTTGCTCAGGTCGTAGTGGATGGCCGGCCTGATTCCGTGTCGGCCGAGACAACTTTCGACGCACTTCAGCGGGCAGCCGTCGATCGCGACGACCGGCCGCCCCGACATGGCGATCCGCACCAGAGACGGCACCCCACCGCCGACGCCGGCGATGCAGGACATCTCTGCCCGATGCGCGCGGTCCAGCTGGATCGCCACGTGATTGGCAAGCTGAGCCGCGCTCGAGCATCCCGAGCAGGAGTAGACCAGGGGAAGGGTGCGTCGGGTCATGGATGTTCCTGCCGCACGGTCGCGAATGCGGCCGTTGCCGGCCGGCCCTCGCTGCAATCGAAGTTCGCGCCGGCAGCATATAGCAAGCGCATCACCGTCGTCGACCGGGAATGGGGCGGATCACTCCCGGCGCGCCGGTCAGCGATGTTCACTTGGCATCGTCCCGCCTTCCGGTCGGTATCCTGTGTCATGCGCGACGTCCGCTACGTCGTGCCGCCGGCGACCGCCGAGAGCGTCTCGCTCGGCGACCCGTCGCACGCGGGCGCCATCGAGTACGCGGTGGAGAAACGGCTGTTCCACGCCGACCCCGCCGCCCTGCGGCTCGGGCACGAAGGCGCGCTCGATGCGGCGCCGAAGCCGCACGACCGGCTGTCGCAGCTCGACGTGCTGGCGCAGCTGGAGCACCTCAGGTGGTTCGACATCGCCGGCGGCGCGATGTTCGCGGATGAGCGCGCGAGCCGGCGTTCGAGCCGATCGACCGCAAGCCGGCCTGACGGCTGGTCGGGCGCATCGCCATGCCGCGTGCCGGCGCGCGACGCCCGAATCGAGAGCGGCGAGCTGCGGCCTAGCTCCTACTCTCTCATGCTCAGCCCGGGACCGTCGGTCAGGGCGTGCAGGCGCGCATCGAAGGTTTCGAAGTGGCGGCCGAACCAACGGCCGATGCGCTCTCCCAGTTGCGAGCGAAAATCGACCGCGGAGCCGGCGCCGATTTCGCGCTGGATTTCGCGGATCTCCCCGAGCAGCCGATCGTGGTCGGCCTTGTGTTCGGCGTATTGATCGTAGCCCAGGTCGCGCATGATGGATTCTTCATGAGCGAAGTGCGTCGCCACCAGCGTGCAGATCTCGCCGAGCGTCCCGCGAATCTCCACCGCCCCGCATCTTGGATCGAGGTGATCGCCCAGCAGATTGATGACGCCAATCAAGGCGAGGTGCTCGTGATCGACGGAACGAATACCGATCTCGTACTCGTCCTTCCAATGCAGCAAGGGCATTGCACCCTCCACCACGGCTCAGGTCGAAAACCTAGGTCGAGCGTTGGCCGAAAGCATTGATCCAGGTCATAGGACCCGAGCGGCTCCGGCGGCTTTGGTGCCACGCGGAGGCGATTGCGCGCTGCAACAGCAGCTTCGTTGCATGAGGCCGCGGCGCGGCCAGCCACTTGATCCGGCGGGCAAAGACCGTCGCGGGAATCGATCGTGGTCCGCGACCTTCAGGTCATCAGCGCGGCGATCCCGACCGCACGGGGCTCGGCGCCGGGCACTATCCCTCGCTCACACCTGCCTGCGCTTCTCGACCAGCTCGAGGAACTTCTCGTATTCCTCGTCCTTGACCGTGTAGCTGTGGTCGTCGTCGGGGAACTTGCCGGCCTTGACCTCGGCCACGTACTGCCTGATGCCGCCGACGGCGACCTCGGTCAGGTTCGTGTAGCGCTTGGTGAACTTGGGCTTGAAGTCGGTGAAGACGCCGAGCAGGTCGTAGCAGAGCAGGATCTGCCCGTCGGTGCCGACGCCGGCGCCGATGCCGATCGTGGGGATGGTGAGCTGCTTGGAGATCACCTCGGCGATCCGGGCCGGCACGGCCTCGAACTCGAGCATGAAGCAGCCGGCGTCCTCGATCGCCAGCGCATCCTCGAGGATCTTCATCGCCGCCTCGGCGGTGCGGCCCTGGATCTTGAAGCCGCCGAACATGGCGATCGTGTGCGGCGTCAGCCCGATATGCGAGGCGGTCGGGATGCCGGCGTCGACCAGGGCCTTGAGGATATGCGCCTGGCTCTTGCCGCCCTGCGGCTTGACCGCGTCGCACAGGGATTCCTGCATGAAGCGCGTGGCGTTCTGGAGCGCCCGGTCGACCGTGTTGTAGCTCTGGTAGGGCATGCAGCCGAGCACGAAGGTGCCGGGCGCGCCGCGGCGCACGGCGAGCGCGTGCATCACCATCATGTCCATGGTCGCGGGGATCGTGCTCGGATGGCCGTGCGCCACCATGGCCAGGCTGTCGCCGACCACCGCCACGTCGACCCCCGCCATCTCGGCCCAGCGCGCCGATGTGTAGTCGGGCACCGACATGTAGACCATCTTCTCGCCGGTGTGCTTGGAGTCGCGGATCTCGGTGATGGTCCGCTTCTCGCGCTTCTTCGGCGCTTCCGCGCCGGCCGGCCTTTTCGGCGCGTCGGCGGAAGCGGGCTTCTTCGCCGCGTCGTTCATTCCTCCCTCCCCTTGCGGCCGCGTAGGCCGCGGCCGGTGCTATCGGCGTTCAGAGATCGGCCAGCCGCACATAGCCGCCGGTCAAGCCGGCGACGACAAGGCCGGCCAGCACGTTGGCCGTGCCGGCCCAGCCGAGCTCGCCCGTCACCAGCATCCACAGCACGAACACGACGATGGCGATGGCGATGCCGCCGACCAGCGAGGCGACGTTGCGCTTGATCTCGCCCTGCATCTGGGCCATGGCGCTCTCCCCTGCTACGCGCGGACCATCGCCACGCGCGGATCGTCGGCGGTCGAGCGGACCTTCTTCAGGTTCTTGCGCACGTGGGCGGTGTCGTAGCCGTTGAAGATGTGGCCGATCACGCCG
The DNA here is from genome assembly GCA_023150455.1 of Alphaproteobacteria bacterium. GTDB lineage: Bacteria > Pseudomonadota > Alphaproteobacteria > JAEULC01 > JAEULC01 > JAEULC01. The sequence continues at coordinate 43,375 of JAKLKW010000001.1, read as the reverse complement.
CGGTCGAGATCGCTGGTGCCGAAGAACCAGTCGGCGATCGGATAGGTCAGGTTGAAGTTGCGCTCCATCATGATCGCGGTGTTGTGGTGCGCGATGTGGTGGCGGCGGATCGTGTTGACGAACGGGATGTGCCGGACGATCGAGTCGTCCTTCACGTGGCAGCAGTAGTGGAACAGCTCGTAGTTCAGGTAGATCGCCGTGTTGGTGGTGAGCAGCAGCCACCCGATGTTGGGGAAGCCGGCCCAGTTCAGGAGCATCGCCGGCACCGCCGTGCCGGTCATGAACGCCGCCAGCGCGTAGGGCGGGAAGAACACGATGCGGAAGTCGCGGTTGCTGTCGACCGACGGCTCGTGCTCGGTGAAGAACTGGTGATGCGCCAGGGTATGGCGCTTGTAGATGCCCATGAAGCCCTTGATCGGGCGATGCATCACGTATTTGTGGATCCACCACTCGAACCAGTTGGCGATGGCGAAGGCGACCGGGATCGTCAGCCACTCGTACCAGCGGACGTCGTGGATCTGGCGCGTGAAGTAGAAGATGCCGGCAAGCCCGATCGCATAGATCAGGAACACATGGCCCGGCCCGCTGTACCAGCGCGACACCTTCCCGCGGTAGTCGCCGCGGAAGGCTTCCTGTCGTTTCGGCATGCTCATGACGCACTTCCCCGATTGCAGGGCGGCCTGCCCGGCCGCTCGTGATATATCAGCAATATATTCGGCCCCGGGGCCCGGCGTCCAGCCCCGTCACCGGCCCTTCTCACGTCCCCGCGTCGACCGTGGCGCGGGTGAACGCCTCGATGTAGTCCATCAGGGCGTCGACCGCGGCCGCGGCCCGCTTCTCGTCGCCGGCGGCGATGGCGCGGGCGATGTCGGCGTGCTGGCGCGCGGCCAGCGGCATGTCGGCGACCTGCTTGTAATGGATGTACCAGAAGCGCCGCGAGAGCCCGTGCATCAGCGCCATGGCGCCGGCGGCGAACTCGTTCTGCGCGCCTTCCAGCTCCAGCAGGTTGAACTCGCGGTCGAGCCGCATGAAGGTGACGTCGTCGTTCTTGCGCGCCGCATCCTCCATGCCGTCGGCGATCTCGCGGAAGCGCTGGCGCACCTGCTCGTTGGCGCGCCGCGCGGCGGTGCGGGCGAGCAGGCGCTCGACCTCGCGCCGGACCTCGAGCAGCCGGAGCTGCGAGCGGACATTGACCTCCGAGACCATGATGCCGCGCCGGGGCAGCACCACGATCAGCTTCTCGCGCGCCAGGCGCTGCAGCGCCTCGCGGATCGGCGTGCGGCCGATACCGAGCTTGCGGCTGAGCGCCGTTTCCGACACGACCTCGCCGGGCGCGAGCTCGAGCGTGACGATCATCTCCTCAAGCCGCCGGTAGGCCTTGTCGGTGAGGCTCGGGGCCGTGGCCAGGACGGCACGGGCGCGGGGCTTCGTGGTTTTGCGACGCGGAGCCATGGCCCCTCATCATACAAGGATCGGCGCGCGGCGCATCGCCGTCACGGCGCCAGCAGCTTGTAGGGCAGCCACAGCACGGTCTGCGGCCAGACCAGCACGATGGCCAGGGTCACAACCTGCAGCACGATGAACGGGATCACGCCGCGGTACATGTGCATCGTCGTGATCTCGGGCGGGCTGATCGCCCGGAAGTAGAAGATCGCCGGCGCCATCGGCGGCGACAGGTAGCTGGTCTGGATCACCACCAGCATGGCGATGCAGAACCACACCATGTTGACGCCGAGCGCCTTGAGCAGCGGCGTGAAGATCGGCAGCAGGATCAGCACGATGGATATCCAGTCGAGGAAGAACCCGGCCAGGAAGGCCAGCAGCAGCACGATCAGCATCACGCCCCAGGCGCCGAGCGACAGGGAGTTGACGAGGTTCTGCACCACCGCGATGCCGCCCGAGCCGACGAAGGCGCCGGTCATCATGCTGCCGCCGAGGATGATCGCCATGATCATCGCCGTGATCGTCAGCGTCTTCATCACCGCCTCGTGCAGCACGCGCCAGGTGAAGGTGCGGTAGAACAGGGTCAGCAGCACCGCCCCGGCCGCACCGATCGCCGCCGCCTCGGTCGGCGCCGCCCAGCCGAGCATGATCGAGCCCAGCACGGCGAAGATCATGAACAGCGGCGGCACCAGGGCGACGGCGGTGACGCGCAGCTTGACCTGAAACGGCGGATCGTCGGGCGACGGCGCGATGCGCGGCCCGGCGGTCGGCGAGACCACGCACAGCGCCAGGATGTAGGCGATGTAGAGCCCGGCCATGATAAGGCCGGGAAAGACCATGCCGACGAGCAGGTCGCCGACCGAGATCCCGGCGAGCGGTCCCATCACCACGGCGACGACCGACGGCGGGATGATGGTGCCGAGCGAGCCGCCGGCGCAGATGGTGCCGACAATCAGCTCCTTGTTGTAGTGGTGCCGCATCATGACCGGGATCGCGAGCAGGCCGATCACCGTCTCGGTCGCCCCGACCACGCCGCTCGACGCCGCGAAGATGATGCACATGATGATCGTGCCGATCGCGAGGCCGCCGGGCAGGCGGCGCGCCCACATGTGGATGGCCTCGAACAGGCGGTCGGCAACGCCCGAGCGCTCGAGCATCGAGCCCATGAAGACGAACAGCGGCACGGCGGCGAGGACGAAGTTGGAGGCGACGTCCTCGATCTTCTCGGCCGCCTGGAACACGAAGGACCAGCCGAAGGTCCACACGCCGAACACGAAGGCCGTCGCCATCATCGAGAAGGCGACCGGGAAGCCGACGAAGAGCAGGAACAGCAGGAACGGGAAGATCAGCAGCGAGGAATAGCCCATCTCAGCGCGCCCCCGCCCCGGCGCGGCCGAAGACGACCGGCAGCTTGCGCAGGATCTCGCCCACGACCTGCAATGCCAGCAGCGCGAAGCTCACGAAGAACACGGCGCGGAACGGCCAGAGCGGCGGGTTCCAGGCGGACTGTCCGGTCTTCTCGCCGCTCTGGAACGCGGCGATCGCCCGGTCGTCGAGCGTCGACGTCAGCCACAGGATGAAAGGCAGCAGCAGCAACACGTAGCCGGCAAGGTCGACCAGCGCCTGGCCGCGCGGCCGCAGGTTGACGTACAGCACGTCGATGCGGATATGCGCGCCCCGGCTGAGCGTATAGGCCATGCCGAGCAGCCAGCCCGAGCCGGTCAGGAGATAGGCGAGCTCGTAGGCCCAGATGGTGGGCGCGTTGAACAGGTAGCGCGCCGCCACCTCGTAGCACATCGCGCCGATCAGCGGCGCGATCAGCCAGGCCGCGACCGTCCCGGTGGCCGCGTTGACGCGGTCGATCCAGCGGCAGAGCGCCCGCATGGGAGACTATCCGGTTCCCCCGTCCCCCTGCGGGAGGGGGGACCGGATTCTCGTGGCTGCTCTCAGCTCTGCTTGACCAGCACCTTGCGGTAGCGGTCGGCGCCGGTCCACAGCTTTTCGAAGGCGAGCTGGTGGTCGAGCACCTGCTTGAACCACTTGTTTTTCTCCGCCTGGGCCGCGGCCCATTTGAGGGCCACGTTCTTGGTCTCGTACTGCACCTCGGGCGCAAGCTCGATGATCTCGTTGCCCGCCTTGCGGTAGACGTCGAGCGACTTCGCGTCCTCCTGGCCGATGCGCGTCCAGCTTTCGAAGGTGACGAGCTTGGCGGCCAGCTCGACCAGCTTCTGGTCCTTGGGCGGAACCTTGGCCCAGGCGGCCTTGTTGATGCACAGCTCGAACGGCGCCGTCGGCTGGTGCACGCCCGGGATGATCAGGTACTTGGCGACCTTGTAGAATCCGGGCTCGATGTTCTCCCACAGCGTGCCCCACTCGGTCGCATCGATCACGCCGCGCTCGAGCGCGGTGTAGATCTCGCCGCCCGCGGTGGTGACCGGCGCCGCGCCCATCGACTTCGCCATGTCGAGCCAGGCGCCGGCGGTGCGCAGCTTCAGGCCGTTGAGGTCCGCCAGCGACCTGACCGGCTTGCGCGAGTGCATGAACACCTCGGCGGTGCGGATGAACAGCGGCATCGACACCACGCCCGCCGTCTCGTCGCGGAACTTGCGCTGCAGGTCGATGCCGCCGGCCTCGTAGATCCAGTGCAGCATGCGCTCGGTGTCGAAGCTGCCGGCATAGCCGCCGAACACGACGGTCGTGGTGTCGGCGCCCCAGTCGTAGCCCATCCAGGTATGGCCGCACTCGGCGACGCCGTTCTTGACCGTCTCCGACACCTTGAGCGCGTTGCCGAGCGCGCCGCCGGGGAAGGCCTGCACCTTGACGCGGCCGTCGGTCAGCAGCTCGACGCGCTCGCAGAACGCCTTGGCGCCGATCTCCATCAGCGGGCCGCCGGCCCAGGCCGTCGCCATCTTCCACGAGACGCTCTGCGCCCTGGCCTCGCGGACGATCATCGGCGCGGCGACGACGCCGGCGCCGGTGCCGGCCAACACGGTGCGACGAGTCAGATTCCGAGTCTTCATACCGTTCCCTCCCAAGGGCTTGGCGACTTTGCGCCGCCTGTTGTGTGTCGTGGTATACGACAAATATATCTCCGGCATCCTACGGACGGCGCCGCGGCGCGTCAATGATCGGGCGCGCCTCAGCCGCCGCCGAGCCGCGCGAGCGCCTCGTCGATGTCGGCCGAGGTCATGCGCCAGGAATTGTCGAGCTCGGCCACGACCGCGCGCATGAACGCCTCGTGCAGGCGGAGCGCCTTCTGGTCGTCGCCGAGATGGTCGGCCAGGAGCGCCAGCGCCAGCTGCGCCGGTCCGGTGCCCTCGTAGGTCCACTCGAATCCCGCCGGCGACAGGCGCTTCAGGTCGAAGCGCGGGTCGAGCTTGCGCCCGTCGACCGTGACGACGGCGCCGGCCAGGCTGCGGCCGCCCTCGTAGACTTTCATGATGCTTCCCTCCCCTTCGCCTTCGACCGCGACTCCCCGGCCGCGTTGCTATAGTGATACGGGCGCCCGCAGAGGAGCCGCCGGATGTCCGACCTGCCGAAGCTGCGCGTCACCTTCGAGATCTATCCGGACTCGCTCGCGATGCTGAACGACGTGGCGCGCAAATACGGCATGCCGGACGCGTCCAAGGCGCTGCGCTGCCTGCTCGACTATGCCGCCACGGACGGCGAGTGGAAAACGATCTTCGAGCAGGTGCGCTGCCGCCGCTGCGGCTGAACGTTCAGCCCGCATAGGCGCGGATCGGCTCGGCTCCCTCTTCGCCCTGCTGCAGCGCGAAGATCGAGGTATAGCCGCCCGACCAGTCCGGCGGCACCAGGCAGGGCCGCGGATCGTGATGCGCCCAGCGCGCCTTCTCGCCCCTGATGTGCACGCGCTCGTAGCGCGACTTCAGCGGGTTCGGCGTGTAGGCATGGGCGTCCGACGAGGCCAGCGTGACCAGGAACAGCGGCCGGTCCACGGCCGAATCGTTCGGCTTGCTGCCGTGGATGGTGCGGCAGTGATGGATGGTCAGCGATCCGGCCGGGCCGCAGAGATAGACGGCCTTGGACTGGTCGAGCTTCGCCACGTCGCCGTCGCCGAGGCACCCGGTCCATTGGCCTTTGTCGTTGTACTGGTCGTGGAGCGGCCCCAGGTGGCTGCCCGGAAACACGCCCAGCGCGCCGTTTTCCAGGCCGCAGTCATAGATGTAGGTGCCGATCGTCAAGAGCGAGTAGTTCGTGTGCGGCCAGAACTGGATGTCCTGGTGCCACTTGACCTCGGTGCCGCCCTCCGATGCTTTGAAATTGAGCTTCGAGTGATGGAACTTGACGTCCGGGCCCAGCAGGTCGGCGGCGATGTCGGCGAGCAGGCTCTTCGACACGTAGTCCCAGTAGGCCGGATGATGGTCGCAGGGACTGGACAGCCGCCTGAGGCGCGGCCGCGCCGCGCTGTGCCCGTTCTCCAGGTCCCACACCGCGTCCGACTTCGTGACCGACCGGCTGCGGTTGACCATCTCCGTCGTCGTCGCGCGCAGCCGCTCGACGATGTCCGGCGGGACGATCTTCTCCAGCAGGATATAGCCGTTCTCGAAATAGGATTCGCGCTGCTTCCGGCTCAGCACGCGCGGACGGTGCTTGAGGATGTCCTCCGGCGTCATCTCGTCCCTTCCCTCGCGGCGTTCGGGCGCCGCGCTTGTGATATGTCAGTAGTATACGAGCGGCGCCGGCGGCGTCAACGCGGAGTCCCCTCGCCCGCCGCAGGCGGGAGAGGGGCACCCGGCTCGCTTCGCTCGCCACCCCCTCCCACCTTCGGTGGGCGGGGGCAAGACGTCACAACGCCAAACACAGCCGCAGCGCATCCAGCACCGCGGCCTGGATGTTGCGGCTGGCGACGGCGTCGCCGATGCGGTGGAGCTCGAACGGCGCATCGGCGCGGCGACCGCGCGGCTGCTTCCGGAGCGCCAGCAGCGCGTCGATGTCGGTCACGCCGTCGTTGGACGAGGCGGCCTTCAGCTCCTGGAACACGTGGTCGGCCGGCGCGGTGCCGTGCTCGACGATCACCTGGTCGGCCTCGCGCTCGACCGGTTGGTGCGTGACCAGGTTGCGGAAGGTTGCGACCAGGCGGTTGCCGCGGCGCTCGATCTTCTCGATCTCGTGGTCGAGCGTGACCGGCAGGCCCAGCTCGTAGGCGCGCTTCTTCCAGATCACGCGCTCGGCGTAGGTCAGCTCCTGCGCGATCATGCCGTCGATCGACACGAGTTGCGCGCGCTTGCCCTGGGCGATCGCGAGCTCCGCCACCTGCGGCGCGGGATGGCGGCCGGTGCCGTCATAGACGATCACCTCGGGCGCCAGCGTCACGCTGCCGCCGATCGCGTCCCACACGCTGGTGGCGAGCTCGGCGCCCGGCAGCCAGGCGAGATCGGGGACGCCGCCCGTGGCGACGATCACCACCTCGGGCTTCTCGGCCAGCACGTCCTTCATCTCGGCGTAGGTGTTGAGCCGCAGCTCGACGCCCAGGCGGTCGAGCTCGCGCTTGCGCCAGTCGACGATGCCGACCAGGTCCTTGCGCCAGCTCGCGCGCGCCGCCAGCAGCACCTGGCCGCCGACGCGGTCGGCAGCCTCGAACAGCATCACCTTGTGGCCGCGCTCGGCCGCGACGCGCGCCGCCTCGAGGCCCGCCGGTCCGCCGCCGACGACCACGATCTTCCTGCCCGGCTTCTCCGCCCGCGGCACCGACTGCGGCAGGCTGGTTTCCCGCCCGGTCGCCGGGTTGTGCAGGCAGTGCGGCCGGTACGGCGACTGGCAGTGCGTCGCGCCGACGCAGGGGCGGATGCGGTCCTCCTGGCCGGCCTCGAGCTTGGCGACGATATTCGGGTCGGCGATGTGCGCGCGCGTCATCGCCACCATGTCGAGCAGCCCCTCGCGGATCGCGTGCCTGGCCGTCGCGATGTCGGCGATGCGCGCGGCGTGGAACACCGGCAGCTTCACCTCGCGCTTGAAACGCCCGACCGCCTCGAGCCAGGGCGCGATCGGCGAGGCCATGCCCGGCATGTTGTCGACGGCCAGGCCGATCTCGGTGTCCATCCGTCCGTAGATCGCGTTGAAGAAGTCGATCGTGCCGGTGTCCTGGAACACGCGCGCGATCTCGACGCATTCCTCGAAGCCGAGGCCTCCTTGCGCGCCGCCCTCGTCGACGACGTAGCGGAAGCCGACGATGAAGTCGTCGCCGACGCGGCGGCGGATCTCCTCGAACACCATCAGCCCGAACCGGCAGCGGTTGGCGAGCGAGCCGCCGTACCTGTCGGTGCGCTTGTTGGTCTTGGGCGAGAGGAACTGGCCGATCAGGTGGCCGCCGGCCAGCGTCTCGATGCCGTCGAGCCCGCCTTGCTTGCAGCGCAGCGCCGCCGCGCCGTAGGCCTTGACCACGCGCTCGATGTCGTTCTCGTCCATCTCCTTGGGGAAGCTGCGGTGCAGCGTCTCGCGGATCGGCGACGGCGCGATGGTCGGCAGCCAGTTGGACGCGTAGGGCTCGCCGCGGCGCCCCAGATGCGTGATCTGGCACATCAGCGCCGCGCCGTGCTTGTGGATGCGCGCGGAGAACTGCTGGAGATACGGGATGACCGCATCGATCCCGACATTGAGCTGGCGGAAGACGTTGGGCGAGTCGGGCGCCACGTTGGACGAGCCGCCGAACATGGTGAGCGCGATGCCGCCGCGCGCCTTGCCCTCGTGGTAGAGCTGGTAGCGCTCGACCGGCATGCCGTCGACCTCGAGTCCGCAGGCATGGCTGGTGCTCATGACGCGGTTCTTCAGGTTCAGGTGCCGGATGCGGAACGGCTGCAGCAGCGGATCCCGGACGGCGGAGGCGGGCTTGCCCGCCGGCATGTTCGTGTTTGCGACCATCGTACCTACTCGCTTTTGTCCGTCGTGTGGCTGTCCAGAAGCGCGCGCCAGCGGATGCAGGCGACGGCGTGGCCGCCGCCTGCATCCGCTGCCGCCTCGAGCGCCGGGTGCGCCGCGCCGCAGGCATCGATGCGATGGCGGCAGCGCGAGGCATAGCGGCAGCCGGCCGGCGACGGCGGCGCGATCTGCTCCTCGATGCCGCCGCCGAGCGCGTCCTCGAGCGTCCCGAGGAGTGCCCGCGTATAGGGATGGCGCGGCTGCCCGAATACCCGCTCGGTCCCGCCGAGCTCGACCAGCTTGCCGAAATACATCACGCCGACGCGGTCGCAGAGATAGCGCGCGACGTGCAGGTCGTGCGTGATGAACAGGATCGACACGCCGTGCCGCTCGCGGATGTCCTTCAAGAGATTGAGGATCTGCGCGCGCACCGAGACGTCGAGCTTCGACACGGCCTCGTCGGCCACCAGCAGGCTGGGAGAGAGCGCCAGCGCGCGGCCGATCGCCACGCGCTGCAGCTGCCCGCCCGAGAGCTCGTGCGGAAAGCGGTCGCGGAAGGACGGCGACAGGCCGACCTGCGCCAGCAGCTCGGCGACGCGGCCGGCGATCTCGGCCCGGGCGCAGACCTTGTGCAGCCGGAGCGGCGTCGCCAGCGCCTCGAACACGGTCTGGCGCGGGTTGAACGACGACAGCGGATCCTGGAACACCATCTGCAGGTCGCGGCGGAAGGGCTTCAGCGCGCGCTCGCCCAAGGCCGCCAGGTCCGCCCCGCGGAACAGGATGCGGCCGTCGCTCGGCCGGTAGAGGCGCAGCAGCGCCTTGGCCAGCGTGGTCTTGCCGCTGCCCGACTCGCCGACGAGGCCGAGCACCTCGCCCGGCGCGATGTGCAGCGTCACGTCGTCGACGGCGCGCAGCCGGCGCGACGACTCGGGCCCGAGGCCCCTGCCCGGGAAGGTAACGGACAGGTTCTCCAGGCGCAGCAGGCCCGACGCGGCGGCGGTCATGCGTCTTCCACCCGGAAGCAGCGCACGCGGTGCGACGCCGGCCCCAGTGCCGGCGGCTCCTCGCCGCGGCAGCGCGCCATGACCTCGGCGCAGCGCGGCGCGAACAGGCAACCGGGCGGGGGCGCCGCGAGGTTGGGCAGCTCGCCCGCGATCTCCTTCAGCCGCTCGGCCTTGTGCTTCAGCGCCAGCGCGGTCGCGACCAGGCCCTTGGTGTAGGGATGGCGCGGCCGCGCGAACACCTCGGCGGTCGGGCCGACCTCGACGATCCGGCCGGCATACATCACGGCGATGCGGTCGCACAAGGCGGCGGCGATCGACATGTCGTGCGTGATGAAGATGAAGGCGGCGCTGAGCCGGCCCTGCAGCCGGCGGAACAGCGCCAGGATCTGGCGCTCGACGATGTTGTCGAGATTGGTGGTCGGCTCGTCGGCGACGATCAGGTCGGGCTCGAGCGCCAGCACCATGGCGATCAGGATGCGCTGCGCCATGCCGCCGCTGAGCTGGTGCGGATAGAGCCTGAGCACGCGATCCGGATGCGGAATGCCGACGCCGATGAGCGCCGCGCGCGCGGCCTCGGCCCAGCCCGCGTCCTGGCCCTGGCGCCGGATGACGACCTGGCGCAGGTGCCAGTCGACACGCTTGGCCGGGTTGAAGGCCCCGACCGGGTTCTGGAAGATCATCGCCAGGCGGCGGCCGCGCAGCTCGTCGAACGCGGCGTCGGACAGCGCCTGCAGGTCCTGGCCCTGGACGGCGATCGACCGGGCGCTGACGCGCGCGTTCTCGGGCGCCAGGCGCAGGATCGACAGGCCCGTCACGGTCTTGCCCGAGCCCGACTCGCCGATCAACCCCAGCACCTCGCCCGGTGCCACCGCGAGGTCGACCCCGCGCACGACCTCGATCGAGGCGCCGTGGATGGCGAAGCGCGTGCGCAGGTCGCGCACTTCGAGCACCGCTTCCGTCATTGCCCCGCCCTCATTGCCCGGCCCTTTGGCGCAGGCGCGGGTCCATCAGGTCGCGCAAGCCGTCGCCGAACAGGTTGAGGCCGAGCAGCGCGATCGAGATGGCGAGGCCCGTCAGCGTCAGCACCCAGGGCCCGCGCTGGAAGTACTCGCGCCCGTCCGCCATGATGACGCCGAGCGACGGCGTCGGCGGCTGCACGCCGACGCCGAGGAAGCTCAAGCCCGCCTCGATGATGATGCCGAAGGCGACGCCGATCGTCGCCTGCACGATGAGCGGTGCCGCGATGTTCGGCAGGATCTCGCGCACCAGGATGCGCGGGGTCGGCTGCGCCATCAGCCGCGCGGCCTGGACATAGGGCTCCTCGCGCAGCAGCAGGGTCATGTTGCGCGACAGGCGCGCGAAGATCGGGAAGTAGGTCAGCGCGATGGCCACCGACACGTTGACCGTGCCGAAGCCCAGCACGACCATCAGGAACAGCGCCAGCACGAAGGCCGGAAAGGCGAACAGAAGGTCGGCGAAGCGCATCAGCACCAGGTCGGCATAGCCGCCCTTGTAGGCCGAGACCATGCCGACCGAGGTGCCGACGCAGGCGGCGAGCGCGACGCCGGCGGCGCTGACCACCAGCGACACGCGCGCGCCGTACAGCACGCGCGTCAGCACGTCGCGGCCGAAGCTGTCGGTGCCGAAGGGATGCGCGAGCGACGGCGGCGACAGGATGTTGAGGAAGTCGGCCTCGTTCGGCCCGTACGGCATCAGCACGGCGCCGAAGGAAGCCGCGAGCAGGACCAGGAGCGTGATGGACGCCCCGATCACCGCCGTCGCGTTGCCGAGGAACGAGCGGAGCAGGCGTGCGCCGCGCCGACCGCCAAGCGCGCTCGCGGCGTCCGGCCTCACAATGTCCTCCGGGGATCGAGCGCGACGCAGACCAGGTCGACCACGACGTTGACCAGGAGCACGATGCCGAGGAACACGACCGTGCAGGCCTGCACGGTCGGATAGTCCCGCGCAAAGGCGGCGTCGACCGCAAGCGACCCCAGGCCCTGGATGCCGAAGATGCGCTCGATCACCACCACGCCGCCGAGCAGGTAGCGGATCTGCAGGCCGATGACCGTCACGTACGGGATCAGCGCATTGCGGAACACGTACTGGCGGAAGATGAAGGGCTTGCTGAAGCCGAGCGAGCGCGCCACGACCACGTATTCGCGGCTCGCCGTCTCGAGCAGCGAGGTGCGCAGCATGCGCGCGAACACGGCGGCCATGGGCGCCGCGATCGCCAGCGCCGGCAGGAAGCCGCTGTAGAGCGCGCCTGCCAGCGAGTCGACCGGCGAGGTGAAGCCGTAGGCCGGGAACAGCTTCCAGCCCAGCGCCAGGGCGAAGACCAGCACGTAGCTCAGCCAGAAATCCGGCATCGAGATGCCGAGCACGGCCACGGAGGTCGCCACCGTGTCGACCGCGCGCCCGCGCCTGAGCGCGGCGATCGTGCCCATGATCAGCGAGATCAGCACGGCGATGACGACGGCATAGAGCCCGACGAAGGCCGTGATCGGCAGCCGCGCCGCCATCAGCTGCGCGATCGGGATGCCGCCCGCGATGGTGAGCGACAGGCCGAAATCGCCGCGCAGCATGCCGGCGAGCCAGATCAGGAACTGCGCGACCAGCGGGGCGTCGAGATGGTGCTTCGCCCGGAAGGCGGCGACCGCCTCGGGCGTGGCGTTCTCGCCCAGAACCGCCAGCGCCGGGTCGCCCGACGCCGCGCGCATGACGAAGAACACCACCAGGGCGCCCACCGCGATGGTGGCCAACGCCCCCGCCAGCCGGCCGGCGATATAGAGAGCGGCGCGCGGCACGAAGGATTCTCACACCCAATTCGAGTTTGTCCCCCCTCCCCTTGCGGGAGGGGATTGGGGGGAGGGGTATGCGGCCCAGCGGGGTGATGTTGCCAGCGAATAGCGCGGCATCGCCACACGTCGTCAGACACCTGTATTCGCGCTGACGCGCGAGCCCCTCCCCCTAACCCCCTCCCGCAAGGGGAGGGGGGACGGAAGAAAGATCAGACGACGATCGTCCTCACCCCATCTTGATGCTGGCGAACTGGTCGCCGAAGTTCGAATAGGGCAGCTGCGTGAAGCCCTGTACCTTGATCGTCATCAGGTTGTGGATGTTCGAGGTGAAGCAGGGCAGCACGGCCGCTTCCTCGATCGCGATGTCCTCGGCCTGCTTGTAGAGCGCGCCGCGCTTCGCCATGTCGAGCTCGGCGCGGCCTTGCTCAGCGAGCGCGTCGACCTTCGGATTGCTGTAGCCGTAGAAGTTGCGCCAGCCCTTCGTGCTCAGGACCTCGCCGACATACTCGTCCGGATCGACCAGGCCGAGCCAGCCCCAGACGCTGCCCTGGAAGTCGCCCGACTTCTGGCGCGCATACACGGTGTTGGCCTCGTTCACCTCGACGGTGAAGTTGGTGCCGAGCGTCTGGTTCACTTGCAGCGCGAACACTTCGATGATGCGCTTCCACCAGCTCGAGCCCCAGGTGAGGATCGGCACGTTGATCTTCTCCTTGGCGTATTTCGACTTCGCCAGCTCCGCCTTGGCGCGCTCGGCGTTGAACACCGAGGTCGCGCGCGCCTTGCCCTCGTACGCATAGGCGAGCGAAGGCGGGATGAGGCCGTGCGCCGGGACGCCCTCGCCGAACAGCACGACCTTGACCATCGCGTTGCGGTCGAACGCCATCGAGACGGCGCGGCGGAAATGCACGTCGTCGAACGGCGGCTTCCTGTGGTTGACGGCGATGAAGCGGCAGTTCATGCCCGGCTGCTTCAGCACCTTGAGGGTCTTGTCCTGCTCCAGCGTCGGGATGTCGGCGAAGGGCGCCGTGCTGGTCAGGTCGATCTGGCCGCCCTTGAGCGCCGTCACGCCGCTCGACTCCTCGGCGATCAGCGGCACCTCGATGGTGGCCATGCTCGGCTGTCCGGCGACGAAATAGCCCTCGTGCGCCGCCAGCGTGACGCTCTCGCCCGGCTTCCAGGCCTTGAGCTTGTAGGCGCCGGTGCCGACCGGCTGCTTGCCGAAGGCGTCGTTGCCGACCGCCTGGACGACCTTGCGCGGCACGATCTGCGTGCCGGTGCGCGCGTTGGTGAGGAAGGCCATCAGCGGCGCGAAGGCCTGCTTGGTGACGATCTCGACCGTGTGCGGATCGACGACGCGGACCTCCTTCACTTCCGACACCTTGCCCTTGTTGGACGAGGCGAGGGCTGGATCGAGCAGGCGCTCGATCGTGAACTTCACGTCGTCGGCGGTCATCTCGCTGCCGTCGTGGAACTTCACGCCCTTGCGCAGCTTGAACGAAAGGGTCGTGCTGTCCTTGGCGGCGAAGGACTCCGCGAGGTCGGGCACCACCTCCATCCTGGCATTGAACTTCAGCAGGGAGTTGAACATCGCCCAGATGAGGTAGGACTCCGGGATGAGCGAGTGCTTGCCGGGGTCCAGCGTGTTGATGACGTTGTAGCCGGTGATGCCGGCGCGCAGCGTGCCCGCCGCGGCCGATGCAGGGCGCGCGAGCCAGGGCGGCGCGACGCCGGCGGCGGCCGCCGCGGCGGCGGCGCCGAGGACCGTGCGGCGATGGATGGCGAAGTCCCGTTTTCCTGACATGACGATCTCCCCTTTGCGTGAGTGCCTCGTTCCGGCCCGAGGGCTTGCGGATGTCCCCGTCGGCGCGCGACGCTTCCGCCTTGTGGAACGGGGCGCGGGCCGCCTCTCCTTGCTAGTCGGCCGGCGGCAAGGGGGTCAAATGCCGGCGCATGACGGGAGTATACCGCGATGTAATACCTTTGGCGCCCCGCGCTGTGGCAAGCTCTTCAGCGCCGCGGCGCCGTGCGCAGCAGATCGTTGCGCCGCCGGCGCAGGACCGTGAGGAAGGCGCGCGCGACGCGCGAGAGGGGCCGGTGCGTCGGGTAGAGGATGCCGAGACGGAATTCGACGCGCGGCCGGAACGGCACGGCGACGATGCCGCGGCCGACGAAATCCGCCGCCGTGAACGGATCGATCAGGCCGACGCCGATGCCGCGCGCGACCATGTCGCACAGCACCGCGTTGACCTGCGTCTCCGCCACGATGCGGCGCACCACGCCGGCGCGCGCGAACACGCGGTCGAGCATGTGCCGGCCGACCTGGTCGCGCGTCAGCGCGATGAACGGCATGGCGTGCAGGTCGCCCGGCCGGATATGCGGCCGCTCGGCGAGCGGATGCCCGGTCGGCACCGCCAGGTATTCCGGCGCGCGGCAGAACACCTCGGTCTCGAGCCCGGTGCGCCGGAACGGAAATTCGCCGATCCCCAGGTCGACATGCTGGGCCGCGACCGCCTCCTCGACGCGGGCCGAGATGTTCACCTCCGCGGTGACCGTGACCTGCGGATGCGCGCGGTGGAACTCCTCGATCACCGCGGGCAGGAAGCCCAGCCCGATCGCCGGCAGCGTCGCCACGTGCAGATGCCCGGCCTGGGCCGTGCCGATGGCGGCGGCGACCTCGCGGATCTTGTCGACCGACACGAAGGTGCGCTCGACCTGGTCGTAGAGGATCTGCGCCTCGGCGGTCGGCGCGAGGCGCCCGCTGCCGCGGTCGAACAGCGTGAGCTTGAGCTCCTTTTCCAGCCGCCCGATCAGCCGGCTGACCGCGGGCTGCGACACGCCCAGCAGCACCGCCGCGCCGCTGACCGTGCCCGCCAGCATGGTCGCGCGGAAGGCCTCGAGTTGTCGCACGAACATGGTCGGTCCCTGTCAGCGATCCGGGGCGATGCCGGGACCGATCTATAGGGCAGAGGCGATTTCAGAGGGAAGGACGAAATGCGCGCATCGCTGACCGATCTGGAGGGAAAGTCGTTCGACGTCGCCGTGGTCGGCGCCGGCGCCAACGGCGCCGCCGCCGCGCAGCACCTGGCCGCCGCCGGCTATGCCGTGCTCGTCGTCGACAAGGGCGATTTCGCCTCCGGCTCGTCCAGCCGGTCCAGTCGCCTCCTGCATTGCGGCCTGCGCTACCTCGCCCCCGGCGGCTCGATCTGGGACTTCGCGCGCAATCCGAACGCGCTCGGGATCGCCGTGCGCATGGCGCGCCAGGCCATGCAGATGCGCGCGCAGATCGTCGAGACGGCGCCCGAGCGCGTCGAGAAGCTGAACTTCTGCTTTCCGGTCTATCGCGGCGGCGCCTATGCGCCCTGGCAGGTGGCGCTCGCCTTCCGCCTGCTCGAGCGGCTCGGGCCGGCGTCCGTCCCGCTCGACTATCGCAACATCGCGGGCCCGGAGATCGGTCGCACGCCGCTCGTGCGCTGGCTGCGCGACCGCGGCCGGCTCTCGAGCGTCGCCATGTTCCGCGAGTACCGCTTCGAATGGCCCGAGCGCCTGGCCATGGACGCGGTGCTGGACGCCGAGCGCCTGGGCGCGGTGGCACGCAACTACACGTCGGTCTCGGGCCTCGAGAAGGACGGCGAGCGCGGCTGGACGCTGACCTTGAGCGACCAGCTGCGGCCGCAGGACATAGCCAAGGTCAAGGCGCGCATCGTCCTGAACATGGCCGGCATCTGGATCGACCGCGTCAACGCGCTCGCCGGATCCGGCGCCAGGCGGCGCATCAACGGCACCAAGGGCAGCCACATCGTGGTGCGCCTGCCGCCGGACTGCGCCAGCCACGGCATCGCCACGATCAACCGCATCGACGAGCCGTTCTACTGCATCCCCTGGCGTGGCCTGCATTATTTCGGGCCGACCGAGACCCTCTATGACGGCGACCCAGACGACATCCGCGTGACCGACGACGAGATCGACTGGCTGATCGACGAGGCCAACCACATGCTGCCGGCGCTGGGCTTGAAGCGCGAGCACGTGCTGTCCACCTGGGCCGGCGTGCGCCCGCTCGGCGCCGATCCCGACTTCCCCAAGGGCAAGCGCTCGCGCGAGGTGCACGACCTCGCCGCGGAGGGCATGCCGGGCGTCTATGCAATGACCGCCGGCCCGATCATGACGCATCGCTCGGCCGGGGCCGAGCTGACCCGGCTGGTCGCCGCGAAGATCAAGCCGTCGCGCGCGCCGCGGGCGCTGTCCTATGCCGCGCGCCCTTTCCCGGAGAACCAGAACTCGCCGCCGCTGCTCGACGACTACACCCAGATCAAGCTCAGCGACCTGAAGCACGCCGCCGCGCACGAGCATCCGACCAGCCTTGTCGACCTGATGTTCCGGCGCGTCGGCGCCGCCTGGACCCAGACCATGGGCTACGGCGCGGCGGAGAGGGCGGCCGAGGCCGTCGCCGCCGAGATGGGATGGGACGCAGCGCGGGTGCAGGAGGAAGTGCGCCGGTACCGCGCCTATCTCGAGCATTTCCACGGCGTGCGGCCGGGCGCGCGGGCGCCGGCGGTGCAGCCGCAGGCGTGATCGCGCGTCAATGCGCGCGGCGTGAATCCGGCGCCGCTGCCGCCAGGCGCTGCAGCGCCTCGCCCGTCGCGGCATCGGCGGGATAGAACGGACGTCGACCGGCGTGCCGAACACGGTGGTGGTGCTGAAGAACGACAGCAGGCCGAGGTCGGTCTTGAGCTGGAACGGCACGACCACGCCGGCGTAGTCGCGCTCGACCGGCGGCCGGGCGCCGGCCGGCGCCGGGTAGGCGCGCAGCTCTTCCATCAGCGCGACCAGCGCCGCGTCGGCCGTGACGTCGACCTGGTGGCGCAGGCGCTCGAGCAGGTGCCGGCGCCATTCCGCGAGGTTGGCGATGCGCGGCGCCAGCCCGGCCGGATGCAGGCTCAGGCGCAGGACGTTGACCGGCGGCTTCAGCAACGCGGGATCGATGCCGGCCAGCAGCGGCGGCACGGCCTTGTTCGACGCGACCAGCGTCCAATGCCGGTCGACCGCCAGGGCCGGGAACGGCTCGTGCCCCGCGAGGATCAGCTCCATCGCCTTGCGCGCCGGCTCGAGCGCCGGATCGGCGAGCCTGCGTTCGGCATAGATCGGCGCATAGCCGGCGGCGACCAGCAGCACGTTGCGCTCGCGCAAGGGAATGTCGAGCCGCTCGGCCAGGTGCAGCACCATCTCGCGGCTCGGCATCGACCTCCCGGTCTCGAGGAAGCTCAGGTGCCGGGACGAGATGTCGGCCTCGACGGCAAGCCCGAGCTGGCTCATGCGCCGGCGCTGCCGCCACTCGCGCAGCAGCTCGCCGACCGGACGTGCGGGCGTATCCATCATGGCCGGACGATAGCGGATGCAAAACCCGCATCCAATTACCTCCGACGTAATCGACTTGGCGCCGCGGCATCGCAAATGATGCCCCCGCCGATCGATGTCCCCGCAAGCCGATGGAGGCGACCATGACCAAGCTGATCTCGAGCCCCAACTTCCTGCGCAACGTGCTGCTGGCCGACGCGGCGACCAGCGCGGCCTGCGGCCTCTTGATGGGCGCGGGCGCCGGCATGCTCGAGCCGCTGCTCGGCCTCCCCGCCGCCCTGCTGCGCGCGGCCGGGATCGCCCTGTTGCCCTTCGCCGCGATCGTGGCCGTCATCGCCACGCGCGTGCATGTCGTGCGGCCCGCCGTCTGGGCCGTGATCGTCCTGAACGCGGCCTGGGCGGTCGAGAGCGTGCTGCTGCTCGTCTCCGGCTGGGTCGCGCCGACGCCGTTCGGCTACGCCTTCGTCGTCGCGCAGGCAGCCGTCGTCGCCGCCTTCGCGGAGCTCGAGTTCTTCGGCGTGCGGCGGGCCGCACCGGTCGCCGCCAGCGCCTGAGGGCAGCCGAGGCGCGACGGGGTTGCCCGTTCGGCGGCTCCGTCGTCCCGCGGCTGCAAGACTTGGCACTTCAAGTCGATGAAATACATTGATCAGGCGGCAACAAAGGATTGCGGCACCAGCCGCGCGGCGCCTTCGAGATGCCGGCGCATCAGCGCCGCCGCCACGTCGCGATCGCCCGCCTCGAGCCGATCCAGCATCTCCAGGTGCTCGCGGCAGTTCACCAGCACGCGCTGGTGCCCGTAGGTCCAGTGCACGTTGAGGAAGCGCCGCAGACGGTTCTGCTGCTGGACGGCCATCAGGATGAAACGGTTGCCCGACGCGGTCGCCAGCCCCTCGTGGAACGCGGCGTTCATCTCGTAGAAGGCGACGCTCGACGTGTCGCGCCAGGGCGCGGCCAGCGCCGCGCGGTGACGCGCGCGCATCGCCTCGACCCAGGCGGGATCGAGCCGGAAGCCGGGCTCGAGCAGCCCGGCCGGCTCGATCAGCATGCGGAAGCGGTAGCTTTCGCGGCGCGCTGCCGGTGAATCGATCGCCGGCCGGAACTCCCAGCCGTAGCCCGGCCGCCGCTCGATCACCCCGGCCTCGGCCAGGCGACCCAGCACGCGGAGCAGCAGGCTGCGCTTGACGCCGTAGCGCCGCACGAGATCAGCTTCCGACACGGCCGCACCAAGCTCGCCCTCGAGCCGGTCACGCGAGATGCGCACGTAGAGCGCGGCATCGTCGTCGGCCACCGCCTCGTGCCCTTCCGGCAGCGCCTTGACCGGCCGCTTCAGCACGAAGCCGCGGCTCGGGCCCGCCTTGACCCAGCCGGTCGCCTCCAGCGCCTTGAGCGCCGCGCGCACCGGCGTGCGGGAGACCTTGAGGTCGGCGGCCAGGCCCAGCTCGGTCAGCCGGGCGCCGGCCGGCAACGCCCGTTCGCGGGCGATCGCCAGGATGCGACGCGCCAAGCCGGCCGGCAGACGGGCGGTGCTGGAAGCCTGGATCATGGCAAAGGTATTGCATTTTGTTTCTAGAAAGACAACACTCGACCCGACCCATCGCCGGAGCGCACGCCATGGCCGTAGAGCCGTTTCCGCTTGTCGAGGTCAGCGGACCGCCGCAGGAGCGCGGCCGGCAATACGGCCGTCAGGCGGCGCTGCGGATCCGGCGCGGCATCGGCCACTATGGTCGCGAGCTTGCGCGCATCGGGCTCTCGGACGCCGAGATCGCCGCCATGGTGCGCGATTTCGTGCCCGTCATCGAGGCGTTCGACCCCGCCTATGTCGAGGAGATGCGCGGCATCGCCCTAGGCGCCGAGCAGCCGTTCGAGCAGATCGCGCTGCTCAACGCGCGCACCGAGATCCTCAAGATGGCGCGGCGCAAGGCGGCCAAGCCGGTGAAGCCGAGCGAGGTCGTGAAGGACGACGGCGCCGGCGAGGACGACGGCTGCACCGGCGCCGTGCTGCTGCCCGAGGCGACGCTCGACGGCAGGCTGATCCACGGCCAGAACTGGGACTGGAAAGTCGACTGTGCCGAGACGGGCGTCGTGCTCAAGGTGCGGCGAGACGACGGGCCGGACTTCATGACCTTCACCGAAGCCGGCGGGCTCGCGCGCGCCGGGCTCAACGCCGCCGGCATCGCGATCAGCGCCAATTACCTGGAATCGAACCTCGACTACATGCAGGCCGGCGTGCCGCTGGCGCTGATCCGCCGCAAGGTGCTGGAGCAGGCGCATTTCGCGCTGGCGCTGCGCGTCGTCGCGACGACGCCGAAGTCCGCCTCGAACAACATGATCGTCTCGACCGCCGAAGGCTACGCGATCGACTTCGAATGCGCGCCCGACGAGGCGTTCGCGATCCATCCGGACGGCGGCATCCTGGTGCACGCCAACCACTGGATCAGCCCGGTCGCGCTCGGCAAGGTCAAGGAGACCGGGCTGGTCAACACGCCCGACAGCCTCTATCGCGACGCGCGCGTGCGCCAGGCTCTGGCGCGCGAGCGCGGTCGGCTGACGGTCGAGCATCTGCGCACCGCGCTGTTCGACGATTTCGCCGCGCCGTGGTCGGTCTGCCGGCCGCCGCGCACCACCTTCCAGGGCAACCTGTCGGCGACCGTGGCGATGATCCTCATGCAGCCGCATGCCGGCGTGATCGAGATCTGCCCGCTGCCGGCGCTGCAGCGCGACTTCACGATCTACCGGCTGCACCCCTCCGGCTCCGAGCGGTCGGCGGCGTAGAAAAGCGCGAACAGAGGAGAGCACGATGAGGCACTGGATGACGGCGGCGGTGGCCGCGACGGCCCTGATCGCGGCCGCGGCGGGCGACGTCTGGGCGCAAGCCGGCACGATCCGCGTGCGGCTGAACTCCGACATCCGCTCGACCGATCCGGGGACCAACCGCGACGAGAACACCGACGCCGTGGTCCAGCACATGATCGAGGGCCTGGTCGCGTTCAAGGAAGACGCCACGGTCGGCCCGATGCTGGCGGAGAAGATCGCCGTTTCCGAAGACGCGACGACCTACACCTTCACGCTGCGCGACGGCGTGACCTTCCACAACGGCGCGAAGCTGACGGCCGACGACGTGGTCTGGGCCTGGAAGCGCTATGCCGACCCCGCGACCAAGTGGCGCTGCGCGCCGGACTTCGACGGGCGCGGGCTCATGAAGGTGACCGGCGTGGAGGCCAAGGACCCGCGCACGGTCGTCTTCGCGCTGGCCAAGCCCAGCGCGCTGTTCCTGACGGTGATGGCGCGCGTCGACTGCGGCAGCACCGGCATCTACCACCGCGATTCGGTCGGCCCGGACGGCAAGTGGGTCCAGCCGATCGGCACCGGCCCGTTCAAGCTCGGCGAATGGAAGCGTGGCGAATACGTCGAGCTGCTGCGCAACACCGCCTACGCCGCCCGGCCCGGCCGGCGCGACGGCTATACCGGCAACAAGACGCCGCTGGTCGACAGGCTGCGCTTCGTCGTCATCCCCGACGCCGCGGCCGCGAAGGCGGCGCTGCTCAGCGGCTCGGTCGACCTCCTGCCCGATACCAACAACGCCGACGCGGCGGAGCTGAGGAAGCGGCCCGAGGTCGCGGTCCACGAGACGCAGACCATGAGCATGAGCGGCATCCTGTTCCAGACCAAGGACCCGCAGGTCGGCGACGTGCGCCTGCGCAAGGCGATCCTGGCCGCGCTCGACACGACCGAGATCGTGAAGGCCGTGACCGAAGGCGAGGCCAGGCCCAACGCCTCGCCGATCCCGACCGCGAGCCCGTTCCACACCGCGGCGCACCAGGCCGTGCCGAAGCAGGACCTGGCGCTGGCGAAGAAGCTGCTGGCGGAGGCCGGCTACAAGGGCCAGGCGATCAAGATCGTCGCCACCAAGCGCTATCCGACCAGCTTCGACACGGCGGTGCTGGCCCAGGCGATGATGCAGGCGGCCGGCATCAACGCCGAGATCGAGGTGCTGGACTGGGCGACGATGCTCGACAAGTACAGCAAGGGCGACTACCAGATGATGTCGTTCCTCTATTCGGCGCGGCTCGACCCGGCGCTCAGCTTCGAGATGATCACGGGCCCGAAAGCGACGCAGCCGCGCAAGGTCTGGGACAATCCCGAGGCGATCGCGATGATCCAGGACGCGCTGGCGGTCGGCGACCGCGCCAAGCGCCAGGCGATCTTCGACCAGCTCTATGCCAGGTTCCAGGCCGACCGGCCGATGATCGTGCTCTACAACGGCATGGAGACCGGCGTGACGCGCAAGCAGGTCAAGGGCTACGCGTCGTTCGTCATCGGCGTGCCGCGCTTGTGGGGCGTTTCGATCGAGTAGCGCAGGCGGCGGCGGGACCGCGGCGCCGATGCGGGCCTACATCGCCAAGCGCGTGGCGATGACCGTGCCGACGCTGCTGCTCGTCTCGATCGCCGTCTTCGTGCTGATGCGGCTGGTGCCGGGCGATCCGGCCCAGCTCATGCTCGGCGACCAGGGCGACCCGGCGCAGCTCGATCAGCTGCGCCGCGCCATGGGCCTCGACCGGTCACTGCCCGTGCAATACCTGATCTGGCTCCGCAACGTCGCGCACGGCGATCTCGGCCGCTCGCTCGCCAACGACCTGCCGGTGCTGCCGCTCCTGGTCGAACGCTTCCAGGTGACGGCCGGCATCGTGCTGGTCGCCGTCGCGATCGCCGCGAGCATCGCCGTACCGGCCGGGCTGCTTGCGGCCTGGCGGCAGAACAGCCTCGCCGACCTCGCGATCGTCGCCGGCTCGACCCTGCTGCTGTCGGTCCCGAGCTTCTGGTTCGGCCTGCTCCTGCTGCTGCTGTTCGGCGTCAAGCTCGGATGGCTGCCTGTGATCGGCTACGTGCCCTTCGTCGAGGATCCGTGGCGGGCGCTGCAATACACGATCCTGCCCGTCGTCACGCTTGCGCTGATCGAGAGCGGCGTCATCACGCGCATGGCGCGCGCGAGCACGATCGAGGTGCTGCGGCTGGAGTACATCACCCATGCCCGCGCCAAGGGCGTGCCCGAGTCGGGCGTGCTGTGGCGCCATGCGCTGCCCAACGCCTTCGCGCCGACCTGGACGCTGATCGGCCTGATCCTGGGCAATCTCCTGGGCGGCATCGCGGTCGTGGAGACGGTGTTCACCCTGCCCGGCCTCGGCCGGCTCCTAGTCGACGCCATCTTCGCGCGCGACTACCCCGTCGTGCAGGGCTGCATGCTGCTCGCCATCCTGGTCTATGTCCTGGTCAACCTCGTGATCGACCTGCTCTACCCGCTGTTCGATCCGCGGGTGACGGCGGAATGAGGCTTCGCGGCAACGCCCTGCTCGGCGGCATGCTGATGGCCTTGCTGGCCGCGGTGGCGCTGCTAGCGACCGTCTGGACGCCCGTCGCGCCGCTGATGCCCAACCTGCGCGCGCGTCTCCACCCGCCGTCCCCGGCCTTCCTGCTGGGCACGGACGAGTTCGGCCGCGACGTCTTGAGCCGCATCATGGCCGGCACGGCGACCAGCACGCTCGTCGCACTCCTGACCGTGGCCTTCGCGGTGACCGCCGGCGCCGCGCTCGGGCTCCTGGCCGGCTACGCGCGCGGCTGGACCGACCGCGCGCTGATGGCGGTCAACGACGCCCTGCTCGCCTTTCCCGGCATCCTGCTGGCGCTCGGGCTGATGGCGGTGATCGGGCCGAACAAGTACGGCATCGTGCTGGCGCTCGGGCTCGCCTATGCGCCGTCGGTCGTGCGGGTCGTGCGCGCGACCGTGATGTCGGTGCGCGAGCGCGAGTTCGTGGAGGCGTCGCGCAGCATGGGCAATTCCGAGGTCTACACGGTGCTGCGCCACGTCCTGCCGAACTGCATCGCGCCGCTGACCGTGCTGGCGACCAGCATGTTCGGCTGGGTCGTGCTGGCGGAAAGCGCGCTCAGCTTCCTCGGCCTCGGCGTGCCGCCGCCGGCCCCGACCTGGGGCAACATGCTCTCGGCCGCGCGCCCCTACATGGAAACCGCGCCCTGGCTCAGCATCGCGCCGGGCGCCTGCATTGCGCTGACCCTGCTCGGGGTCAACCTCCTGGGCGACGCGCTGCGCGACCGGCTCGACCCGCGCATGGCAGCGGCATGAGCCTGCTCGCGCTCGAGGAGCTGACGGTCGCCGCCGGCAGCCTCACGATCCTCGACCGGCTGAGCCTGGCGCTCGATGCCGGCGAGGTCGTGGCGCTGGTCGGCGAATCCGGCAGCGGCAAGAGCATGGCGGCGCGCGCGGCCATCGGCCTGCTGCCGCAAGGCGTCGGCGTGATCGGCGGGCGCGTGCGCTTTGCCGACACCGATATCGCCACGCTGCCGCCGGCGACGCTCCGGCAGCTGCGCGGGCCCGGCATCGGCATGGTGTTCCAGGAACCGATGGTGTCGTTGAACCCGGCGCATACGATCGGCGCTCAGCTCGCAGAGGGCCTGCGGCTTCACACGAAGCTCGATGCCGCGGAGATCCGCGCGCGCTCGATCGACATGCTGGCGCGCGTGCAGATCGCCGATCCGGAGCGCTGCCTTGGCGCCTATCCGCACGAATTCTCCGGCGGGATGCGCCAGCGCCTGATGATCGCCGCCGTGATGCTGCTGAAACCGAAGCTGCTGATCGCCGACGAGCCGACCACGGCGCTCGACACGCTGACGCAGCGCGAGGTCCTCGACCTGCTCCTGGCGCTGACGCGCGACCACGGCACGGCGGTGCTGCTGATCACGCACAATCTGGGCCTGGTCGCACGCTATGCCGCGCGGGCCGCCGTGCTGCGGTGCGGCCGGCTCGTCGAAGAAGGCGGCGCGCGCCGCATCCTCTTCGCCCCGCGCGATGGGTATACGCGCGATCTGGTCGATGCCGTGCCGCGCCGGCCCGGCCGTTCGGCGCGTGCCGATGCCGTGCCGCGCACGCCGCTGCTGGTCGCCGAGCAGGTCTCGGTGGAATATCCGGGCCGGACGGGCCTCTTGCGTCGCGGCCGGCCCAAGCAGGCGGTCGACCGCGTGTCGCTCACGGTCAACGAAGGCGAGTTCGTCGCCGTCGTGGGCGGCAGCGGCTCGGGCAAGACCACGCTGGGCCGCGCGTTGACGCGCATGATCCCGAGCGCCGCTGGACGCATCCTGTTCCGCGGCTGCGACGTAACGCGCGCGGCGGGACATGCGCTGCGCGAGTTCCGCCTCGCATGCCAGATCGTGTTCCAGGATCCCTATTCCTCGCTCGACCCTCGCATGACCGTGGCGCAGATCGTCGCCGAGCCGCTGCGGCTTGTACAAGGCCTCGACGGGAGCGCGACCACCGCGCGCGTGCGCGAGACGCTGGCGGAGGTCGGGCTCGAGGGCTACGGCGCACGCTATCCGCACGCGCTGTCGGGCGGCCAGCGCCAGCGCGTCGCCATCGCCCGCGCGATCATCCGCCGGCCCGCATTCGTGATGGCGGACGAGCCGGTCTCGGCTCTCGACATGACGATCCAGAAGCAGGTGCTGGCGCTGTTCAAGGGACTGCAGAAGAACCACGCCTTCGCGTGCCTGTTCATCTCGCACGACCTCGCCGCGGTCGAGCAGGTAGCCGACAGGGTCGTGGTGATGCAGGACGGCCGCATCGTCGAGGAAGGCCCGACGGCGCGCTTGTTCGACCGCCCGGAGCATCCCTATACGCGTGCGCTGCTCGACGCCGCGCCGATGCTCGACCCCGCGGGCACGGCGGCCGCATGAGGCACGGCCGCTCGGCGGACTGGGACCGCCATTCCCGCCCGCTCTGGGCCGAGACCGCGCGTGAGCCGCCGCCGGACTGCCCACCGCTCGCCGGCGCCGCGCGTGCGGACGTCGCGGTGATCGGCGCCGGTTACGCCGGCCTCGGCACCGCCATCCATCTCGCCGATCGCGGCGCTTCGGTAACCGTGCTCGAGGCCGAACAGCCGGGCTCCGGTGCGTCGGGCCGCAACGGCGGCCAGGTGATCCCGGGCCTGCGCCATTTCCGCCGGGACCTGGACGCGGTGTACGGCGCGGCGCGCGGCGAGCGCCTCTACGCCTTCGGCGCAGGGACGGCCGACGCGGTGTGGCGCCTGGTCGACCGCTTCGCGATCGCCTGCGACCCGATACGCACAGGCTGGATCCAGGCCGCGCATGGTGGCGCGTCGCTCGCCGAGTCCGAGCGGCGCGTCGCGGCCTGGCGCCGGTTCGGCGCGCCCGTGGAAATGCTCGACCGGGACGCGATGCGACGCCTGACCGGCGCGGCGGGATACGTCGGCGGCTGGATCGACCGGCGCGGCGGCTCGGTGCAGCCGCTCGCGTATGCCCGCGGGCTCGCGCGCGGCGCCTTGGGCCTCGGCGTGCGCATCCACTGCGGCAGCCGCGTCACGGCGCTCGAACGCGGCGCCGCGGGCTGGACCTGCCGCACGGCGCAAGGCGCCGTGACCGCCGAGCGCGTCGTGGTGGCGACGACCGCGTACAGCGACGGGCTGGTGCCCGGCCTCGCCGCCAGCTTCGTGGCGGTGCAGAGCTTCCAGATCGCCACCGCGCCGCTCTCGGGCGAGCAGCGCCGGCGCATCCTGCCGCAGGGTCAATGCGTGTCGGACATGCGCAACCTGCTGCGCTATTTCCGGGTCGATCGCGATCATCGGCTCGTGGTCGGCGGCCGCGGCACGCAGACGCCGGCCCGCGGGCCCGGTTCGTTCGGCCATCAGCGCCTGATGCTGGACAAACTCTATCCCGAGCTCCGGGGCACGGCCCTGCCGCATGCCTGGGGCGGCTTCGTCGCGGTCACTCCGGGTCGCTGGCCGCGCCTGCACGAGCCCGCGCCAGGGCTCATCATCCCGATGGGCTGCAACGGCAAGGGCGTCGCCTGGGCCAGCGCCTTCGGCCGGGTTCTCGCCGACCTCGCGCTCGGCGGCGCCGAGCGCGATATGCCGCTGCCGATCGAACCCATCGCCCGCATCCCGTTTCCGGGATTGCGGCGGTTCTATTCCGCGGCCGCGACGGCCTACTATCGCTTCCAGGACGCGCGCGGATAGTTCCGACCTGTGGGGTCAAGGAGGCGATCGCCATGCATGTGTTCGTGACCGGAGCGAGCGGCTCTATCGGCGGCACGGTGGCGCACAAGCTGCTCGCCGCCGGCCATCGCGTCTCCGGCCTTGTGCGCGCCGCCGACAAGGCGCCGAAGCGCGACAACCTGCTCGGCGAGATCGAGCTGGGCTGCTATCGCGAGTTCCTGGAGGGAAGCCGGGCGGGCTAGCGCGGCTGGCCCTGCTCCTTGCGGCGGGCGTCCGCCAGCGCGTTCCAGAAGTTCTCGTGCAGCGCGGCCGGGATCCCGGCCTTGGCCAGCAGGTCGATGACGTTGCGATGGGCGGCGTGCAGCAGGACGCCGCGGACCTGCTCGACGCGGATGCCGACGCGATCCGACAGCGCGGCGGCGACGAACTCGACCAGGTTCTCGTCGGCGGCGTTCAGGATGAGGAGATCCGTGAGTTTGCCTTCGCGGCGCAGCGAGCGGACGAGCGCCGTCATACCCGTCAGCGGCGTCTCGCGCACGACCGCAAGCAGCGATCCGACCTCGGCCTCGGCGCCGATCACCTCGGTATGGTCGGCCATGTTGTAGGCGCGCAGCAGCTTCTCGCGCGCCGCGGCCGAAACCTTGCTCGTCAGCCGGACGACGATCTCGATGACCAGGTCCTCGCGCCGCGCCAATTTCTCCAGGAACGACACGTCGGTCTCGAAGCGGTTGATGAGCGTGCCGCAGACGAGACCCGTCATCGGCGCCGCCTTGTTCTCCACCAGCGTCTCCGCGACCGTGAGGTCGCCGAGCTCCGCCAGCGTGACGGCGAGGCTCTCCGGCATGCTGGCGCGCCGGGCGACCGCGACCATGGCGGTGCGCGAGATCGTCAGGACGATCTGATGCCAATCGCTCTCGGAGAAGACCTCGGTGACCTCGAGAAACGGGCAGGCGACCGAATCGACGTCATGGGCGATCTTGAGCGCGATGTCGCGCGGCAGGTACTTGGCGTGCCGGATGGCCTTCGACAGCTCCGAGCGCACGCGCTCCACCGCGTCGTTGGCCAGCAGCTTCGCCAGGGCCTCGGCGCCGCGGCGCTCGGCCTCGTCCACGCCCTCCGTCGACAGGCGGTGGCCGACCCGCTGGGCGATCGCCGACCGGGCGAGTTCGTCCTTACCTTCCATGAGCATATCGATCTCGCGAACCGACATCGGTGGCGCGCCGTCCTGCCGCGCTGGGGCCGCAGCTTCGGCCAACAGGGTTGGCAAAAGGTTAATTTTAGCGGCGTTGGCCGGCCGGCCGGCATCGCGAAGGCCGGATGTGCGAAATCGGACACAGTTGCCGCGCGCCGTCTCGTGCAATATTGGGATTCGATCTTCTTTTCGACGCGCCGACCGGCCCCCCCCCCCGGCGCGACCTGGCCATCCGACAGGAAAAGCGTCCTCGTCTTGCAGCACCCCTCCGAAAAGAAGCTTCGCGTCGCCGGCCTCGAGCGGCCGGCGACCATCCGCGTCGACGCCTGGGGCATCGCGCATATCGCCGCGGAGTCGCTCGAGGACCTTTTCCTCGCGCAGGGCTTCAACGCCGCGCGCGACCGCCTGTGGCAGATCGACCTTTGGCGCAAGCGCGGGCTCGGGCTGCTGGCGGGCGATTTCGGCCCGGGCTACCTGGCGCAGGACCGGGTCGCGCGCCGCTTCCTCTACCGCGGCGACATGGATGCCGAATGGTCGTCCTATGCCGACGATGCGCGCATGATCTGCACGCGCTTCGTCGAGGGCATCAACGCCTGGCTCGACCTGATCGATGCCGGAGCCGCCGCCCTGCCGCCGGAGTTCGCGCTGATGGGCACGCGGCCGGCACGCTGGGCGCCCGAGGACGTCGTGCGCATCCGCACGCACGGGCTGGCGCAGAACGCCGCGTCGGAGGCGGCGCGCGCGGAGCTCGTCGGGCGCGGCCGCGACCAGGCGGACCGGCTGCGCCATCATCGCCATCCCGGCTTCGACGCGACGAAGCTGCCGCCCGAGCTCGCCGACCCGCCGCCGGCGCTGTTCGATATCATGAAGCTCGCGACCGCGCCGGTCAGCTTCGGCCGCGAGCGCCTGGCGGCAACCCTTGCCGATGCGGGACGCTGGAGCCGCGTCACCGAGCTCGGCATCGCGCCGGTCGACGCGAGCGACGGATCGAACAGCTGGGCCGTCCATGGCAGCCGCACCGCGAGCGGGCGGCCGATCCTGGCGAGCGACCCGCACCGCGCGCTCACCCTGCCGTCGCTGCGCTATCTCGTGCACCTGGCCGCGCCGGGCTTCGACGCGGTCGGCGCCGGCGAGCCCTGCGTGCCGGGCATCTCGCTCGGCCACAACGGCGCCATCGCCTTCGGCCTGACGATCTTCGACGCCGACCAGGAAGACATCATGGTCTACGAGACCGACGGCGCCGAGCGCTACCGCCATCGCGGCGGCTGGGAGCGGTTCGAGCGCGTCGAGGAGCGCATTCCCGTCAAGGGCGAAGCTGACCAGGCCGTGACGCTGGCCTATTCGCGGCACGGCGCTGTGCTGCTGGAGGAGCCGGAGCGCAAGCGCGCCTTCGCGCTGCGGAGCGTCTGGTCCGAGCCCGGCGCCGCGCCCTATCTCGCGAGCCTCACCGGCATGCGCGCGCGCAACCTCGATGAGTTCCGCGCCGCGCTCGCGCGCTGGAAGGCGCCCGCGGTCAACATGACCTATGCCGGGCTCGACGGCCATGTCGCGCGGCTGACGGCCGGCTACCTGCCGCTGCGGCGGAACTGGAACGGCGTGCTGCCGGTGCCGGGCGACGGAGGCTTCGAGTGGCAGGGCAACCGGCCGATGGCCGACCGGGCGGAGGACCGCGACCCGCCGGCGGGCTTCGTCTTCACCGCGAACGAGTGCAACCTGCCGGCCGACTGGGACCACGCGCGCGATCCGATCGGCTTCGAGTGGTCCGACGAGGCGCGCTCGCTGCGCGTCCGCGAGGTCCTGCCCGGCATCGCATGGCACCGGCTCGAGGACTCGATGGCGCTGCAGACCGACCAGGTCTCCGTCACGGCACGCCGCGCCGCGGCCGTGGTCGCGTCGCTCGATCGCGATGGCTCGCCGGTTCGCGACGCCGACGCGGCGCGCGCGCTGCTGGCGCGCTGGGACCATCGCCTGGACCGCGACAGCGCCGCCGCGGCGCTGTACGAGGTCTGGTGGTCGCGCCATCTCAAGCCCGGCCTCGTCGCGCTCGCGACCGGGGATGCGCGCGAGGCCACGCTGGCGACGCCGCCGCACAACCAGGCCGTGATCACGCTGCTCGAGGATGCCGCGGCGCCGCTCTGGCGGCAGGCCGGCGGGCGCGCGGCTTTCCTCGGCACCACGCTCGCCGCCGCCTGGCGGGACTGCGCCGCCCGGCTCGGCCAAGACCCGGCTGCCTGGCGCTGGGGCGATCTCCATCGCATGCGCTTCGCGCATCCGCTCGATCCCGTCGGGGCCGATCCCTCGTGGTCGGTCGGCCCCTTCCCGCTCGGCGGCGGCGCCACCACGGTGATGAACGCCACCTATCGCAGCGACTTTGCCGTCTCGCACGGCGCCGCGATGCGGCTGGTGATCGACGTCGGCGACTGGGACCGGAGCCGCTGCATCAACGCGCCCGGCCAGTCGGGCGTGGCGGGCGACGCGCAAGCCGGCGCCCTCGCCGCGGCCTGGGCCGCGGGCCGCTACGTGCCGCTTGCGTATTCGGCGCCGGCCGTCGCCGCGGCGACCCGCACGATCCTGCGGCTCGGTCCCGCTTGAACGGCGCGGGGCCGCCCAGCATAGTGCGACCACATCAGAGGGGAGGATGTCCGTGCGCAAGATCCTGGTGCCGATGGACGGTTCCGAAAGCGCCGCCCGCGCGTTGAACTATGCGCTGAAGCTCGCCAAGGCCGACAAGGAGATCGAGATCCACCTCGTGACGGTTCAACCCGAGCCGGTCGTGTACGGCGAGGTCCAGCTCTACATCTCGCAAGAGCAATGGGCGGAGATACTGAAGAAGCAGAGCCGGGAGATCCTGCGGCCGGCCGAGGATACGGCGAAGAAGGCCGGCGTGCCCTACAAGAGCGAGATCCTCGTCGGCGACACGGCATCGGCGATCGCCAAGCACGCGGACAAGCTCGACTGCGACAGCATCATCATGGGTTCGCGGGGCATGGGAGCGATCGGCAATCTCGTGCTGGGCTCGGTCGCGACCAAGGTCGTGCACCTCACGAAGCGTCCGGTCACCCTCATCAAATAGGCCGTTGCGCCCGCCTTGGATTTCCGAGAGTCCCCGGCGGGTTGCCTGCGGACGATGATCGGCGCTCCCGCGGACGGGGCCCCGACAGCACGCATGTCGATTTGCCCATGCGGGATCGACCGTCATGTGGCGTGACGTTGCGGTCTTCGTTGCCGTGGGGTTCCTGGCACAGCTTGTGGACGGCGCCATTGGAATGGCGTTCGGCACGTCCTCGACGACGGCGCTGTTGACCCTCGGCATCGCGCCGGCGATCGCCAGCGCCAGCGTGCATTCCGCCGAGGTCTTCACGACGGCCGCATCCGGCCTTGCCCATTGGCGGATGGGGAACATCGACTTTCGCCTGTTCCGCAGGCTTGCCGTCCCGGGAATGATCGGCGGCGTGGCCGGCGCCTTTTTTCTGGCCAACATACCGGGTTCGACGATCCGGCCTTACGTCACGGCCTATCTTCTGGTCATGGGCATGGTGATCCTGTGGCGGGCCATACGTTGGCGCCCGGTGTCGACGACCGCGCCGCGCCGCCTTGTTCCCCTCGGCCTGGTGGGCGGGTTCCTCGATGCCGCGGGCGGCGGCGGGTGGGGACCGATCGTGACCTCGACGCTGATCGGTCGCGGCGACACGCCGCGGCTCGTGATCGGCTCGGTCTGTCTCGCCGAGTTCTTCGTTGCGCTGGCGGTCTCGGGAACGTTCGTCTTCACGGTCGGCTTGGAACTCTGGCCCATCATCGCCGGCCTGATCATCGGCGGCATCATGGCCGCGCCGCTCGCCGCCTATACCGCCCGCCGGCTGCCGGACCGTCTGCTGATGGTCCTGGTCGCCGTCGTGATCGTGCTGTTGACGGTGCGGAACCTGATCCAGATCGCCGCCTGAGCCGGCCCGGCCGCATCGCGTCCGCGCGCGCCGGAATGCCCGCCCGGCGTGACGCTGTCGACGATCATCGGAGCATCGCCGCCGCTCACTGGGCCAGGCACGCCTTGAACTCGTTGAGCTTGCGGATCGCGTCCGGCACCATCGGCCGCACCGCCTTCATGGAGGAGACGACCTGGTTGCGCTCGCGCCGGCACTTGGGCGGAAAGCGCGTATCGTACATGGAGTCGATTCCGCCCAGCACCAGCTCGTAGCGCTGCTGCAGCGTCGCCTCCGCCTTGCCGAGGTCGGCCAGGCCCTTGTCGATGGTTTCCCTGAGGCCCGGCACGGAATTCGTCCGCGACTGCAGCTCCCGGCGCATGGACGCGAGCCATTCGGGCGTGGTCTCGAGCTCCGAGGCGATGGCGGCCTGGCCGCAATCGCGGAACATCGGCACGAGGTAGCGGATGGACTTCTCGGAGGAGCTCGACATCTCGCTCAGGTCGCGCACGTAGGCGGCGACCCTGTCCTGCGAGCAGCCGCTTGCCTCGGTGGCGAACGCGAGCGTTGTCGAGGCAAGCGCCAAGGCGTATGCCGATAGGCGGCGTTTTGCGCGCGAGCCGATCATTTCCTGGGCTGGCCCCTGTCCGACTTCCCGATGCGGCCCGTCCGCCCCGGTTCGCAGGGCCAGGATAGCGCAACGCGCGGCCGCCCGCATCGCGGTCGCAGGCCGCGCCCCCCTTCCCGCTGGCCCGCCCCGCCTCCCCGCGCTAGACTTGACCAAACGATCAGGTTCCGCGCGAGGGGCCTGGCAGGGATGCTCCAACGGAGGTGAGGGATGACGCTACTGGTCCGCGGCGGCACGGTGGTGACCGCCGAGCACAGCTTCCGCGCGGACGTGCTGTGCGCCGAGGGCAAGATCAAGGCGATCGGCGCGACGATCGACGCGCCGGCGGGCGCGCAGGTGGTGGACGCGGGCGGGCAGCTCGTGATGCCGGGCGGCATCGACCCGCACACGCACATGGAGCTGCCGTTCATGGGCACGGTGGCGTCGGAGGATTTCTACTCCGGCACGGCGGCCGGCTTCGCCGGCGGCACCACCATGATCATCGACTTCGTCATCCCGAGCCCGAAGGAGAACCTGCTCGAGGCCTACCGCAAGTGGCGCGGCTGGGCCGAGAAGGCGGCCGGCGACTATTCCTTCCATGTCGCCGTCACCTGGTGGGACGAGAGCGTGCACCGCGACATGGGCACGTTGACGCGCGAGCACGGGGTCAACAGCTTCAAGCACTTCATGGCCTACAAGAACGCGATCATGGCCGACGACGAGGTGCTGGTCCGCAGCTTCACGCGCGCGCGAGAGCTCGGCGCGCTGTGCACCGTGCATGCCGAGAACGGCGAGCTCGTGTTCTACCTGCAGCAGCAGCTGATCAAGGCCGGCATCACCGGCCCCGAGGGCCATCCGCTGTCGCGTCCGCCCGAGGTCGAGGGTGAGGCCGCCAACCGCGCCATCCGCATCGCCCAGGTGCTCGGCGTGCCGGTCTACATCGTGCACAATTCCTGCCGCGAATCGCTGGAGGCGATCGCCCGGGCGCGGGCCGAGGGCCAGCGCGTGTTCGGCGAGGTGCTGGCCGGCCACCTGGTGGTCGACGACAGCGTCTACCGCCATCCCGACTGGAACTACGCCGCCGCGCACGTGATGAGCCCGCCCTTCCGCTCGAAGGAGCACCAGGAGGCGCTGTGGCGGGGCCTGCAATGCGGCACGGTGCAGACCACGGCGACCGACCACTGCTGCTTCTGCGCGCCGCAGAAGGCGATGGGCCGCGACGACTTCACCAGGATCCCGAACGGCACCGGCGGCGTCGAGGACCGCATGACGGTGCTGTGGCACCACGGCGTGGCCAAGGGACGGCTGACGCCGAACGAGTTCGTGCGGGTGACGTCCACGAACGCGGCGCAGATCTTCAACATCTACCCGCGCAAGGGCTCGGTCGGCGTCGGCGCCGACGCCGATCTTGTGGTGTGGGACCCGACCGCCAGCCGCACCATCTCGGCCAAGACCCATCACCAGAAGATCGACTTCAACATCTTCGAAGGCATGACGATGCAGGGCGTCGCCACCGTCACGATCTCGCAAGGCAGGGTCGTGTGGGCCAATGGCAAGCTCGATGCCGTCAAGGGCGCCGGCCGCTACATCGACCGCCCGACCTTCGCCCCCTATTACGCCGCGGTCGAGCGCCAGGCCGAGGCGAAGAAGCCGCGGCGGGTGCCGCGCGCGGCGGCGGAGTGACGGCAAGAGAGGCCGCCAAGACCTGGCACGCGCCCCGCGCCGTCACCGGCGGTGATCGGGCCCGGCGATACAGCGACGCATCGCCTGGCCCATGAACATGGATGGATCTAGCCTTCCAACATGCGCCGCATTCTGGTCATCGGCGCCGGCGCCGTCGGCACGTGCTGCGCGCTGTACCTTCAGCGTGCCGGATTCGCCGTCTCCCTGGTGGATCGCGACGCGCCGGGCGCGGGATGCTCCGCCGGCAATTCCGGCGGGTTCGGCTACGCGAGCTGCGTGCCAGCCGCGGTGCCGGGCCTGCGACGGCGTGTGCCGGCGATGCTGTTCGACCGGAGATCGCCCGTCACGGTCCGTTGGCGCGATCTGCCGCGCACCTGGCGATTCCTTTCCGGCGTCCTCGCCAATGCGCGCCGCGAAGTCGCCGAGGCATCGGCGGACGCCCGCCACGCCCTGCAGCGGCACCTCTTCGACGCCTATGCGCCGCTGATCGAAGCGGCGGGAGCCGGCCACCTGGTCGAGCGCGAAGGCCTGCTGCTCGTGTACGAGACCGACGAAGGCCTGGCGGCATCGCGCTACGGCCTGGACATGCGGCGGCGGCGCGGCATCGCGGTCGAGACCATGAGCGGCGACGAGGCGCGCGAGCTGGAGCCCGCCTTGTCGCCGAGCATCCGTCACGCCGTGATGCTGCCTCAGGTCGGTCACACCACGGACCCGCTGCTGCTGGTGCGCACCCTGGCAGAGCATTTCGTGCGCGGCGGCGGGCAATTGCTGCGTGCGCGGGTCCACGGCTTCGAAATGACCGAAGACGGCCCCCGGGCCGCGCTCAGCGATGGAGGAAGACACGAGGCCGATCAGTTCGTAATCGCGGCCGGGGCATGGTCCGCATCACTCGCCGCCGACCTCGGCGTTCGCGTGCCGCTGGTTGCCGAGCGTGGCTACAACGTCGAGCTGGCCGGCTCCAAGGCACGCTTCCGGCGGCCGATCAATGCGCCGGAACGACATGTCGTGCTGACTTCGATGCGCAGCGGGCTGCGAGTGACGGGCATCGCCGAGTTCGGTTCGCCGGATGCGGCCCCGGATTTCCGACAGGCCAGGCGCATTCTCCACCATGCACGCTCCCTGGCGCCGGCGATCTGCGATGAGGAAGGGGTGCCGTGGATGGGACCGCGACCCTCCCTGCCCGACTCGTTGCCGATCATCGACCGGGCGCCGCGCCATCCGAATGTGCTGCTCGCCTTCGGGCACGATCAAGTAGGGCTTGCGCTTGCCGCGATCACTGGCAAGCTGGTCGCGGAGTTGGCCCAGCGGCGTCGACCGAGCGTCGACCTCACGCCCTACCGCGCCGACCGGTTTTGACCCGGGGGGGAACCATGAAGGATGAGCGCGGCGATCCGTTCTGCGCGGCAGAGCGCATTCCGCCGCCCGACTATCCACGCCGACCGCTGCGCGGGGTGCTGGTCGCCGTGCTGAAATTCGTGCGCGACCAGCGCGGATTGCAGTTGATCCGGCCGAACACGCGCGCCGTCCGCCGGGGCGAGATCCACGAGCTGATGGCAACCGACGAGCCGAGCGCCGCACCGGGAGGCCGGGTCGACCGCGTCGCCGGAATCGCTTTCGTCGAGTTCACCGTGGGCGGCATCCTGGCCGAGGGTGACCGGGTGGTCGTCGCGGGCGAGACCTTGGGCCATATCGTTGGTTTCGACGAGTCGCATATGCCGAATCATCAGAACATCGTGCTGCGCGCGCCGGATCGACAGACCGGCATTCAGCGCGGCTTGCCGGTGGAGGCCGTGATAGCGTTCCTGCCGCCGACCGCAACCTGATCGGAACGATATCATGCCAAGGCATCTGCTGGTCGCCCGGCTGTGGCTCGAGGTGAACTCATTCTCGCCGCTGCCCACCGATCTCGCCGAGTTCGAGGGCACGGAATGGGCTCGCGGAGCCTCGGCGCTGCGGCCCTTCCGCGATACGCCGACCGAACTGGCCGCGGTGACAGACTTTGCCGACCGCAGCCCGGACTGGGCGGTCGCAGTCTCGCGCTGCGCTTCCGCGCAGCCCGGCGGACCGATGGATGACGCGCTGTTCGACGCGTTCAAGGGCGAAGTGCTGGCCGACCTCGCGGAGCGGCGATGGGACGCCGTCTACCTCTCGCTGCATGGGGCGCTCGCGACGGCAAGGCGGCCGCAGCCGGAACTGGAGCTGCTGCGCGCGGTCCGGCGGATCATCGGTACCACGCCGCTCGGCGTGAGTTTCGACATGCACGCAAACCTGGGCCCGGAGATGGTCGAGGTGATCGACGTCGGCGCCGGCTACAAGACCCTGCCGCATCTCGATATGCGCGAAACCGCGGCACGTGTGCTGTCGATGCTCGAAGCCACGGTCGCCGGGCGACTGCGGCCGGTAGGGCGCTTGGTGCGACCGGGCTGCATCTTGCACAGCTTCAACATGCGCACGACCGACGGCCCGATGATGGAGCTCGAGGCCATGGCGCGCGCCGCCGAGGTCGGCGCCGTGCTCGATGTGACGCCGTTCGGCGGGTTTCCCTATGCGGACACGCCCTGCACCGGCGCGTCCATCATGGTCCACGCCGACGGCGATGCGACGGCGGCGGATCGTGCGGCCAAGACGCTGGCCGAGGCGATGCGCGCGCGCGCCTCGCGCTTCTCCGTCTCCCTGCCCGGCGCAGCCGAAGGACTGCAGCGGGCGATGTCGCTGCAGGGCGTCGGTCCGGCCGTGACGCTGGAGTCTGCCGACAACACCTATTCGGGCGGAATCGCCGATACGCCGGGACTGTTTCGAGCGCTCGTCGACATGAAGCCCGACAAGCCGACCGCCTTCGCCTATTTCTGCGACGCCGCGCTGGTGGAACGCGCCCGGGAGGCCGGCGTCGGCACGCGGCTAGACTGCACCCTCGGGGGCCAGGTGACGCGCGAGTTCGGCCCGCCGGTGCCGGTCACCGCCAGCGTGCGCAGACTGACCGACGGCGTGTTCACCAATCGCGGTCCGATGCACAAGGGGCTGACCGTGCGCATGGGGCCGACGGCCGTGCTCGACGTCGCGGGCATCCAAACCATCGTCACCAGTCGCCGCGAGCCGGTCAACGACACGGCCTATTTCGATCTGCACGGCATCGACGTGCGGGCGCTGCGCCTGCTCTGCGTCAAGGGCAAGAACCATTTTCGCGGCGCGTTCGCCCCGCTTTGCCGCGGCTTCGTCGAGGTCGACACGCCGGGTCCCGCCGGGGTCGATTTGCGTGCGCTGCCATATCGATATGCACGCAAGGAAGACATCCATTGAGCTCGGCCGCCCCGTTCGCTGACAGCATGGCCAGAGTCGGCTAGACTTTTGCTTCATCCTATCAGACAGGGGGGTCCTCATGCGCCGCGTTCGCTCGCTGACCATGGCCGGGCTTGCCGTCTTGACCGGCGCGATCGCATGTGCACCGGCGATGGCGCAGGATTCGTACCCCGGCAAGCCTGTCACGATCGTCGTCGGGTTCCCGCCAGGCGGCGCCACCGACGTGATGGCGCGCCTGTTCGCGGACCGCATGGCCGAGCCGCTCGGACAGCGCGTGATCGTTGAAAACCGCGGCGGCGCCGGCGGCACCATCGCCGCAGCCTATGTCGCCAAGGCGCCGGCGGACGGATACACGCTGATGGCGGGCACGGTGTCGACGCACGGGATCGCACCGAACCTCTACCAGAACCTGCCCTACGACAGCCTCAAGGCATTCCAGCCCGTGGCCCTGATGACCATCGCACCGATCGTGCTGGTCGCCCATCCGAGCCTCGGCGTTTCCAACGTTCCCGATCTGGTCAAGCTCGCGAAAGCGAACCCCGGCAAGTACAACTACGCCACCGGCGGGAATGGCACTCATGCCCACCTGGCCACCGAGATGCTCAAGGCCCAGGCCGGCATCGACCTGGTGCACGTGCCGTACAAGGGCGGGGGACCGGCACTCCAGGGTGTGATCGCCGGCGAGGTGCCGCTGATCGTCGATAACCTTCAAACGGCACTGCCGCATATCCAGGCGGGCAAGGTGAAGGCATTGGCGGTGATGTCGGCCAAGCGCTCGGCTGCGCTGCCCGACACGCAGACGATGGTTGATGCCGGCTACAAGGATTTCGTGACCGATTCCTGGACCGGGATCTATGCGCCCGTCGGCACCCCGGCACCCGTTATCGCCAAGCTGCAGCAAGCCGCGCAGATCGCCATGAAGGACCCGGCGATGAGCAAGCGCCTAGCCGACATGTTCGCCGAGGGCATCGGCGCGCCCGGTGCCGAGCTCGACAAGACGACCAGGATGGAATTCGACCGCTGGGGGAAGATGATCCGGCAGCTCGGCCTCAAGGCCGAGTAATCGCCCGATGTGTCCCGACACGGTCGACCGGCCGGCGCTGACCCCGGCGCAGCAGGTGCGCATGGAATGCCGCGCGGGCACGTTCCGCCGCATCACGCGCAATGTGGCGCCCGGTTACGTGCAATGCGCCCTGGTCGTGCTGCCGAAGGCGCAAGCACTGGATTTCATGGTGTTCTGCCAGCGCAACCAGAAGCCCTGTCCGGTGCTGGAGGTGGTCGAGGCCGGGCAATGGGAGCCGAAGCGGCTGGCCCCCGGCGCCGACCTGCGCACCGATCTGCCGCTTTATTCGGTCTACCGCCACGGCGAGCGGGTCGAGGACGTAGCCGACATCCGCCCGCTGTGGCGCGACGACTTCGTCAGCTTTTTCATCGGCTCGAACACGAGCTGCGACCTGGCGCTGCGCCGGGCCGGGGTGCAGACCGGGAAGAACCGCTGGGTGCTGCGCACCAGGGTCGAAACCGACCCGTCCGGCCCGTTCCGCGGGCCGTTGGTCGTGACCATGCGCTGGCTGACTCCGGCCGAGCTGATCATCGCGACGCAGTTGACCAGCCGCTTCCCCTTCAACCACGGCGCGCCGATCCATGTCGGCGATCCGGCAGCGCTGGGCTGCGACCTGGAGCATCCGATGACCGGGACGCCGGTGCCGCCCGTGCCGCCGGGCCTGGTGCCGACCTTCTGGGCCTGCAGCGTAACGCCGCAGACCGTCGCGGTCGCCGCCAGAACCGAGCTTATGATCACCTCGGCGCCGTCTTACGGATTCATCTCCGACATCGAGTCGGACAAGATCTGCATCCCCTAGAGGCGGCTACTCGACGAACGTCTCGGCACGCTTGCGCTGGATCGCCGGCACGATGACGAGGACGAGCAGCAGTGCTGCGAGCAGCAGCAGCCCGGCGCTGATCGGGCGGGTGACGAACACCAGCGGGTCGCCGCGCGAGATCAGCATGGCGCGACGCAGGTTCTCCTCCATCAGCGGCCCCAGGATGAAGCCGAGCAGCAACGGCGCCGGTTCGCAATCGAGCTTGTGCAGGACATACCCAAGCAGACCGAACAGCGCCATCAGCATGACCTCGACCACCGAGTTGTTCAGGCTGTACACGCCGATGGCGCAGAACAGCATGATCGCCGGGAACAGCAGCCGATAGGGCACGCGCAATAGCCGGACCCAGATGCCGATCAGCGGCAGGTTGATGACGACCAGCATCAGGTTGCCGATCCACATGCTGGCGACCATGCCCCAGAACAGGTCGGGCTGCTTGGTCACCACCTCGGGACCGGGCGTGATTCCGTGGATCGCCATCGCCCCGATCATCAGCGCCATGACCGCGTTGGGCGGGATGCCGAGGGTCAGCATCGGGATGAACGACGTCTGCGCGCCGGCGTTGTTGGCCGACTCCGCGGCGGCGACCCCCTCGATCGCGCCCCGCCCGAACCGGCTGGGATCGGCCGCGAGCTTCTTCTCCACGGTATAGGCCGCGAAGGCGGCCACCAGCGCGCCGCCGCCCGGCAGCACGCCCAGCGCCGAGCCGATCGCCGTGCCGCGAAGCACGGCAGGCGTCGAACGGCGCAGATCCTCGCGCGACGGCATCAGGCGGTCGACGCGCTCCGGCCGCACGGGCTGGCCGCCCGCCGCGCCCAGGTTCGCCACGATCTCGGCGATGCCGAACAGGCCCATCGCGAGCGGCACGAAGCCGATGCCGTCGGCCAGCTCGTGGATGCCGAAGGTCATCCGCATCTGCCCGGTGTTCACGTCGGTGCCGACCGTGCCCAGCAGCAGGCCGATGAAGATCATGGCAACGGCCTTGAGCACGGAGCCCTTGGCCAGCACCACCGACCCGACCAGGCCCAGGGTCATCAGGGCGAAGTACTCGGGCGCCTGGAAGCGCTGCGCGAGGACCGTGAGCGGCTCCGACACCAGGGCGATCACCACCGTCGCCACGCATCCGGCGAGGAACGAGCCGAGCGCCGCGATGGCGAGCGCCGGTCCGGCGCGCCCCTGCCGCGCCATCTGGTAGCCGTCGAGGCATGTCACGACCGCCGAGGATTCGCCGGGGATGTTGACCAGGATCGCCGTGGTCGAGCCGCCGTACTGCGCGCCGTAGTAGATTCCCGCCAGCATGATCAGCGCCCCGACGGGAGGCAGCGCGAAGGTGATCGGGAGCAGCATGGCGATCGTGGCAAGGGGCCCGATGCCGGGCAGCACGCCGATCAGCGTTCCCAACAGCGCGCCAAGGAAACAGAAGAACACGTTGGCCGGCGTCAGGGCGACGGAAAACCCATGCGCGATGTTGACCAGCAGGTCCATCGCGCCTCAGGCCGGCCACAGCTTGAACGGCAGGCCGAGCAGCCCGACGAACGTCGCCGCGGCGAAGGCGGCGAGCGCCATCGCCAGTGCGACGGTTTCGACGGGGCGTTCCCTGCCAGCCGCGACCCGCGCGACCGTCACCAGCGCGATCGAGGCCAGCACCAATCCCAGGCGTTCGATCAGGAAGCCGAAGGCGACAATCGAGGCCAGTATCACCGCGAGCGGCCGCAGCGCCCAGGAACCAGCCGAGACCCCGCCGGCAACCAAGCCGCGGCCGCAGACGACGGCGCCGAGCGCGACGACCACACCCGCCAGGATGCGCGGCACGTAGCCGGGACCCATGCGCACGGCCTGTCCCATGGCCAGATTGCCGGCCAGCCACAACGCCAGTCCTCCCAGCGCCATGATCAGCAGTCCGGCCCAGACGTCTTGCTGCTTCCAGAAGACCCGCACCGCCGCCCCCGGCATCAGATTAGCGCGTCGCGACCGGCCCGATCCATGCCCGCCGAGTCCGTGCCCCGCGGAGCGACCACCACGGCGAGTTCGCCGCGCTGCGACTCGGGGAAGTCAACGCCGATGCCAGCGCCGTGATTGCACCGCGGTGAAATCGATGCGCCGGATGCGTCGCATGGACGGACCGGACAGCGCCTCGAGCGGGCGGAATATCGCTGCGCCGCCCCTTCCGCGCCCGGCGGCGCGGAAGGGGGCAAAGACAGCGCAGCGAGCCGGCGCCTAGTTCTTCCGCGCCTTCTCGATGATGGCGTGGGTCCACGCGCCTTCCGGCTTCTTGGTGATGACCGGGTCGGACTTGCCGCCGAGCAGCGTGGCGACCGTGCGCTCGTAGTCGGCCGGCTCGAGGTAGCCGATGCCCTTGGGCTGGTCCGCCACCAGCTTGGCGATCTCGCCCATCATGCGCTTCTGGTGCGCCTCCTTCTGCGCGCCGGTCGCGTCGTTGTCGAGCACGATCCTGACCGCCTCGGCCTGGTTCTTGATCGCGTGGTCCCAGCCCTTGACCGAGGCGCGCACGAAGCGCACGAGCCTGTCGGCCATGGCCGGGTCCTTGAGCTTCGCCTCGGTCGTGTAGAGCCCGTCCTCGAGCGTGGCGACGCCCTGGTCCTCGTACTTGTAGACCAGAAGCTGGTCGGGCTTGATGCCGGCGTCGATCACCTGCCAGTACTCGTTGTAGGTCATGGTCGAGATGCAGTCGGCCTGCTTCTGCAGGAGCGGGTCGACGTTGAAGCCCTGCTTCAGCACCTTGATGTCGGCGTTGGCGCCGGCGGTCTTGAGGCCCAGCTTGTCCATCCAGGAAAGGAACGGATACTCGTTGCCGAAGAACCACACGCCCAGCGTGCGGCCCTTGAAGTCGGCCGGGCTCTTGATGCCGCTGTCCTTGCGGCAGGTCAGCATCATGCCCGAGCGCTTGAAGACCTGGGCGATGTTGACCAGCGGCACGCCCTTCTCGCGCGTCGCCAGCGCCGACGGCATCCAGTCGATGATGACGTCGGCGCCGCCGCCGGCGATCACCTGCGCCGGGGCGATGTCGGGGCCGCCCGGCTTGATCGTGACGTCCAGCTTCTCGGCCTTGTAGAAGCCCTTGTCCTTGGCGACGTAGTAGCCGGCGAACTGCGCCTGCGTCACCCACTTGAGCTGCAGCGTCAGCTTGTCCTGCGCCTGGGCCCCGGTGCCGACCGAGACCCCGGCGAGCGCCAGCGCGGCGGCGCCGGCCAGCATGGCGAATTTCCTCATGTACCTGCCTCCTCTGGTTCGAGCTCGTGGTTGATCTGTCTAACTGCGGAACGACGGATGCCAGAAGGTCAAGCCGCGCTCGATCAGCGCGACGAGGCCGTAGAACGCCGACCCGGCCACGGCCGCGACCGCGATGGTCGCCCAGACCATGTCGATGTTCATGCGGCCGACCTCGGTCGAGATGCGGAAGCCCATGCCGACGATCGGCGTGCCGAAGAACTCGGCGACGATGGCGCCGATCAGCGCCAGGGTCGAGTTGATCTTCAGCGCGTTGAACACGAAGGGCAAGGCGTTGGGCAGGCGCAGCTTCACGAGCGTGCTCCAGTAGCCGGCGGCGTAGGACCGCATCAGGTCGCGCTCGATGCCGCCGGCCGCGTTCAAGCCCGCCAGCGCGTTCACCAGCATGGGGAAGAAGGTCATGACGACGATCACCGCCGCCTTCGACTGCCAGTCGAAGCCGAACCACATCACCATGATCGGCGCGATGCCGACGATCGGGATGGCGCTGACCAGGGCACCCAGCGGCAGCAGGCCGCGCTGCAGGAAGGGCGAGCGGTCGATCATGACCGCCGCGGCGAATCCCAGGCCCGAGCCGAGCGCGAACCCGGCCAGCACCGACTTGAGGAAGGTCTGGCGGAAATCCTGTGCCAGCGTGTCGGCGCCGGCCGCCATGACATCGCCGATCCGGCTCGGGCTCGGCAGCAGCACGCGCGGGATCTCGAAGCCGCGCACCAGCATCTCCCACAGGAACAGGACGGCGAGCCCGAACAGGCCCGGCACGACCAGGCCCAGCAGGCGCCCGGCCGGGAGACGCGCCAGCGTCTCGAGCGCGCGCCAGGCCAGGCAGACAAGGCCCGCGACCGCCAGCCACAGCCCGGGCGCGGCCGCGCCGAGGCGATGGGGCGGGCCAAGAAGACCGAGCGGCGCGAGGGCCGCCACGGCCAGCGCCGCCGCCAGCGCCAGGCCGGCGCTCCAGCCGCCGGGCCGGCGCAGCGCCGCCCAGCAGGCGGCGACGAGCCCGATCAGGATCAGGCCGATGCCGGCACCGGTGCCGAACCAGTAGACCGCCTGCGCA